>CP116227.1:1200000-1515000 GCA_038184435.1 Nocardioides alkalitolerans | reverse complement strand
AGTTTGCGATAGATTTTGCAGCGTTTCTTTTCGCAGCATATGCCCTTTGATTGGGGGTTGTGTTGTGTTGTGGTTTGTTTGACAAGCTATTAAGGGCACATGGTGGATGTCTTGGCACCGAGAGCCGATGAAGGACGTTGGAGCCTGCGATAAGCCCTGGGGAGTTGGCAACCGAGCGTTGATCCGGGGATGTCCGAATGGGGAAACCCAGCTGGAGTCATGTCCAGTTACCTGCACCTGAATATATAGGGTGTGTGGAGGGAACACCGGGAAGTGAAACATCTCAGTACCGGTAGGAAGAGAAAACAACAGTGATTCCGTGAGTAGTGGCGAGCGAAAGCGGAAGAGGCTAAACCATGTACGTGTGATACCCGGCAGGGGTTGCGTATGTGGGGTTGTGGGGTGCGTTTTGATCGGTCTGCCGGCCGGTCGCACAGTAAGAAACCAGAGTCGAAGTCGAAGCCCATTGGAAAGTGGGGCCGTAGAGGGTGATAGCCCCGTAGACGTAAAGCTCTGGCTGTGTGGACGTATTCCCAAGTAACACGGAACCCCTGAAATTCCGTGTGAATCTGGCGGGACCACCCGTTAAGCCTAAATACTCCTCGGTGACCGATAGCGGACAAGTACCGTGAGGGAAAGATGAAAAGTACCCCTGGCGGGGAGTGAAATAGTACCTGAAACCGTGTGCCTACAATCCGTTAGAGCCTTGACTTGTCGGGGTGATAGCGTGCCTTTTGAAGAATGAGCCTGCGAGTTTGCGTTGTGTTGCGAGGTTAACCCGTGTGGGGAAGCCGTAGCGAAAGCGAGTCCGAATAGGGCTACTTAGTAGCACGATCAAGACCCGAAGCGGAGTGATCTATCCATGGGCAGGTTGAAGCGTGGGTAAGACTGCGTGGAGGACCGAACCCACTTCAGTTGAAAATGGAGGGGATGACCTGTGGATAGGGGTGAAAGGCCAATCAAACTCCGTGATAGCTGGTTCTCCCCGAAATGCATTTAGGTGCAGCGTTACGTGTTTCGCCTCGGAGGTAGAGCACTGGATAGCCGATGGGCCCGACCAGGTTACTGACGTTAACCAAACTCCGAATGCCGTGGCGTGAGAGCGTAGCAGTGAGACTGCGGGGGATAAGCTCCGTAGTCGAGAGGGAAACAGCCCAGACCATCAGCTAAGGCCCCTAAGCGGTGACTAAGTGGAAAAGGATGTGGAGTCGCAGTGACAACCAGGAGGTTGGCTTGGAAGCAGCCACCCTTGAAAGAGTGCGTAATAGCTCACTGGTCAAGTGATTCCGCGCCGACAATGTAGCGGGGCTCAAGTCATCCGCCGAAGCTATGGCATTCACATCCTCTTGAGTGAGGAGCCTTAACGGGTGTGTGGATGGGTAGGGGAGCGTCGTGTCGCGGGTGAAGCGGCGGAGTGATCCAGCCGTGGATGCGACACGAGTGAGAATGCAGGCATGAGTAGCGAATCACGTGTGAGAAACACGTGCGCCGAATGATCAAGGGTTCCAGGGTCAAGCTAATCTGCCCTGGGTAAGTCGGGACCTAAGGCGAGGCCGACAGGCGTAGTCGATGGACAACGGGTTGATATTCCCGTACCGGCGAAGTAGCGCCCATGACGAACCTGGTGATGCTAACCGTCCGAAACCCGTGTGACTGATCCCTTCGGGGTGAGGCGCGCGGGCGTAGCGCGGGACCCGAGCTGGTATTAGTCAAGTGATGGGGTGACGCAGGAAGGTAGTCGGACCACGGCGATGGTTGTTCCGTGGCTAAGAGTGTAGGGAACCACTTAGGCAAATCCGGGTGGTTGTGTTTGATCACGATCCTGAGACTTGATGGGGACCCCGTATGGGGGAAGCCGATGATCCTATGCTGTCGAGAAAAACCTCTAGCGAGTTACGAGCCGCCCGTACCCCAAACCGACTCAGGTGATCAGGTAGAGAATACCAAGGCGATCGAGCGAACCATGGTTAAGGAACTCGGCAAAATGCCCCCGTAACTTCGGGAGAAGGGGGGCCGGATCCGTGACACCACTTGCTGGTGGTAGCGGTGATGGCCGCAGAGACCAGGCCCAAGCGACTGTTTATTAAAAACACAGGTCCGTGCGAAGTTGTAAGACGATGTATACGGACTGACTCCTGCCCGGTGCTGGAAGGTTAAGGGGACCGGTTAGACACTTCGGTGTCGAAGCTGAGAACTTAAGCCCCAGTAAACGGCGGTGGTAACTATAACCATCCTAAGGTAGCGAAATTCCTTGTCGGGTAAGTTCCGACCTGCACGAATGGAGTAACGACTTGGGCGCTGTCTCAACCGTGGACTCGGCGAAATTGCACTACGAGTAAAGATGCTCGTTACGCGCGGCAGGACGGAAAGACCCCGGGACCTTTACTATAGTTTGGTATTGGTGTTTGGTTCGGCTTGTGTAGGATAGGTGGGAGACTGTGAAACCTCGACGCCAGTTGGGGTGGAGTCATCGTTGAAATACCACTCTGGTCGTACTAGATGTCTAACCTAGGTCCATTATCTGGATCAGGGACAGTGCCTGATGGGTAGTTTAACTGGGGCGGTTGCCTCCTAAAATGTAACGGAGGCGCTCAAAGGTTCCCTCAGCCTGGTTGGCAATCAGGTGTTGAGTGTAAGTGCACAAGGGAGCTTGACTGTGAGACAGACATGTCGAGCAGGGACGAAAGTCGGAACTAGTGATCCGGCGCTGGCATGTGGAAGCGGCGTCGCTCAACGGATAAAAGGTACCCCGGGGATAACAGGCTGATCTTCCCCAAGAGTCCATATCGACGGGATGGTTTGGCACCTCGATGTCGGCTCGTCGCATCCTGGGGCTGGAGTAGGTCCCAAGGGTTGGGCTGTTCGCCCATTAAAGCGGCACGCGAGCTGGGTTTAGAACGTCGTGAGACAGTTCGGTCCCTATCCGCCGCGCGCGTAGGAAACTTGAGAAAGGCTGTCCCTAGTACGAGAGGACCGGGATGGACGAACCTCTGGTGTGCCAGTTGTTCTGCCAAGGGCACGGCTGGTTAGCTACGTTCGGGAGTGATAACCGCTGAATGCATCTAAGCGGGAAGCACGTTTCAAGATGAGGTTTCCCACCCACTTGATGGGTTAAGGCCCCCAGTAGATGACTGGGTTGATAGGCCGGAGGTGTACAGCAGTGATGCCTAGCCGACCGGTACTAATAGGCCGAGGGCTTGTCTTACAAGCCATCATCACCACACAAACCCCGTTCGGGGTGTTGTGAAGAGGACATGCAGAATCTGTGTGTGCTGCCGAAGCGTTATTGAGAAACTTTTTGTGAGTGTTCGCGTCCACTGTCTGGTGTCTGAGACAACACACCATGCACATCCGAACCATCGACGGCCCCTTGTTGGGGGTTGTTGGTGGTGGGCGGGTGGGTGTCAAGTCAATAGAGTTACGGCGGTCATAGCGAGAGGGAAACACCCGGTCCCATTCCGAACCCGGAAGTTAAGCCTTTCAGCGCCGATGGTACTGCGATCGAGAGGTCGTGGGAGAGTAGGACGCCGCCGGACATTTCTTCTAGTAGGGGTTGTCGTGACCTTCGGGTCACGACAACCCCTACTTTCATTTCTACGCGCAACAACCTGGAACGGCCACGTGGTCGGCCGAGACGCGATGCGTCAGAGCACGCGCATCATGGCGCCGATGCTGGGCTTGGGCTGGAAGGACGTGGCCTTCTCCGGCAGGAGACGTCCCGCTGCGACGGTGCGGGCGAGCGCGTCGTACCCGACGGTGGGGACGAGGACGACGAGGCGCGGTTCGTCCTGGCGCGCCGGCGAGACGAGGCGCGCCAGCGCGCTCTCGGCGGAGTGGTGGTGCTCCACGACGTGCTGGGGCACGGCGCTCAGCAGGTCGCGGTGGAGCACCTCGACCGGGAGCACGCCGGGGTCGACGTCGACGGCCCACGACCGGTCCCCGTCGGTCACCACCATGGTCTGCGGGCCGAGCGCGCGCAGCTGCTGGTCGGCCGTGAGGTCCCGGAGCCGTGCCGAGGGGACGCTCCGGGCGACGTCGACGAGCGCGTCGGCGTCGATGCCGCGCACGACCCGGTGGATCGCGCCGAGGAACAGGGGGGTGGCGGTCTGGTCGACGATCATGACGAGGCCGCGCTCCCAGCCGGTGCCGGGCTCGCTGCGCTGCAGCTGCTGGTAGGCGGCCAGGCGGTGGTGGCCGTCGGCGACCACCAGCTCGGCGGCACGGTGCGTCTCGACCAGGTGTGCCTGGAGGTCGGGGTCGGTGACGCGCCAGTACTGGTGCCGCTGGCCGGCCCGGTCGATGAAGTCGGTGTCGGGCGTCCCCGGAGAGGCGCTGTCGATCGCGGCCCGTGCCTCGGTCGTCCCGCGGTGGACGAGGAGCAGGGGAGCGGGATTGACCCGCATCGCCCGCATGCGGCCGGCGAGCTCGACCGCCTGGTGGCGATCGACGTGCTCGTGGGGGCGGATCGCCGGCGTACCGGTACCGGGCACGAGGTCCGCGAGCCCCACGAGAGCGCGGACGGTGAGCCCCTGGCTGCTGTACTCGTGGACGTAGAGCGCGGGCGCCTCGTCCTGGGTCAGGTTGCCGAGGCGGCGCCAGCGCTGGATGCGCTCGGTGACGGCACGGTGGGGTCGTGCGAGGAGCCGGGCCGACGCCGGGTCGCCGACCCGTGCGGGCGACAGGCGGGTGGCCCCGAAGGGGGCGAGCTCGAAGGGCCCCCGGACCGCGTGGGCGGCGGTCTCGTCGGCTGGGTCCACTGTCGCATCGTAGGGTGCAGCGGCAAGGCTCTCGGAAGGGGTGCGTGGTGCTGGAGTCGACTTCTGGTGCGTTGGCGGAGGAGCACGACGTGGTCATGCTCGACCTCGACGGCGTGGTGTACGTCGGGCGGGCGGGAGTGCCGGGCGCCGCGGCGTACCTGGGCGGTGCGCGCGAGCGGGGCGCCCGCCTCGCGTTCGTCACCAACAACGCCTCGCGCCCCCCGAGCGCGGTGGCCGAGCACCTCGCGGAGGTGGGTGTCCCGGCCGAGGAGTCGGACGTCGTGACGTCGGCGCAGGCGGCGGCACGGGTCCTCCGGGAGCGGTACGGCGCAGGTGCGCGCGTGCTGGCGCTGGGGGCGCAGGGCCTGCTCGAGGCCCTGGCGGCCGAGGAGCTCGTGGCGGTCGGTGTCGAGGACGAGGCGGTCGCCGCGGTCACCGGGTACGGCCCGGACGTGCTGTGGCGGGACATCATGGCGGCGTGCGTGCGGATCCGCGACGGCCTGCCGTGGGTCGCGTCGAACACCGACCACACGATCCCGACGCCGATGGGGGTGGCGCCCGGGCACGGGGTGCTCGTCGACATGGTGCAGCGGTTCACGGGGGTGACCCCCACCGTCGCGGGCAAGCCGGAGCGTCCGCTGCTCGACACCACCACCGACCGGTGCGGCGCGACGCGCACCCTGATGGTCGGCGACCGGATCGACACCGACATCGTCGGGGGCCGTGCCGTCGGCGTACCGACGCTGCTCGTCATGACCGGGGTGACCGGTGCCGCCGAGCTGGCGGCGTGCCCGCCCGAGGAGCGGCCGACCTACGTCGCGGCGGACCTCGGCGGCCTGCTCGAGCCGCAGCCGGAGGTGGTGCCCGGCGCGACCGACGGCGACGTGACCGGCCGTTCCGCGGCCGGGGGGTGGACCGCGGAGGTGCGCGACGGCCGGCTGGGCGTCGACGGTGACGGCTCAGCGTCGGACTGGTGGCGGGCGGTCGCGGTGGCCTCCTGGCAGCACCTCGACGCGACGGGCTCGGCCGCCGACACGACCGCTGTCCACAGCCCGGTGGCGCCGTCCGCGCCGGGGACCGCCGACCGGTAGCCTCGGACGCATGCCGGAGAACCCAGGTGCGCCCGACGTCGATCTCGACGACCGCGCGGCACCCGTGGCGCCGACACCGACCGGCCACGACGACGTGGACGCCCTCCTCGGGGAGCTGGAGAGCCTCGCGGGCACGCCCGTTGCGGACCACGTCGCCGTCTTCGAGCGGGTCCACCTCGGCCTGCGGGGCGTGCTCGACGCCACGACGGCGGGCTGAGCGTGCCTCCCCGACGACTGCGCCTCGACGCCGAGCTCGTGCGGCGCCACCTCGCCCGTTCCCGTGAGCACGCCAGCGAGCTCATCGCGGCGGGCCGGGTCCGCGTGTCCGGCGCCGTGGCCACCAAGCCCGCGACCGGGGTGACCACCGACGTCGCCATCGTGGTGCGCGACGACCCCGAGCGTCCCGACTTCGTCTCCCGCGGAGGGCACAAGCTCGCCGGCGCGCTCGACGCCTTCGCGGCGCGCGGCGGGCTCACGGTGGAGGGACGCCGTTGCCTGGACGCCGGCGCGTCCACGGGCGGGTTCACCGACGTCCTGCTGCGTCGGGGGGCGGCCGAGGTGGTCGCGGTCGACGTGGGCTACGGCCAGCTGGCGTGGAGCATCCGCCAGGACCCGCGGGTGCTCGTGCGGGACCGCACCAACATCCGTGACCTCACCCTCGAGCACACGGCGGGCCCCGTCGACGTGGTCGTCGGCGACCTGTCCTTCATCTCCCTCACCCTCGTGCTCGACGCGCTGGTGGCGGTGACCGACCCGCACGGGGACCTCGCCCTCATGGTCAAGCCGCAGTTCGAGGTCGGCAAGGAGCGGGTCGGCAAGGGCGGTGTCGTGCGCGAGCTCGAGCTGCGGGCCGAGGCCGTCGCGACCGTCGCCGCCGCCGCGGAGTCCCGGGGCTGGGGCGCGGTCGACGTCGTCACCAGCCCGCTCCCGGGTCCCTCGGGCAACGTCGAGTTCTTCCTGTGGCTGCGGCACGGGCCGGCGTGCATCGGCGTCGCCGAGATCGAGGCCGAGGTGGAGCGCGGGCCCAGCGGCGACCCGAGTGCGGAGGTCGCGCCGTGACGGAGGAGCGTCGCCGGGTGCTGGTGCTGACCCACACCGGCCGCGAGGACGCGCGCGGGGTCGCGGAGGAGATGGTGCGGGAGCTCGCGCGCGGGGGCCTCGACGTCGTCGTGCCGGCGGACGAGGCACCCGACCTGGAGCTCGCGAGCGTGCCCGGACCCGTCCACGTCGCGGAGGACCACGAGCTGCCCGACCTCGGGCTCGAGCTGGCCGTCGTCATCGGCGGTGACGGCACGATCCTGCGTGCCGCTGAGCGGACGCGCGCGGCCGGCACGCCGCTGCTCGGCGTGAACCTGGGGCACGTGGGGTTCCTGGCCGAGGCCGAGTCCGACGCCGTGGCCACGACGATCGACGCGATCCTCGCGCGGGCCTACGGGATCGAGGAGCGACTGGCGCTCGCGGTCACGGTGTTCCACGGCAAGGAGGTCGTCGCGCGCACCTTCGCGCTGAACGAGGCCTCGGTCGAGAAGGCCTCGCGCGAGCGCATGCTCGAGGTCGTGGTGGAGATCGACGGCCGCCCGCTGTCGCGCTGGGGGTGCGACGGTGTCGTGCTGGCGACACCGACGGGGTCCACGGCGTACAACTTCAGTGCCGGGGGACCGGTGGTATGGCCCGAGGTGGAGGCCCTGCTCATGGTGCCGATCTCGGCCCACGCGCTGTTCGCGCGGCCGATGGTGGTGGCGCCGACCTCGGTCCTCGCCGTCGAGCTCGTCGCCCCGGGCGTCGGGGCGGGCGTGCTCTGGTGCGACGGGCGCCGCACCGAGGACCTGCCCCGGGGTGCTCGGATCGAGGTCACCCGCTCGGACCAGCCGGTGCGGCTGGTGCGGCTGCACGCGGCGCCCTTCGCCGATCGTCTGGTGGCGAAGTTCGGGCTGCCCGTCGAGGGCTGGCGCGGGGCCGCGGAACGACGACGCAACGAGCGCGAGGCGCGGGACGGAGGTCGTGGTGCTTGAGGAGATCCGCATCAGCTCCCTCGGGGTGATCGACTCCTCGACGCTGCAGCTGGGTCCCGGCCTGACGGTCGTCACGGGTGAGACGGGCGCCGGCAAGACCATGGTCGTCACGGCCCTCGGCCTCCTCCTCGGCGGCCGCGCCGACTCCGGCGCCGTGCGCACGGGGGCGCGGGCGGCGCGCGTCGAGGGGGTCGTCGACGTGTCCGGGCTCGGTGGCTTCGCCGAGGCCGTCGAGGACGCCGGCGGCGTCGCCGAGGACGACCGCGTCGTGCTGGCCCGCAACATCGCCGCCGAGGGCCGCAGCCGTGCGTTCGCCGGCGGCGCGTCGGTGCCCGTCGCGGTGCTCGGCGAGCTGGCGGGACCGCTGGTGGCGGTGCACGGCCAGTCCGACCAGCACCGTCTGCTCCGTCCGGTGGCGCAGCGCGAGGCCCTCGACCGCTTCGGCGCGGCCGACGTGGGGGCGCTGGCCGCGGCGTACCGGGCGGTCTTCGACGACCTCGTGGCGGTGGAGCGCGAGCTGACCGACGTCGTCACGCACGCGGCGGAGCGCGCCCAGGAGGCGGACCTCCTCCGCTTCGGGCTCGAGCAGATCGCGGCCGTCGAGCCGCAGCCCGGCGAGGACGAGGAGCTTGCGGCGGAGGAGTCGCGGCTGGGGTACGCCGACGAGCTGCGCACCGCCGCGGAGCGCGCCCGCGAGGCGCTCTCCAGCGAGCAGGGCACGCCCGACGCGCTCGGTGCCGTCGCCGCGGCGCGGCACGCGCTCGACGGCGTCGTCGAGCACGATCCGGCGATCGCGGCGCTCGCGCAGCGCCTCGCCGAGGTGGGGTACCTCATGACGGACGTGGCCGCGGACGTGGCGTCGTACGCCTCCGGGGTCGACACCGATCCGCAGCGGCTCGCCGCGGTCTCGGAGCGGCGGGCGGCGCTGACGGCGCTGACGCGGAAGTACGGCGCGACGATCGACGAGGTGCTGGCCTGGAGCGAGCGGTCGGCGCGGCGGCTCGCCGAGATCGACCTCGCCGACGACAGCGTCGGCGAGCTGGAGGCCCGACGGGCGGAGCTGCGCTCCCGCCTCGCCGCGGCGGGACAGGCGCTGAGCGCCGCGCGGGCCGCAGCGGCGGCCGACCTCGGCGCCCGGGTCGAGGAGGAGCTGGCCCACCTGGCCATGCCCCACGCCCGGTTCCGCATCGAGGTGCGCCAGGTCGAGGTGGCGCCGGGCGACGGCGACGGCGACGCCGAGCGCGAGCCGCTCGAGGTCGACGGGCGGCGGCTGCGCTTCGCGGCCCACGGGCTCGACGAGGTGGAGATGCTGCTGGCCGCCAACACCGGCAGCGAGCCGCGTCCCCTGTCCAAGGGCGCCTCGGGCGGCGAGCTCTCCCGGGTCATGCTGGCGCTCGAGGTCTCCCTGGCCGCCACCAGCCCCGTGCCCACCTTCGTGTTCGACGAGGTCGACGCCGGGGTCGGCGGCAAGGCGGGCATCGAGATCGGGCGCCGCCTGGCCGCGCTCGCCGTCCACAAGCAGGTGCTGGTGGTCACCCACCTGCCGCAGGTCGCGGCGTACGCCGACACCCACGTCGTGGTGCGCAAGGAGAGCGACGGGTCGGTCACCAGCTCGGGCCTCGACGTGCTCGACGACCCCGCTCGCGAGCACGAGCTGTCGCGGATGCTGGCCGGCCTGGAGTCGTCCGACACCGCGGTCGCGCACGCGCGCGAGCTCCTCGCGACGGCCGCCGCGAGCCGGTCGCAGCGCTCCCACACGCGCTCCCGCACCCGCGCCGGCTGACCGGCCGGACGCCGGGCGTGACCTCGTGTCCGGTGCCACCCGACGCGCCCGGGCCGGGATGCGCGATCCGGGGCTCCGTCGCTGTCACCATGGTCGGGCCATGAGACTCCGCACGCGCTCCGACGCCACCGACGTCCTTCCCGGCCACCGCGGCACCGTCCGTGTCGGTCGCCGGGTCTCGAACCTGTTGCCCCGCATCCGCAGCGGCGACGTCGCCTGCGTCGACCTGGTCGACATGGACACGAGCACCGCACAGGCGCTCCTCGACGCGGGCGTCTCCGCGGTCCTCAACGTGCAGCCCATGATCTCGGGGCGCTACCCCAACCGCGGCCCCCAGCTGCTCGTCGACGCCGACGTGCTCGTCGTCGACTCGCTCGGCGACACGGCGCTGACGGCCATCCGCGACGGCGCGGACGTCCGCATCCACGAGGGTGCCGTGCACGCCGCCGACAAGGACGGCACGCTGCTCGCCGAGGGTCGCCCCGTCGACGGCGCGCTCGTGCAGCGCCTGCTCGCCGGCGCCCGCGAGGGCTTGACCAGCCAGCTGGACACGTTCACCCACAACGCCAGCGAGTTCCTCCGCCGGGAGCAGGACCTGCTGCTCCACGGCCAGGGCGTGCCCGAGATCGAGACGGCCATCGAGGGCCGTCCGGTCGTGCTCGTCGTGCGCGGGGAGAGCTCCGCCGCCGAGCTGGGCGATCTGCGCCGTTTCATGGCCGAGCAGCGTCCCGTCGTGATCGGGGTGGACCGCGCGGCCGACGACCTCCTCGAGGCGGGGCACCCGGCCGACGTCGTGGTGCTGAGCAGCGGTGTCGACTCGGCGCTCCCCTCGACGAAGGCGCTGAAGGCCGCGACCGACGTCATCGCCGTCGTGCCCGAGGGCATCAGCCGCGAGGCGACCGCCCAGCTCGACCGCCTCGGGGTGCGCCCCGACAAGGTGCAGACCCAGGCCACGGCGGAGGACGTCGCGCTCCTCGTCGCCGACCGCGAGCAGGCGTCGGTGATCGTCGGTGTCGGCGTCGGTGCGACGCTGCCCGACTTCCTCGACCGCCAGCGCTCCGGCCTGGCCAGCACCTACCTGACCCGGCTCAAGGTCGGCCGTCGCCTCGTCGACGCCTCGACCGTGCCGACCCTGTACTCCGGGCGCCTGCGCCCCGTGCACCTGCTCCTGCTGGTGCTCGCGGGCTTCGTCGCGCTCGTCGCCGCCATCGCCGTGACGCCGGCGGGCCAGCTGTGGGGCGAGGACATCGCCGCCTGGTCCCGCGACGTCGTCGACTACCTCCGAGGACTCCTCCCGTGATCTCGTTCCGCCACCACGTCGCCTCCCTCGTCGCCGTCTTCGCCGCTCTCGCCGTCGGCGTGGTGCTCGGCGGCGGCCCGCTCTCCGAGCTGGGCCGCGACGACGACGAGCCCGCCCCGCAGCAGACCTCGGACTCCTCCGCCCACGCGGCGTACGGCGACGAGTTCGCCGAGGCGTCGGCCTCGACGCTCTACGGCGACCGCCTGAGCGGCCAGCAGGTGGCCGTGCTCTCCCTCGCCGGGTCCGACACGGAGATCACGGACGGTGTCGTCACGCAGCTCGAGGCGGCCGGCGCGCAGATCGCGGGTCGCTACGAGGGGCGGACCAACCTGACGAGCCCCGACCAGCAGGGCATGGTCGACTCCCTCGCCACGCAGCTGACGGAGGACCTCGACCTCGGCGACGCCGTGCCGAGCGACCTCCCCTCCCACGAGCGCATCGGACGGCTCCTCGGCCGGGCGGTCGTGAGCACCCAGCCCGAGGGCGAGGCGGCGGACACGGAGTCCGGCACCATCCTCGACGTGATGGAGACGGGCGAGCTCGTCACGGCGCCGACCGAGCGCGTCGGCCGCGTGCCCTTCCTCGTCGTGGTGATGGGGGAGGAGCGCGACGACGCGACCGCGACCGCGCTGCTGACCGGTCTCGTCAGCGGACTCGGCTCGTCCGCCCTCGGCGAGGTCGTCGTGGGCTCGACCGACTCGGGCGACGACGGCGACCTGGCGCGGCTCCGCGCGGAGGACCTCGGCGACGTCGCGACCGTCGACGGCGGGGAGACGCTGGTCGGCCAGGTCAGCGCGGTGCTGGGCCTCGCCGCGGTGCGTGACGGCGTCGCGGGCGCGTGGGGTGCGTTCGGCAACGACGGTGCCGTGCCGGTCGTCGCCGCGAGCGCGTCGGGCGACGCCGCGGGCGACGACGCCGACGACGAGTGACCTCCCCGGGGCGGTCGACACGCACCGCTCCGACCGCGCCCTGGACCGACCACGACGATTTCTCCGGTAGGGTGGAAGCCCGTGAAGAACCCGACCCCCACGAAGCACGTATTCGTCACCGGGGGCGTCGCCTCCTCGCTCGGCAAGGGGCTCACCGCCTCCAGCCTCGGCAGCCTGTTGAAGGCGCGCGGGCTCACGGTCACGATGCAGAAGCTGGACCCGTACCTCAACGTGGACCCCGGCACGATGAACCCCTTCCAGCACGGTGAGGTGTTCGTCACCGACGACGGCGCGGAGACCGACCTCGACATCGGTCACTACGAGCGGTTCCTCGACACCGACCTCAACCAGATCGCCAACGTCACCACGGGGCAGATCTACTCGACGGTGATCCAGCGCGAGCGGCGCGGGGACTACCTGGGCGACACCGTGCAGGTGATCCCCCACATCACGAACGAGATCAAGGACCGCATGCTCGCCATGGGCGGCGAGGGCATCGACGTGGTCATCCACGAGATCGGCGGCACGGTCGGCGACATCGAGTCCCAGCCGTTCCTCGAGTCGGCCCGCCAGGTGCGTCACGAGGTCGGGCGCGGCAACGTCTTCTTCATCCACGTCTCGCTGGTGCCCTACATCGGGCCGTCCGGCGAGCTGAAGACCAAGCCGACGCAGCACTCGGTCGCCGCCCTGCGCTCCATCGGCATCCAGCCCGACGCGGTCGTGTGCCGCGCCGACCGCGAGCTGCCGCAGTCGATCAAGAGCAAGATCGCGCTCATGTGCGACGTCGACGAGGAGGCGGTCGTGACGGCGGCCGACGCGCCGTCGATCTACGACATCCCGAAGGTGCTGCACCGCGAGGGGCTCGACGCCTACATCGTGCGCCGCCTCGACCTGCCGTTCCGCGACGTCGACTGGACGACGTGGGACGACCTGCTGCGCCGGGTCCACCACCCGGCCGACGAGGTCACCGTCGCGCTCGTGGGCAAGTACATCGACCTGCCCGACGCCTACCTCTCGGTGGCCGAGGCGCTCCGGGCCGGCGGGTTCGCCCACGCGACGAAGGTGCACCTGCGGTGGGTGCCCTCCGACGAGTGCGCGACGCCCGCGGGTGCCGCACGGGCCCTCCAGGACGTGGACGCGGTCTGCATCCCGGGCGGCTTCGGCGTGCGTGGCCTGGAGGGCAAGCTCGGTGCGCTCACCCACGCGCGCACCAACCGCATCCCGACGCTCGGCCTGTGCCTCGGCCTGCAGTCCATGGTCATCGAGTACGCCCGCAACGTCGCCGGCCTCGCCGCGGCCGACTCCACCGAGTTCGACCCCGCGACGCCGGAGCCGGTGATCGCGACGATGGCCGAGCAGGCGGCGTACGTCGAGGGAGCGGGCGACCTGGGCGGCACCATGCGTCTCGGGCTCTACCCGGCCGACCTGGCGGAGGGCTCCACCGTGCGGCGCGTGTACGGCGCGGCGCAGGTGCACGAGCGGCACCGGCACCGCTACGAGGTCAACAACGCCTACCGGGAGCGCCTCGAGCAGGCGGGCCTCGTGTTCTCCGGGCTGTCGCCGGACCACGAGCTCGTCGAGTTCGTGGAGCTGCCGCGCGACGTGCACCCGTACTACGTCTCGACCCAGGCGCACCCGGAGCTGAAGTCGCGTCCGACGCGACCGCACCCGCTGTTCGCCGGCCTCGTCGAGGCCGCGCTCGTGCGCCAGCGCGAGCTGCTCATCCCGCTGCGCGAGGACGGCGCGGCTGCCGAGGCGACGCACGGCGGCACCGCGGTCGCGACCGAGGAGGTCTGAGCCGTGACCGAGCTGCGCGACGAGCCGGCCTCCTGGCCGGTCACGGCGTCCGAGGACCTGCACCGCGACGGCTGGGTCGTCGCCCTGCGGGCGGACCGCGTCGCGCGGCCCGGCGCGGACGACGAGGCGCCGTTCCGCCGCATCGTGCTCGAGCACCCGGGCGCCGCGGTGATCCTGGCGCTCGACGCCGAGGACCGGGTGTTCTGCCTGCGGCAGTACCGGCACGCGGCGCAGATGCGGTTCGTCGAGCTCCCGGCGGGCCTGCTGGACGTCGCCGGTGAGGACGCCTTGAGCGTCGCCCAGCGCGAGCTGCGCGAGGAGGGGGCGCTCGTCGCCGAGCGGTGGACCCACCTCGTCACGACCTACCCCTCGCCCGGCATCAGCAGCGAGAAGGCGGCGATCTTCCTCGCCGAGGGGCTCACCGAGACCGACCGCGGCGACTTCGTGCTCCGGCACGAGGAGGCGGACATGGAGTCCCTCTGGGTGCCGTTCGAGGAGCTCCTCGACGGCGTGCTGGACGGGCGGATCACCGACGCCCCCGTCGTCATCGCGGTGCTCACGCTGCACGCCCGGCGGGCGCGCGGGGCGGGGGAGTCGTCCTGACGGCCGTCGACGCGGGCCCGCCGGCGGCCCTCGGCGCCGGGCACGCCGTGGCGGACGCCGTCGCGGCGTACCTCGACCACCTGCGCGCCGACCGCGGGGCGGCGGGCAACACGCTGGCGTCCTACCGCCGCGACCTCCGGCGCTACCGCTCGTTCCTCGACGCCCACGGGGTCCGCGACCTCGCCGCGGTGACGCCGGTGCTGCTCGCCGGTCTCGTCCCGGCCCTCCAGGCCGGTGACGGCGACGCCCCCGCGCTCGGTGAGGCGTCGGTGGCGCGCACGCTCGTCGCCGTGCGCGGGCTGCACCGCTGGGCCTGCGGGGCGGGCCTCACCGCCGTCGACCCGGCGGCCACGCTGCGCGCCCCCGTGCTGACCCGGCGCGCGCCGCGCTCGCTCACCGTGGCCGACGTCGAGGCGGTCCTCGCGGCCGCCGGCGCGCCCGGCACGCCGCTGGCCCGGCGTGACCGCACGCTGCTCGAGGTGCTGGCCGCGACCGGCGCCCGCATCTCCGAGGCGGTCGGCCTCGACCTCGCCGACGTCGACCTGGAGGGCCGCACCGTGCGGCTGCGGGGTCCGGGTGGGCGGGACCGCGTCGTACCCCTGCCGGAGTGGGCGACCGCGACCCTGCGGTCCTACCTGGCCGAGGTGCGGCCCGCGCTGGCGCACGAGGTCACGGCGGTCTTCGTCAACGCCCGCGGCGGGCGGCTGTCGCGCCAGAGCGCCTGGACCGTGCTCGTGCGTGCCGCGGAGCGCGCCGGCGTGACCGAGCACGTCTCGCCCCACACGCTGCGGCACTCGTTCGCCGTCCACCTCGTCGAGGCGGGGGTCGACGTGCGCGAGGTGCAAGCGCTCCTCGGCCACGCCTCGGCGGCGACCACGCAGCGCTACCAGCCGGAGCAGAGCCGGGCGGCCGGCCGGTGACGGCGGACGTCGCGACCGGCACCGGCCCGCTCCTCGTCGTCGCGGACGCCGGCGCGGACCCCGACGCGCTCTACGAGGGCTTCGCGGCGTGGGCCGCGTCGCGGGGCACCGCGCTCTACCCGCACCAGGACGAGGCCGTCATCGAGCTCCTGGGCGGCGCCAACGTCGTGCTCGCGACGCCGACGGGGTCGGGGAAGTCCCTCGTGGCGGCCGCGGCGGTGACGGCGGCGCTCGCCGAGGACCGGGTCAGCTTCTACACAGCTCCGATCAAGGCGCTGGTCAGCGAGAAGTTCTTCGACCTGTGCGCGCTGTTCGGCGCCGACAACGTCGGCATGCTGACCGGCGACGCGGCGGTCAACGCCGACGCCCCCATCATCTGCTGCACGGCCGAGATCCTCGCCAACCTCGCGCTCCGCGAGGGCGAGCGCACCGACGTGGGCCTCGTGGTCATGGACGAGTTCCACTACTACGGCGAGCCGGACCGCGGCTGGGCGTGGCAGGTGCCGCTGCTGACCCTGCCGCACGCGCAGTTCCTGCTCATGTCGGCGACGCTCGGGGACACGACGCGGCTGCGGGACGACCTGACGCGACGCACGTCCCGCCCGACCGCCCTCGTCGACGACGCGCCCCGGCCCGTGCCGCTCGACTTCCGGTGGTCGCTCACCCCGTTGTCGGAGACGCTCGAGGAGCTCGTGACGACGCGGCAGACGCCGGCGTACGTCGTGCACTTCACCCAGGCGGCCGCCGTCGAGCACGCGACGGGTCTGCTCGGCTCCGGCGGTCTCACCGCGCTCACCGGCCGCAAGGACGAGGCGTGGAAGGAGCAGAAGGCGCGCATCGCCGAGCGCATCGGCGACTTCCGCTTCGGTGCCGGCTTCGGCAAGACCCTGTCGCGCCTCCTGCGCTCCGGGATCGGGGTGCACCACGCGGGGATGCTGCCGCGCTACCGCCGCCTCGTGGAGCAGCTCGCGCAGGAGGGCCTCCTCGCGGTCATCAGCGGCACGGACACGCTGGGGGTGGGCATCAACGTGCCGATCCGCACGGTGCTGTTCACGGGCCTCGCCAAGTTCGACGGGTCGCGCCAGCGCATCCTGCGCACCCGCGAGTTCCTGCAGATCGCCGGCCGGGCGGGCCGGGCAGGGTTCGACACGGTGGGGTACGTCGTCGTGCAGGCCCCCGAGCACGTCATCGAGAACGAGCGGGCGAAGGCCAAGGCCGAGGCGAAGAACGCCGCCAACCCGAAGAAGAAGAGCAAGGCGCAGCTGAAGAAGCCGCCGGAGGGCGCCGTCGTCTGGTCGGAGCAGACCTACGACAAGCTGGTGGCGGGCGCACCCGACCCGCTCGTGCCCCGGATGCGCGTCACCAACGCGCTGCTGCTCGCCGTGCTGGCGCGCGAGGAGGACGCCTTCGGGGTGCTCCGGGCGCTCCTGCTCGACAACCACGAGGACCGCCGCACCCAGCTCAAGCTGGCCCGCCGCGCCCTGCGCCTCATGCGCAGCCTCGTCACCTCGGGCGTGGTGCGACGGCTGGACGAGCCCGACGAGCACGGGCGCCGCTACGTGCTGACCGAGGCCCTGCCCGCCGACTTCGCGCTCAACCAGCCGCTCGCGCACTTCGCGCTGGCGGCCCTCGACGTGCTCGACCCGGAGTCGGAGACCTACACGCTCGACGTGCTCTCCGTCGTCGAGGCCGTGCTCGACTCGCCGCGGCAGGTGCTCTCCGCCCAGCAGTTCACGCTGCGCGGCGAGGCGGTCGCGGAGATGAAGGCCGACGGCCTCGAGTACGACGAGCGCATGGCGCTCCTGGAAGAAATCACCTGGCCGCAGCCGCTCCGCGAGCTGCTCGAGGCGCTCTACGAGACCTACCGCGTCGCCCACCCCTGGCTGCCCGAGGACGCGCTGGCGCCGAAGTCGATCGTGCGGGAGATGTTCACCCAGGCGATGGGCTTCACCGACATGGTGAGCCGCTACGGCCTCGCGCGCTCCGAGGGCGTGCTGCTGCGCTACCTCTCCGACGCCTACCGCACGCTGCGCCACACCGTGCCCGAGCGGCACCGCACGCCCGAGCTCGACGAGATCGTCGAGTGGCTGGGGGAGACGGTGCGCCAGACCGACTCCAGCCTCGTCGACGAGTGGGAGGCGCTCACGGCGGACGATCCCGACGCCGTACGCCGCGCCGCGGCCGAGCGCGCCGCCGGCGGCTCGCCGGTGCCCGGGGGCGGCCGACTGCTCTCGCAGCAGCCGGCCTTCCGGGTCATGGTGCGCAACGCCGTGTTCGCGCAGGTCCAGCGGTTCGCCCGCGACGACCTCGACGGCCTGGTGCGTGCCGAGCGGCTCGCCGCCGACCGGGTCGAGCCGCCGCGTGCGGTGCAGGTGGGCCGCTCGGTGTGGGACGCCGCGATCGAGGACTACTTCGCCGAGCACGACGAGCTCCGCACGGGGGCCGACGCGCGGGGCCCGGCGCTGCTGTCGGTCGTCGAGGACCGCGGGCCCGCGCCCGGCTGGCCCGACGGGCCGGGCGACGGCGAGCCGCCCGAGGTGCGCCGCCTGCGCGTGACGCAGACGCTCGACGACCCCGAGGGCCACCACGACTGGGTGATCGAGGCCCTGGTGGACCTCGACGCCTGCGACGACCGGGGCGAGCTGGTGATGCTCACCACCGGGGTCCGCCGGCTGTAGAGTCACGGCGTACGCCGAGTCGCCGTGTCGACATTCACGAGCGCTGCACCGAGGAGCCGAGGAACGCGTGACCGACCCCCTGTTCGACACCGCACCGGCGGTGACGCCCACCGTCCCCGTGGGCGACCTGGGACCGACGGGTCGCCCCATGCCGTCCTTCCCGGAGCCGCCGCCGGTGACCCACCACGGCAACGCCCGCGTCGTCGCGATGTGCAACCAGAAGGGCGGCGTCGGCAAGACGACGACGGCCATCAACCTGGGGGCGGCGCTCGCGGAGCTGGGCCGCACGGTGCTGCTCGTCGACTTCGACCCGCAGGGGTCGCTCTCGGTGGGCCTGGGCCTCAACCCGCACGAGATGGAGCTGTCGGTCTACAACCTGCTCATGGAGCCCGACGTCACCATCGACGACGTCGTGGTCGAGACCGGCGTGCCCGGGATGGACCTGCTGCCCTCCAACATCGACCTGTCCGCCGCCGAGGTGCAGCTGGTGCACGAGGTGGCCCGCGAGCAGACGCTGTCGCGCGTGCTGGCGCCCGCGGTGGAGCGCTACGACGTCATCATCATCGACTGCCAGCCCTCCCTCGGCCTGCTGACCGTCAACGCGCTCACCGCGGCTGACGGCGTCATCGTGCCGCTGGAGTGCGAGTACTTCGCGCTCCGCGGCGTCGCCCTGCTGAAGACGACGATCGACAAGGTCGCGCAGCGGCTCAACCCGCGCCTGGTCATCGACGGCGTGCTCGGCACGATGTACGACGGCCGCACCCTGCACGGACGCGAGGTCATGGAGCGGCTCGTGCAGGCCTGGGGCGACACCGTGTTCCACACGGTCATCCGTCGCACGGTGAAGTTCTCCGACTCCACGGTCGCGGGTGAGCCGATCACGAGCTACGCCTCGAAGTCGACCGGTGCCGACTCCTACCGCCAGCTCGCCCGGGAGGTGCTGGCCCGGTGGCCCGGCGCGTGAGCCTGCCGTCGGCGGACGACCTGTTCCGGCCGACGACCGAGCCTGCGCCCGCGCCCCAGCCCGCGCCCCAGCCCGCGCCCCAGCCCGACCCACAGCCTGCGCCCCGGCCCGACCCGGCTGCACCGTCCGCGGGGGCCGCTCCGCGGCGTACGAGCGGGCGGGTGAAGCACGACGAGAAGATGACGGTCTACGTCACGTCGGCCGAGCTGCTCGAGCTGGAGGCCGCGCGGCTGCGCCTGCGCGCCGAGCTGGGGACGGCGGTCGACCGTGGACGCCTCGTGCGCGAGGCCGTCGCGCTGGCGCTGGCGGACCTCGACGAGAACGGCGCGGACTCCGCGATCGCGCGTCGGCTGAGCGGCGAGGGATGACCGCGCCGGCGCCCGAGGCCGTCGCCGGCGGGTCGGCCTTCGCCGTGCGTCTCGACAACTTCGAGGGGCCGTTCGACCTGCTCCTCACGCTCATCTCCAAGCACAAGCTCGACGTCACCGAGGTCGCGCTCTCGCAGGTCACCGACGAGTTCATCGCGCACGTCAAGGCCGGGGGACCGGTGTGGGACCTCGAGCAGACGACCTCCTTCCTGCTCGTCGCGTCCACCCTGCTCGACCTCAAGGCGGCGCGGCTGCTGCCGTCGGCCGAGGTGGAGGACGAGGAGGACCTGGCCCTCCTCGAGGCGCGGGACCTGCTGTTCGCGCGGCTGCTGCAGTACAAGGCCTACCGCCAGGTCGCCGGCGTGCTGGAGCGGCGGCTCGCGGACGAGTCCCGACGGCACCCCCGCGCGGTCGGCCTCGACGAGCGCTTCGCGACCCTGCTGCCCGAGGTGCTCATCGGGATCGGGCTGGAGGAGTTCGCCCGGCTCGCCGCGGCGGCGATGGCACCGAAGGCGGCGCCGGAGGTGTCCCTGACCCACATCCACGCGCCCGCCGTCAGCGTGCGCGAGCAGGCGGCGCTCGTGGTCACCATGCTGCGCCGCCAGGGCACGGCGACGTTCCGCACCCTCGTGGCCGACGCCCCCGACCGACTGACGACGGTGGCGCGCTTCCTCGCGCTGCTCGAGCTGTTCCGCGAGGGGCTCGTCGCCTTCGACCAGGTCGTCGCGCTGGGGGAGCTGAGCGTGCGGTGGACCGGCGAGGACGCCGACGCGGACGCCGACGTCCTCGACGGGGTGGACGAGTTCGACGGCGCGCCCGCGGCCCCGGTGGCTGCGGCGGGTCCGGCCCTCGGTCGGGAGGAGGACGCATGAGCGAGGACGGCGCAGCGACCGGGACGGACGGGCCCGTCGTCGTACCTCCGGCGGAGCTGCGGCCCAGCCTCGAGGCGCTCCTCATGGTCGCCGACCAGCCCCTGCCCGCCGTCGTGCTGGCCGCGGCCGTCGGGCGGGGCACGTCGGAGGTGGAGGCGGCGCTGCGTGCGCTGGAGGAGGAGTACGCCGCCGACGGCCGCGGCTTCGAGCTGCGCAACGTCGCCGGTGGCTGGCGCTACTACACGCGGGAGGCCCACGCGGCCGTCGTGGAGCGCTTCGTGCTCGACGGGCAGTCGTCGCGCCTGACACAGGCCGCCCTCGAGACGCTGGCGATCGTCGCCTACCAGCAGCCGGTGTCGCGGGCCCGCATCTCGGCGGTGCGGGGCGTCAACGTGGACGGCGTCATGCGCACCCTGCTCGCCCGCGGGCTGGTGGCCGAGTCGGGCCAGGACCCGGTGACCGGGGCGCACCTCTACCGCACGACGTCCTACTTCCTCGAGCGCATCGGCATCACGAGCCTTGAGGACCTGCCCGAGCTGGCGCCCTACCTGCCCGGGCTCGACGAGATGGAGGAACCCCCGGCATGACCATCGAGACCGACGACGAGGGCCTCATCCGCCTGCAGAAGCTGCTCGCCCAGTCGGGCGTGGCCTCGCGCCGCAAGTGCGAGGAGCTCATGCTCGACGGCCTCGTCACCGTCGACGGCGAGGTCGTCACGCGCCTCGGCACCAAGGTCGACCCCCGCACGGCGGTGATCCGGGTCGACGGCCAGCGGCTGCCGCCGATCTCGCCGCACGTCTACCTCGTGCTCAACAAGCCGCTGGGCGTGGTGTCGACGATGAGCGACCCCGAGGGACGCCGGAACCTGGGCGACCTCGTGGCCGACCGGCCCGAGCGGCTCTTCCACGTCGGCCGGCTCGACACCGACACGTCGGGCCTGATCCTGCTGACCAACGACGGCGACTTCGCGCACCGCATGGCGCACCCGTCGTTCGAGGTGGACAAGACGTACGTCGCGGAGGTCGACGGCCAGGTCAGCCGGGAGACCCTGCAGGAGCTGCGCGACGGCGTGACCCTGGACGACGGCCCGGTGACGGTCCGCTCCGTGAAGGTGGTCGAGAAGGGCGCCGGCGGGGCGGTGGGTCGCACCATCGTCGAGCTCGTCATCCACGAGGGCCGCAACCGCATCGTCCGTCGGCTGCTGCAGCACGTCGGCCACCCGGTGCGGCGGCTCACGCGCACCAAGATCGGCCCCGTCGAGCTCCGCGGCCTCCGCGGCGGCGAGCTGCGGGACCTCACGCGCGAGGAGCTCGGCGCGCTGCTGGACCGCGCGCAGCTCTGAGGCGGGCCCGGACGCGGCGTACGGCGCCGCTATCCTCGCCCGGTGCCCGATGAGCCCGCCGGTCGAGACCCGCAGCCCCGTGACCCCCGGGCGGGGGACCCGGTCCCGGGCCCGGTCCTCGTCGTCGGCGTCGGCCTGATCGGCACCTCCGTGGCCCTCGGCCTCGCCGCCGTCGGCCAGGACGTGCTCCTGCGGGACCGCGTCCCCGAGAACGTCCGCACCGCCTCCGGGCTCGGAGCGGGACGGGCGGCCACCGAGGCCGACGACGCCGACGTCGCGCTCGTCGTCGTGGCCGTGCCCCCGGACCTGGTCGGCCGGGTGGTCTCCGAGGCGCTGCTGCGCCACCCGCGGGCGGTCGTCACCGACGTCGGCTCGGTCAAGGAGGCGCCGCTGCGCGAGGTGCTGGCCGGGCCGGCCGCGGCGCACGTGGAGCGGTACGTCGGTTCGCACCCCATGGCGGGCAGCGAGCGCTCCGGACCGCTGGCCGCCTCGGCCTCCCTGTTCGAGGGTCGGCCCTGGGCCGTCACGCCCCACCCGCAGGCCGAGCCCGGCGCGGTCGAGCTCGTCGAGTCCGTCGTGCGCCTCTGCGGCGCGACCCCGGTGTGGCTCACCCCCGGCGAGCACGACCGGGCGGTCGCCCGGACGTCGCACGTGCCCCACCTGGCCTCCGGGCTCGTCGCCGGGCTCCTCGACGGCGCCCCCGAGCAGCACCTCACGCTGTCGGGCCAGGGCCTGCGGGACGTGACGCGCATCGCCGCCGGCGCGCCGGGCCTGTACGGACAGATCGTGGCGGGCAACGCGGAGGCCGTCGTCGAGCTCCTCGGCGAGATGCGCCAACAGCTCGACGTGCTCATCGCCACCGTCGCGGCCGGCGACCGGGCCGGGCTCGAGGAGATCCTCCAGCGGGGGGTGCGGGGCACGCGGGCGATCCCGGCCAAGCACGGCGGACCGCCTCGTCCGATGCGCTCGGTGTGGGTCTCGGTGCCCGACCACCAGGGCGAGCTGGCGCGCCTGTTCGGCGACGCGGTCGCCAGCGGCGTCAACATCGAGGATATCCGCATCGACCACGACCCGGGCCGCCCCGTCGGCCTCGTCGAGCTCGTGGTCGAGGAGCTCCGTGCCGAGCACCTCCTCACGTCGCTGGAGGAGCGGGGCTGGGTCACGCACCGGTAGGGTGCTCGCCCGTGAGCACTCCGACCACGCCGACCTCCGCCCTCCCCGACAGCGTCCCCGCGCCCCTCGTGGTCGCGGTCGACGGCACCTCGGGATCGGGCAAGTCGAGCACCTGCCGGGGCGTCGCCGACCGGCTCGGCCTGGCCTACCTCGACACCGGCGCGCAGTTCCGCGCACTGACCTGGTGGATGCTGCGGGCCGGGGTGGACGTGCACGACGCCGACGCGGTCGCCGCGCGTGCCCACGAGCCGCAGCTCGTCTCGGGCACGGACCCGCTCGCCCCCACCATCGTGGTCGACGGCGAGGACGTGTCGGGTCCGATCCGCACCGACGAGGTCAACGCCGCCGTCAGCCCGGTCGCCGTCGTCCCGGCCGTGCGCGCCCGCCTGCTGGAGCTGCAGCGCAGCATCATCGCGGCGGCGCTCGCCGAGGGTCGCGGCATCGTCGTCGAGGGCCGCGACATCGGGTCGGTCGTCTGGCCGGACGCCCCGGTGAAGGTGTACCTGACCGCCGACCCGGCCGCCCGGGCCGCCCGGCGGTCCGCGGAGGAGGGCGGGTCGGACGTCGCGGCGACCGAGCAGTCGCTGCTCGCCCGCGACGCGATCGACGCGGGACGCACCACGGCCCCGCTCGTGCGGGCCGACGGGGCGGTCGAGATCGACACGACGCCGTACACGCTGGAGCAGGTCGTCACGCAGGTGGCGGCCCTCGCCGCGGGCGCGCGTGCCCCCGGGGTGGTCGAGGCGCGGTCGTGAGGGCCGGTCCCTCCCAGCCCGTCCCGCTGCCCCGCCGCTGGCTGCTCCACGGCGGACGGCCCACGTCGCGGTTCCTCATCCGGCGACGCTTCGGCGTGCGGGTCCACCACCCGGAGAACGTGCCGCGGCGGGGTGGGGTGCTCCTCGCGGCGAACCACATCGGCGTGGCCGACGGCCCGCTGCTGGCCATCTTCAGCCCCCGGCCGGTGCACGCGCTCACCAAGGCGGAGATGTTCACGGGTCCGCTGGGTGCCTTCCTCCGCACGTGCGGGCAGGTGCCCCTCGACCGCTTCCACGTCGACCGGGCGGCGATCCGCGCCTGCCTGCGGGTGCTGGCGCACGGCGGCGCGGTGGGCATCTTCCCCGAGGGACGTCGCGGTCCGGGCGACCTGTCGCGGTTCCACCGCGGGGCGGCGTACCTGGCGCTCGTGGCCGGGGTCCCCGTCGTACCGGTCGCGATCCTCGGCTCGCGCGAGCCCGGCGGACGCAGCAGCGACCTGCCACGACGTGGTGGAACGGTGGATCTCTACTACGGTGAGCCCCTGCGGCTGCCGCAGCAGCCGTGGCCCCGCACCCGGGAACAGGTGGAGGAGGCCTCGTTGTTGCTGCGACGCCACATGTTGAGCACGATCGACGCCGCGCGTGCGGCGACCGGGCGCGAGCTGCCCGGTCCGCTGGCGCCCGACGACCTCGACGAGGACCCGTACACGGGGCTCGTCCACCTCGAACCAGGAGCACCATGACCGAGCACGACGACCAGCCCGCCCTCCCCGACGACGCCTCCGGGCTCGCGGAGCTCGAGGGGTTCGACGGGTTCGAGCCGGACGGTCCCGTCGCCCCCGTGCCGGTCCTCGCGATCGTCGGCCGCCCCAACGTGGGCAAGTCGACCCTGGTGAACCGCATCATCGGTCGCCGCGAGGCGGTCGTCGAGGATCGGCCGGGCGTCACGCGCGACCGGGTCTCCTACGACGCGGAGTGGAACGGCCGCGCCTTCACGGTCGTCGACACCGGCGGCTGGGACCCCGACGCACGGGGCCTGGCCGAGCGCATCCGCGAGCAGGCCGAGATCGCCGTGTCGCTCGCCGACGCCGTGCTCTTCGTCGTCGACGCGACGGTCGGCATCACCGACGCCGACGAGGCCGTCGTGCGGGTGCTGCGCCGCGCCGAGAAGCCCGTCGTGCTCGCCGCGAACAAGGTCGACGACCAGCGCACCGAGTCCGAGACCTACGGCCTGTGGAACCTCGGCCTCGGCGAGCCCCACCCGGTCTCCGCGATCCACGGCCGCGGGTCGGGCGACCTGCTCGACGCCGTCCTCGAGGTGCTCCCCGAGCCGCCGCCGGTCCAGCCCACCGAGGTGGGCGGCCCGCGGCGCATCGCGATCGTCGGCAAGCCCAACGTGGGCAAGTCCTCCCTCCTCAACAAGCTCGCCGGCGAGAACCGCGTCGTCGTCGACGACGCCTCCGGCACGACGGTCGACCCGGTCGACGAGCTCATCGACTTCGGCGGCCGCGCCTGGCGCTTCATCGACACCGCCGGCATCCGCAAGCGGGTCAAGGAGGCGTCGGGGCACGAGTACTACGCGTCCCTGCGCACCACCACCGCCATCGACCGGGCCGAGGTCGCCGTGCTCGTCATCGACGGCGGCCAGTCGATCTCCGAGCAGGACCTGCGGATCGTGCAGACGGTGCGCGAGGCCGGCCGCGCTCTCGTCATCGCCTTCAACAAGTGGGACCTGGTCGACGAGGAGCGTCGCTACTACCTGGAGCGCGAGATCGAGCGCGAGCTCGTCCAGGTGCAGTGGGCGCCGCGGATCAACGTCACGGCACGCACCGGCTGGCACATCGACCGGCTCGTCCCGGCTCTCGACCGGGCCCTGGAGGGCTGGGAGACGCGCGTCGGCACCGGTGCGCTCAACTCGTTCCTCGGGCGTCTCGTCGCCGAGCACCCGCACCCGGTGCGGGGCGGCAAGCAGCCCAAGGTCCTCTTCGGCACGCAGCCGTCGACCGCGCCCCCGACGTTCATCCTCTTCACGTCGGGCAAGCTCGACGCGTCGTACGAGCGCTACATCGAGCGTCGCCTCCGCGAGGAGTACGGCTTCGTGGGCACGCCCATCGTGATCCAGCAGCGCGTGCGGGAGAAGCGCAAGCGCTGAGCCCCGCAGGGTCCTCTCTGCTGCTGGCGGAGCCCTGCTGCCCCGGGCAGCACGGGCTCCGTCGCGGCCTCCGGGCACGTCAGGCTCGCGGCATGAGCGACGACCGGACGCCCCTGCTGGGCAGACGCACCGCCGAGGAGCTCCTCGCGCAGCGCGTGCTGCTCCTCGACCGACCCCTCGACGACGAGAACGGCAGCCAGCTGTGCGCGCAGCTCGTGCTGCTCGCGGACGAGGACCCGACCACCGACATCAGCCTCTGGATCCACTCGCCGGGCGGCTCCGTGCCGGCCATGCTGGCGATCCGGGACACCCTGCGGCTCCTGCCCAACGACGTCGCGACCGTGGCGCTGGGGATGGCCTACAGCGCCGGGCAGTTCCTGCTCTGCAGCGGCACGCGGGGCAAGCGCTTCGTGATGCCGCACGCCAAGGTGCTGATGCACCAGGGCTCGGCCGGCATCGGGGGCTACGCACCCGACATCGAGCTGCAGGCCGAGGACCTGCGCTCGGTGCGCGACACGGTGCTCGCGATCATCGCCGAGGAGACCGGGCAGCCGCTCGAGCGCATCTTCTCCGACTCCCTGCGCGACCGGGTCTACACGGCCGAGGAGGCCGTCGCCTACGGGTTCGCCGACGCCGTGGTGAGCGACCTCGCGCAGCTGCGCCCCGGCGTACGCCGCTCGATCGGCGTCACCGCGCGGGCGTCCGTGGCGGGTGTGGTGGGGGCGGGGGGCGCGCGATGAGCGGGTACGTCGTCCCCAACGTCGTCAACCGCACGCCGCGGGGCGACCGGGTGACCGACGTCTACAGCCGGCTGCTCGAGGAGCGGATCGTCTACCTCGGCACCGAGCTCGACGACGGGGTGGCGAACGCGCTGATCGCCCAGGTGCTGCACCTCGACGCCGAGAACCCGGAGCTGCCCGTCAACCTCTACATCAACTCGACGGGCGGCTCGCCCGCGGCGGTGCTGGCGGTCTACGACACGTTGCGCTTCGTGCGCGCTCCGGTCGCGACGACCTGCGTCGGGCAGGCGTTCTCGTCGACGGCGCTGCTGCTCGCGGCGGGAGACCCGGGGCAGCGGGCGGTGCTCCCGCACGCGCGGGTGCTGCTCCACCAGCCGGCCGGGCAGGGGCGCGGGACGATCCCCGACCTCATCCTCGCGGCCGAGGAGATCCTCGCCGTGCGGGCGGAGCTGGAGGAGGCGTTGTCGCTGCACACGGGCCAGGACGTGGCCACCTTGCGTCGCGACACCGACCGCGACCGGATCCTGCGGGCCGACGAGGCGGTCGCCTACGGGCTGGCCGACACGGTGATCCGGTCGGATCCTGCGCCGCTGGTCTGACGTCGGGACCGGGGTGGAGGGGCCGTGCTCAGGCGACGAGGGGGAGGGGAGCGCAGGCGCGGGGGTCGGGCGTGACGCGACCGCTCGGCAGCGGCGCGGGGACGGGCAGCCGACGGGGACCCGGCGCAGCCGGCCCGGCGAGGTGCCGGAGGTCACGGGCCACCTCCGCGGCGAGGTCGAGCAGCGTGAGGCCGAGGGCCCCCGCGACGGCGGCGAGGATCTCGGAGGAGGGGTCCTTGCGTCCGCGCTCGACCTCCGAGAGGTACTGCGTCGACACCCCCGCCCGCTCCGCCGTCTCCGCGAGCCGCTCGCCGCGCTCGTGGCGGTGGCGGCGCAGGACGCGACCGGTGAGCTCACGCCACAGGGGCTCGGGACGGGGGGTCCCGGGGTCCGCGTGGGTCGTGGGGGTGGTCGTGGGGGTGGTCGCACGGGTGAGCTGGCCCATGGCGCGATGCTAGGCGCGCGGGGGTGGGCGGACGTCCTCGTTCTGCTCTGGGCGGAACGGTCGGGCGTGCTCGGGGAGGGGGACACCGGCTTGCGTGAGTCGAACAAATGTTCGATCATCGAGGGGTGTCCGTTCCCGCTCTCGCCCCCGCCTCGGTGTCCGGTCCGGTGTCCGGCTCGGCGTCCGGTTCGGCCGACGACGTGGTGGCCCGGCTGCGGCAGAAGGTCGCGGCCCTCGAGGGCGGGCCGGCGCGGCTGACGGTGCCCACGCACCCGTCCCTGGGGGGCCTGGTGCAGCTGCGGGCGGGGGCGGTCTACGGGGTGGACTCGGCGCGGCTGGCCCTGCTCCTGATGGCCGGTGCGTCCGCGGCGGGGGAGTGGACGGCGGTCGTCGGCTGGCCCGACCTCGGTGTCGAGGCGGCCGTCGAGCTCGGCGTCGAGCCGTCCCGCACCGTGCTCGTCCCCGATCCCGCTGACCTGTGGCTGGAGGCGACCGCGGCGCTCGTCGACGTCGTGCGGCTCGTGGTGCTGCGGCCGCGTGCGCGGGTGGACGCGCGGGCGGCGAGCGTCGTCGAGGCGCGGCTGCGCAAGCGGTCCGCCGTGCTCGTCGTGTGGGGGGACTGGCCGCGCTGCGAGGCGCGGCTCGAGGTCGAGGAGAGCCGGTGGTCCGGGCTCGACCACGGCGACGGCCGGTTGCGGGAGCGGCAGGTGCGCGTCGCCGTACGACGCGGAGCGGCCCCGCCGCGCCACGGCGAGCTGCAGCTGGGGAGGGCGGGATGAGCGGCCCGGGCCGGGTGCTCGTCGTCTGGTGCCCGGACTGGTCGGTGGTCGCGGCGCTCACGGAGGAGGGGCTCTCGACCGCGGTGCCGGCCGCGGTGCTGGGCCGCAACGTCGTGGAGGTCTGCAACGACGCGGCGCGCGCCGAGGGGGTGCGTCGGGGGATGCGGCGACGTGACGCCCAGGCGCGGTGTCCCGAGCTGGTGCTGCTCGACGCCGACCCCGACCGCGACGCGCGGGCCTTCGAGACGGTGCTCGGGGTGGTCGAGCGGCTGCGTCCCGGGGTGGCGCCGCTGCGTCCGGGGCTGATGGCGGTACGGGCGCCGGTGAGGTTCGGGGGTGGGGAGGCGCACGCGGCGGCGCTCTACGCGGAGATGCTGGTCGAGGCCGGGGTCTGGGACGTCCGGATCGGCATCGCCGACGACGTCTTCACCGCGGAGCAGGCGGCGCGCCGGGCGGGGGTGCAGGCCCACGAGGTGGTGGCGGTCGGCGGCTCCTCGGCCTACCTGCGGGGGCTCGCGGTCGACGCCCTCCTCGCCGACCCGGAGGCGGACGAGCTCGTCTCGCTGCTCCACCGGCTCGGCCTGCGCACGCTGGGTGAGCTCGCCGAGCTCGCCCCGGGGGATGTGTCGCGGCGCTTCGGCGCCTACGGGCTGCAGGTGCACCGGCGTGTCCGGGGCGAGGCGTCGGGTCCGCTCGCCGCGCGCACCCCGCCGCCCGAGCTGGCGTGCGAGGTCGCCTTCGAACCGCCGCTCGACTCGGTGGAGGCGATCTGCTTCAGCGTCCGCACGACCGCCGAGCGGTTCGTCGCCGGCCTCGCCGAACGCCAGCTCGTCGGCACCGCGGTGCGCGTCGAGGCGTCCTGCGCCGGCCCCCGCGGCGAGGACGTCGTCGTCTCGTCCCGCGAGTGGCTGCACCCTCGCCACTTCTCGGCCCGCGACCTGGTCGACCGGGTGCACTGGCAGCTGCAGGGACAGGCGCAGGGATCGGTGCGCAGCCGTCGTGCCGTGGTGGCGGTGACCGAGCCGGTCACCCGCGTGCGCTTCGTGCCGGCGACCGCCGAGCCGGCGGCCGCCCACGCGGAGGGGCTGTGGGGCGGGGGCGCCTCCGAGCTCGTCGAGCGGGGGATGGCGCGGGTGCAGGCGTTGCTGGGGTACGACGCGGTCCGGGTCCCCGTCGCCCAGGGGGGCCGCACGCCTGCGGCCCGGCAGACCTCCGTGCCGTGGGGCGAGCGGACCCGGGTGGTGCGCTCGCCGCAGCAGCCGTGGCCCGGGCAGATCCCCGGCCCGGCACCCGCCCGGGTCTTCGCCGAGCCGCTGCCCGGCGAGCTGATCGACCACGCCGGGCTGCCCGTCGAGGTCGACGAGCGGGGATGGGTGAGCGCGGAGCCGGCGACCGTGCGGGTGCCCGACGTGGGCTGGCTGCCCGTCGATGCATGGGCGGGCCCGTGGCCCATGGACGAGGCGTGGTGGGAGGAGACCGGCTCTCCGTTGCGTCGGGCCGCGCGGTTCCAGGTCGTCGGCGTCGACGGCCGGGCGTGGTTGCTGGCCTGCGTCGACGGCGGGTGGTGGATCGAGGCGGGTTACGACTGACCGGTGCCCGCCCGGCGCTGCTCGATCGGCTGGCTGGGTTCGATCGGCTGGCGCAAGATCGTGCGGAGGCGCCCGGGAGCGGTCTTCCGCACGTCGGACAGGTAGATCTCGTGGTGCGCACCCCGCGGTCGGTAGCCGTGCTGCGGCATGAACTCGTCGTGCATCCGCGCGATGGTCGGGCCCTCGTCGTCGTAGGGGCCGACGTGGAGCGTCTGGACCGCGAGCCCCTCGGTGATGGTCGTGAACGTGAGCCGCCCGGCCTCCGCGAGGTCGCGCCTGCTGCGGGCGCTCTCGATGCCCGCGGCGACGAGGTCGTCCGTCGCCCACGGGGGCTGGGCGATCATCATCTGCCAGTGCCACGCGTCCTTGTCGCGGGCCGTGAACACCCGCAGGTCGTCGGCCCACCACAGTCCCTCGAGCGGGGCGACGGTGTGCTTGCGGCCCAGCTCCTCGATCGCGACCGCTCGCACGCCGTACGACGACGCGTAGAGTGCCTCGACCACGTCGGCGTAGAGCCGCGACGTGTTCGGATCGCCCTCGCCCACGGCGGCGAGGAACGCGATCGACGGGACGTCGACGACCTCGATCCTCGTCGTGGCGCGGTAGGGGAGCCGGGGGTCCTTCTTGAGGTCGTGGTTGTCCATCGGGGTGCGACCCTCGGTGTCAGCCGCGCGGGGTGGAGTTGTGGCTGCGCCAGTCGGCCCAGGTCGGCAGGCGGGAGGCCTTCCGGAGCGCGGCGAGCAGCGGGGCGTCGGCGCCCTCGGGCGGGAGGGTGAGCGCGGAGCTGCCGTTGCTCGCGCCGGTGTCGTTGCCCGCACCGGTGTCGATCGGCCAGGGCAGCCGCAGGGTCGGGTCGAACGCGTGGACCAGTCGGTCGTTCTCCGGCCGGCGCCCGCGCGGACCGAGGTGGGTGAGCGCGCTGTCGTCGACCAGGGCCGTGAAGCCGTGCGCGAGGCCGGGTCCGACGTAGAGCCCGGCGACCGGTGGGTCCGCGTCCGGTCCGGTCGTCCCTGGGGAACCGGACGTCAGGCGTACTCCGCGGTGCCGGCCGAACGACGGCGACCCCACGCGCACGTCCGCCACGAGCACCAGCACCTCGCCGCGGCTGCACGTCAGGTAGGTCCAGTCCGCCGGCGTCGGCAGCGGCGAGAAGCGCAGCCCGTGGACGACGCCCAGCATCCCCTGCACGTGGTGGAGGTGCCCCACGCCGAGCGGGTGACCGACGGTCGCCTCCAGGCCCGGCGGGATGAGCGCCGACGCGTCCGCCGCTGGCTCGAGCGGCAGCTCCCAGAGCCCGGGAAGGGCTTCGTGCGCAGTCACGCGACCAGGCTAGTGCCGCGCTCCGTTCACTCGCTCACTCGCGGCTGGTGAAGCGGAGCTTGCCGGTGCCGAGGCGTTCGACGAGGTAGAGCGGGTCGTGGACCTGGTGGTGGTGTTGGTCGCAGAGGAGGCAGCCGTCGTCGACGTTGGTGTGGCCTCCCTTCGACCATTCCGTGAGGTGGTGGGCGTGGGTCTGGTGGGGTGGTCTCGTGCAGCCTTCGGCGACGCAGCCGCCGTCGCGGATGGCCATGGCGGTGCGCATGGCTCGGGTGTGGAAGCGGGCGGTGCGGCCGAGGTCGAGGACCTCGCTGTTGGTGCCGAGGACGGCGGGGATGAGGCCGGCTGCGCAGGCGAGGCGTCGGGCTTCGCCGGCGCTGATCTGGAGGCCGGTGTCGAGGGAGGCCGATGCGAGACCGCCGAGGAGCGACTGCAGGGTCATCGTCACCACGACGGTGGCGCCGGTGCCCCCAGCGTTCGGCAGGTCTTTCTGGTCGAGCATCTCCAGCAGCTGTTGGAAGGCCTGTCCGTAGCGCTCGGGGGTGGAGCGGTCGCGCCGGAAGCGTTGGTCGGGGTCGTCGTTGGTGTTGAGGTGCGGTGGTGCGGCGTAGGCGTCGAGGGCTTTGCGGAGCATGGCGCCATGGAGCTCCGGGATGACGAATCGTCCCCAGATGCGGCCGAGTCCGTCGGAGACCATGCTGAGCCGTGAGGTGGCCCGTGCTTGCCGTTCCTCGCGTTCCAGCAGTGCCGCCTCGTGGGCTTCGCCGACGTCGGGGGCGATGACGGTGAGGATCTTCTTGCCGATCGCGCGCAGGGCCTTCGCGTCGTGGTCGACGGCGAGACCGACCATCACCCTCTCTGCCTCGACGCGCAGGTCGGCTTGCAGGTCGTCGGGTAGCGCGTCGAGAGCCTTGAGGATGACGTCGGCCTGTTCGGTGTTCACCGCTCCGGTCTCGCACCCGGGCCGGAGATAGATGGTGTGGCGGTTCGAGATCGCTTCACCGATCCTGGCGATCCGGTAGGCGTCCCGCCGGGTGAGGGCGCTCGCATTCGCCAACCACACCGCAGCGCTCGAGGCGCCGTTCTGCCGGTGGAGCTCGACCTCCTCGGCGTGCCGCACCAACACCGCGACCAGCGCCGACGCGCGCGCGACGAGCCGGTGCGCATCGACCAACGCGATCCCGGTCTGCGGTGCGCTCAGCCACCCGAGCCCCGTGCGGCCGTCGGCCGCGAGCACAGCGGTGGCCACCCGGATCGCCTCCAGCAGGGGATGGCCCACGTCGACACCGGGCACCACCCATCCGGGTTCGGCATCCGCGGCGGGCTCGGACGCGTCGTACTGACCCTCGCCGAGCGAGACGATCCGGCACCCGCGTCGGCTCGACCGGCCATTCGCCCGTGGCGAACGCGTGCTCCAACCAGTCCGGCACCGGCTCGTCGACCAGGAGCTCGGCAGGCGGCTCCGGCACCGGTGGCCCGAAGCCACCGGCGTCGCCCGTCGAGCTGACCCCCGTCATGGCGACCACTCAACCCGGACCCACCGACAGTTCTGAGGGGGAAGGAAGCAGCGCCGTACCCCTGTGAACGAACGATCCCGCCCCGAACACATGTTCGATAAAGTGCGCCCATGGGATGGAACAACCCGGCGGTGCCGTGGAGCGAGCTGGAGCGGCGGCTCTCGGCGCGCCCCGGTGCCGACGACGCGCCGATCTCGCGTCGGCGTCGCCGTCGGCCGGAGAGCGTCGCGGTCGAGGCGCCGGTGGGTGCGGTGCCCTATGCCGAGCTGCACTGCCACAGTCACTACAGCTTCCTCGACGGGGCGAGCTCGCCGGCGGAGCTGGTCGTCGAGGCCGCCCGGCTCGGGCTCCACGGGATCGCGCTGACCGATCACGACGGGTTCTACGGGGCTCCGATGCTGGCCGAGGCGGCGGCGGCGGTGGAGGGGGGCGTCCTGCGGACGGTGTACGGCGCGGAGCTGTCCCTCGGGCTGAGCGGTCCGCAGAACGGGGTGGCCGACCCCGAGGGCGCCCACCTGCTGGTGCTGGCCCGCGGGGTGGAGGGCTACCACCGCCTGGCGGCCGCCATGACGGACGCCCACCTGCGTGGTGACGAGAAGGGGCGTCCGGTCTACGACCTCGACGAGCTCGCGGAGCGGGGGCGGGACCACTGGATGGTGCTGACCGGTTGCCGGAAGGGCACGGTGCGCGCCGCCCTGGCCGTCGGCGGGCCTCGCGCCGCGAGGGCGGAGGTCGAGCGGCTGGTCGCACGGTTCGGTGCGGACAACGTCACCGTGGAGCTCTCCCACCACGGGCGTCCGTCCGACCGGGAGACCAACGACCTGCTGGCGGCCGTCGCCGCCGAGGTCGGCCTCCCGGTCGTGGCCACCAACAACGTGCACCACGCGACCCCGGCGGGGCACCGGCTCGCGGGGACGATGGCGGCGGTGCGCGCGCGGCGCAGCCTGGGTGACATGGACGGCTGGCTCCCGGCCGGTCCGGCGGCGTACCTGCGCAGCGGGGCCGAGATGATGCGCCTGCTGGGGCGGTACGACGGGGCGGTCGCCCGCAGCGTGACCCTCGCCGACGAGCTCGGCTTCGACCTGCAGAAGGCGAAGCCCCGGCTGCCGACGCGCGGCATCCCGGCCGGGCACACGGCGGCGAGCTGGCTGCGGGAGCTGGTGGACCGCGGCTTCGCCCGGCGCTACGCGGGTCGCGACGTCGAGCACGAGGCGCGGGAGCGCATCGAGCGGGAGCTGCGGGTCATCGAGGACAAGGGCTTCAGCGGCTACTTCGTGATCGTCCACGACATCGTCGCGTTCGCGCGGGAGCAGGAGATCCTCTGCCAGGGACGGGGGAGTGCCGCCAGCTCGGCGGTCTGCTACGCGCTGGGGATCACGGCGGTGGACGCGGTGTTCTACCGACTGCCGTTCGAGCGGTTCATCTCCGTGCACCGCGACGAGGAGCCCGACATCGACGTCGACTTCGACTCCGACCGCCGGGAGGAGGTGATCCAGTGGGTCTACGACACCTACGGGCGTCACAACGCCGCCCAGGTGGCCAACGTGATCACCTACCGGCCGCGCATGGCGGTGCGCGATGCGGCGAAGGCACTGGGCCACTCCACGGGTCAGCAGGACGCCTGGAGCAAGCAGGTCGACGGCTGGGGCCGGGAGGTGGACCGCAGCCTCGACATCCCCACCGCCGTGGTCGACCTGGCGGAGGAGCTCGTCGGCGCCCCTCGCCACCTGGGGATCCACTCGGGCGGCATGGTGCTCACCGAGCAGCCCATCGGCGAGGTGGTGCCCATCGAGCGCGCCCGGATGGACAAGCGCACCGTCATCCAGTGGGACAAGGACGCCGCCGAGACGATGGGCCTGGTCAAGTTCGACCTGCTCGGCCTCGGCATGCTCGGCGCGCTCGACCACATGATGCGGCTCGTGCACGAGCACACCGGGGTGCGGTGGCGTCTCGACACGGTGCCGCGCGAGGAGCCCGAGGTCTACGACATGCTGTGCCGCGCCGACTCGATCGGGGTGTTCCAGGTCGAGAGCCGGGCGCAGATCGGCACGCTCCCGCGGCTGCAGCCCCGCTGCTTCTACGACCTCGCGATCGAGATCGCCCTCATCCGTCCCGGACCGATCCAGGGCGGTGCCGTCCACCCCTACGTGCGGCGGGCGACGGGCAAGGAGCCGGTGTCCTTCGACCATCCCGATCTCGAGCCCGTGCTGGAGCGCACGTTGGGCGTGCCGCTCTTCCAGGAGCAGCTGATGGCGATGGCGGTCGCGATCGGTGACTGCAGCCACGACGACGCCGACCTGCTGCGGCGTGCGATGGGGTCGAAACGCGGCGTGGAGCGCATCGAGTCGGTGAAGGGGAAGCTCTACGCGGGGATGGAGCGCCGGGGGATCACGGGCCGCAAGGCCGACGCGATCTACGCCCAGATCCTCTCGTTCGCCAACTTCGGCTTCGCCGAGTCGCACGCGCTGAGCTTCGCGCTGCTGGTCTACCACTCGTCGTGGTTCAAGCTGCACCACCCGGCGGCGTTCCTCGCCGGTCTCCTGCGCAACCAGCCGATGGGCTTCTACTCGCCGCAGTCGCTCGTCGCCGACGCCCGGCGCCATGGGGTCAAGGTGCTCCGCCCGGACGTGCTGCGCTCGTCGGCGCAGGCCGACCTCGAGCGGCTCGCCCCCGACGCGGAGGTGCCGCCGACGGCCTTCCCCGAGCAGGTCGAGCACCGCCTCGACGGCGACTTCGCCGTGCGGCTCGGGCTCGACGAGGTGAAGGGCATCGGTCTCGAGGTGGCGCGACGGATCGTCGAGGAGCGACGGGCGGCGCCGTACCGGGACGTCACCGACCTCTCACGGCGCGTCGACCTCACGACGACGCAGCTGGAGGCCCTGGCGACGGCGGGAGCGCTGGCCGGGTTCGGGCTGGGCCGACGGGAGGCGCTGTGGGCGTCGGGGTACGCCGAGAGCGGCGACCACCTGCCGGGCACGACACCCGCGCCCGCCGCGCCGGTGCTGCCGGGCATGACCGAGGTGGAGGAGACGCTCGCCGACCTCTGGGCGACGCGCATCTCGCCGGAGCGCCACCCGGTCGAGCACCTCCGGGAGCTGCTGCGGGAGGCGGGGGTGCGGGCGGTCACCGACCTCACGGGTCCCGTGGAGACGGGGGGCGTGGAGCACGGTCGTCGCGTGCACGTCGCCGGGCTCATCACCCACCGGCAGCGTCCCGGCACGGCGCAGGGCATCACGTTCCTCAACCTGGAGGACGAGACGGGGATGCTCAACGTCGTGTGCTCGGTGGGCGTGTTCACCCGTCACCGTCACGCGGCGCGCAACCGGGTGGCCGTGGTCATCCGGGGGGTGGTGGAGCGCAACGACGGTGTCACCAACCTCGTCGCCGACCGCATCGAGGCGATCGACGTCGTCGTTCCCGGGGCGGGCCAGGTGCTCCAGGCCCGAGCCCGCTCGCGGGACTTCCGATGAGGGCGAGACCGGTCGGCCCGGGCGCCGCCTCAGAGCAGGTCGACCACCAGGAGCACGCCACCGATCAGCGGCGGGGTCAGCTGGATGAGGGCGGGGCGCGCCTTGGCCGGCGAGCTGAGCACCAGCACGAGCCCGGCGGCCACCATCGATGCGGCGGCGAACAGCACGAGCGTCAGCCCCACGGTGCGCTCGTCGAGCGCCACCAGCACGGTCCCGACCGCGATCCCGACCGCGAGGAACAGGTTGTAGAAGCCCTGGTTGTAGGCCATCTCGGCGGTCTGCTCCGCCTGCTCGGGGGTGGTGCCGAAGACCTCGCGGGCGCGGGACCTCCACCACACCGACTCCAGCAGGAAGATGTAGACGTGGATGAGTGCTGCCAGACCCGTCAGGGCCAGCCCCGCCACCAGCATGTCGATCCCCTCCCGCCGGGCGGCACGCTGCCCCCGGCCGCCGCATCAAACCGCAGACGCAGCCACCGGGTCCAGCGCACCGTCGCGCGGACGTCGTCCCGGGGCGACTCAGCCTCCCGTGCGCACGACCATCTTGCCGACGTTGCCGCCGCGCATCATCGAGCGGAACGCCTCGACGGCGTTCTCGATGCCGTCCACGACGGTCTCGTCGTGGGTGATCCGACCGTCCGCGAACCATCCCGCCATCCGCTCGCCGAACTCGCCCGAGAGGTGGCCCCAGTCGCCGAGCGTGAACCCCCGGAGCGTCAGGCCCTGGGTGATGATCCGGAACATGTTGCGCGGACCGGGCACGGGCACCTCGGTGTTGTAGCCGACGATCGCACCGCACAGCGCAGCGCGCCCGCCCCGGTTCATCGCGCCGAGGGCGGCCTCGAGGTGGTCGCCGCCGACGTTGTCGAAGTACAGGTCCACGCCGTCGGGCGCGGCCGCGGCGAGCTGCTCGGTCACCGGCCCCGCCTTGTAGTCGATCGCGGCGTCGTAGCCGTAGCGCTCCGTGAGCAGGCGCCCCTTCTGGGGACCGCCTGCCGAGCCGATGACGCGTCCGGCGCCGAGCAGCCGGGCCAGCTGGCCCGCCGTGCTGCCGACCGCGCCCGCGGCGCCGGAGACGAACACGGTGTCGCCCTCCTGGATCCCGGCGATGGCCGTGAGACCGACGTAGGCGGTCAGCCCGGTCATCCCCAGCACGCCGAGGTGGACCGAGAGCGAGGTGCCCGGCACCTCGCGCACCGGTCGGAACGACGCGGCCGGTCCCTGGGCGACGTCGCGCCACCCGAGCTCGTGCCGCACGGCGGTGCCGACGGGGAGGTCGTCGACCCGCGACGCGACGACGCGGCCGACCGCGCCGCCCGTCATGGTCTCGCCGAGCGCGAACGGGGGGATGTAGCTCTTGCCCTCGTTCATCCGTCCCCGCATGTAGGGGTCCACCGAGATGAACTCGTTGGCCACGCGCACCTCGCCGTCGCCCGGCGGGGGCAGCTCGACCTCGACCGTCCGGAAGTCGGCGTCGTCGGGCCAGCCCTGGGGGCGGCGGACGAGCTGCACCTGGGTGCTGGTGGCGGTCGTGGACGTGGCGTCGGTCATCGGTTCCCTTCCTCGTTCTGTTCCGGCGGTCCCGGTCCGGGGCGCCACCGGGCAGCATGGCTGCATGATCCGCAACGTCGTCGTGGGTGTCGTTCATCCGGGTGTGACCATCGACAAGGTCGAGGAGGCGCTGCAGGCACTCCGCGACCTGCGGGTGGACGGCCTCGACCTCCGTCTCGTCGCGGGGGTGGACCGGGGCTGCGCCTGGGGAACGCCTCCTACGCCCTCACCGTCGACTTCGCCAGCGACGACGACTACCGACGCTACGACCGGGACCCCGAGCACAACCGCATCCGCGAGGAGCTGTTCGCGCCGATCTCGGCGTCGATCCAGCGCATCCAGTTCGCGCTGCCCGACCCGTTGGGCCCCGGCGCTAGCGTGACCGGGTGACGGAGACGACCCCGGCGACCGGCGCCGAGCACGGAGCGGGCGCAGCGGTCGAGGCCGACGACCAGGGACAGCCGGACCCTCGCCGGTGGCGCATCCTCGGGGTGAGCCTCGTCGTCGGCTTCATGGTGCTCCTCGACGTCACGATCGTGAACGTCGCGGTGCCCTCGATGCGGTCGGGTCTCGAGGCGGCCCCGGGCACGATCCAGTGGGTCGTCTCGGGCTACGCCCTCGCCTTCGGCCTCACCCTCGTGACGGGCGGTCGCCTCGGTGACGCCTACGGTCGTCGGCGGCTCATGGTCGTCGGCCTCCTGGGCTTCGTCGCCGCGAGCGCCGCCGCGGGACTCGCGCCCGACGCCACCTGGCTGGTCGTGGCCCGGCTCGTCCAGGGCGCGTCGGCGGGCCTGTTGACGCCGCAGAACTCCGGCCTCATCCAGACCCTCTTCCGCGGTCGGGAGCGCGGTGTCGCCTTCGGCACCTTCGGCCTCGTCGTCTCCGTCTCGTCGGCGCTGGGCCCGGTGCTGGGCGGTCTCATCATCGCCATCGCCGGCACGGAGGACGGCTGGCGCTGGATCTTCCTCGTCAACGTCCCCATCGGGCTGGTGCTGCTCGTCCCCATCCTGCGGCTGGTCCCCGGGCGGGACCCGTCCGCGGGCACCGGCCGCGTCCACCTCGACCTCCTGGGCGCAGTGCTGCTGGGCGCGACGGTCCTGGCGGTGCTCATCCCGGTGGTGAACGTGGAGGGCGGCACGGTGACCCTCCTGCCGCTCCTCGTGCTCGTACCCGTCTTCGCCGTGGCGTTCGTGCGGTGGGAGCACCGCGTCGTACGGCGCGGGGGAGCCCCGCTGCTCGACGTGAGCCTGCTGCGCCGGACGCCGGGCTACGCGAGCGGCGTCACCATCGGCACCCTCTACTTCACCGGGTTCACTGGTGTCTTCCTCGTGCTGAGCGTGTTCCTGCAGGAGGGGCGGGGGCTGACCGCCCTGCAGGCGGGACTCCTCCTGTGCCCGTTCGCCATCGGGTCCGCTGTGGCCTCGCCGATCGCCGGCCGCGTGGTGGACCGCGTCGGTCGCGTGCTCACCGTCGGCGCCCTCGTCGTGATGCTGGGCGCGCTCGTCGTGCTGGCCGTGGTCGTGCCGGCGGGGCTGCCGCTGTGGCTCGCCCTGTCGGTGCCGCTGCTGGTCGCGGGGGCCGGCGGTGGTGCGGTGGTCTCGCCCAACATGACCCTCTCGCTCGCCGACGTGCCCACGCGGATGGGCGGCGCCGCCGGCGGCGCCCTCCAGACCGGGCAGCGGATCGGTGCGGCCATCGGCGCTGCCGTGACGATGACGGCCTACCAGGTGGCGGCCGAGCGGCTCGACGACACGGACCTGGCGCTGCGGTGGGGGATCGGCACGTCGACCGCCCTGCTGCTCGCGGCCCTCGCGGCGGCCGTGTGGTCGTGGCGCGCCGAGCCGCACCCGGGTGGCGGGACCGGCGCGGCGAGCAGCAGCTAGACCGGCGGCGGCACCTCGCGCGGCGCCCCCCACTTGTCGGACCAGGTCGGCGGTGAGGCCAGGGTCGCGAGCAGGCGGTCGAGGTCGTCGTCGAACGCCACGATCTCGCCCTGGGCGGGTCGCACGAACCCGCGCTCCACCATCCGGTCCCGCATCTGCTGCAGTGGCGCCCAGAACCCGTCCACGTCGAGGAAACCGCTGCGCTTGGCATGGATGGACAGCTGCGCCCACGTCCACTGCTCGGCCACCTCCTCGAGCGTGCCGGCCCCACCGGGCAGGGTGAGGAAGGCGTCGGCCCGCTCGGCCATGAGCGCCTTCCGCTCGTGCATCGTCTCGACGACGAGCAGCTCGGTGCAGCCCGTGTGGCTGAGCTCGCGCGCGTCGAGCGCCCGGGGGATCACACCGACGACGTCGCCCCCGGCCGCGAGCGCGGCGTCCGCGACCGCACCCATGAGACCGACGCGGCCCCCGCCGTACACCACGGTGATCCCGCGCTCGGCGAGCGTGCGCCCGACGAGGCGCGCGGCCTCCTCGAACGCGGGGGAGTCGCCGAAGGACGACCCGCAGAAGACGGCGACGGCGCGCAGGGGCGAGGACGGGGTCGCGGAGGTGGGCACGTGCCGGGACGCTACCCGGCCGCGCGGGCTAGAGCAGCACGCCCGCCACGAAGCGGGCGAGGTCGCGCGCCTCGGTGGCCGAGATGGTGTGGCCGAGGCCGGGGTACGACGCGGTCGTGGCCGTCGTGTGCTCGGGGAGCCAGGCATCGGTGCGGGCCACGGCGTGCGGCGCGATGACGGTGTCGGCGTCGCCCCGGCCGGAGAAGACGGGTGGGCGGGTACGACGCAGGGCCGCGTCGCCCGCCACCTCGCCCTGCAGCACGAACGCGCCGAGGAGGCCGGCGCCGACGTACCGCTCCGGCCGGGTCCGGAGCAGCTGGGACGCCACCAGCCCGCCTTGCGAGAACCCGACGGGGAGGACGGCCGCAGCGTCGGGCACGTGCTCCGCGACCCAGGCGTGCGCGCCGTCGACACCGGGGGCGACGTCGGCCGGGTCGGGCGTGCCCGGCGTCGAGATCGGGAACCACGCGTAGCTGCCGGGCGCGAGCACGAGCGGGGCGCGGAGCAGGGCCCAGGCGACGCCGTCGGGCAGGAGGCGCGCGACGCCGAGCAGGGTGCCCTCGTGCGCGCCGTACCCGTGGGCGAGCACCACGGTCGGCCGGCCGTCGTGCTCGCCGCCCTCCCAGCTCGTCGTCGCTTCCGTGACCGCGGAGGTGCTCATGACAGTTGAGGCTACAACTGATCGCTGACGCCCGCTGGGCCGCGGTGGCAGAGTGAGCGCGTGGCGGAACCCGACCAGCACGAGAGCGACCCGACCGCGGCGGCCGTCCGTTCGGTGGACCCACCCGGTCAGGGCGGGGAGTCCCTGGTGACGGTGCTCGTCGCGCTCGCGGCCAACGCCCTCATCGCGGTCGCGAAGTCGGTCGCGGCCGCCATCACGGGGTCGGCGTCGATGGTGGCCGAGGCCGCGCACTCCTGGGCCGACACGGGCAACGAGGTCGCGCTGCTGGCCGCCGAGCGCCGCGGCGGTCGCCCGCGTGACGCCGCCCGCCCGCTGGGCTACGGACGCGCGGCGTACCTGTGGTCCCTGGTCGCGGCCTTCGGCCTGTTCACGGCCGGCTCGGTGCTCTCGCTGTGGCACGGGGCGACCTCGCTGTGGGCGTCGCTGCAGGGCACGGCGGAGGCCGAGGCGCCGGCGTACACGCTCAACTACATCGTGCTCGGCGTGGCCTTCGTGCTCGAGGGCATCTCGTTCCTCCAGGCCCTGCGGCAGGTGCGTCGTGAGTCGGCCCGGTGGCACCTGCGGCCGTTGTCCTTCGTCTACCGGACGTCGGACCCGACCCTGCGTGCGGTCTTCCTCGAGGACTCGTCCGCGCTCATCGGTCTCGTGCTGGCCGCAGGCGGCGTGCTCGCCCACCAGCTGACCGGCGACCCGCTGTGGGACGCGCTGGGCTCCATCGCCGTCGGTGTGCTGCTGGGCGTGGTTGCGCTGTTCCTGATCCGGCGCAACATGGACTACCTGCTCGGCGAGGGCGTGCCACCGGCTCTGCGGACGTGGCTGCTCGACGAGGTGCGCGGCCACCGCGAGGTCGCGCGGGTGACCTACCTGCACCTCGAGTACGTCGGGCCGCGGCGGGTCTTCATGGTCGCGGCCGTCGACCTGGTGGGCGACGCCCCGGAGCCCGAGGTGGCGCGCCGCCTCCGGGCGCTGGAGGCCGAGCTCGAGCGCAGCCCGATGGTCGAGGAGGCCGTGCTGACGCTGGCGACGACCGACGAGCCCGACGTCGTCTAGGCCCCGGCCCCGGCCCCGGCCTCGGGGTGGGGCGGGTCAGAGGTGGTCCGGCACGATGAGCGCGTCGGGGTCCTGGCGCACGGGCATGGCGGCGACCGCGATCCGCAGGACGGCCGCGCCGGCCGCGACGGCCTTGCGGCGCTTGCGCTCCGCGGTGGCGTCCCAGGAGCCGGGCTCGTTGCGGTCCGCACGCTGGCGGAGCGCCTCCTCGGCGGCGGTCTCGTACTCCGCGTCCGTGAACTCCGGCGTCGCGCCCACCGTCGGGCGCTCGGGGAGCGCGGTGAGCGCCGGCAGCACGAGGTCGCCGGAGGCGGCGAGCAACGGGTAGCGGTCGCCCTTCGACAACGTGTCCCACGACGTGCCGCCCGCCCGGCTCCGCAGCAGCCGGGGGAGCGCCTCGAAGGACCGCGCGGCCACGGCCTCGACGGCGACGGTCATCTCGCGCTCGGTGAACTTCACGGGTCTCCTCTGCTCGCGGCGCGGGTGCCGCGGGTCGGTTCCGGTGCTGGGAGCCACCGTACGGCGCGGGTCGGGCCCCCGTGGCGGGGTACCGGCCCCGCATGACCAGTGACCCCAGCGACCACCCCGTGCAGGCCGACCCCGACGAAGATCGCGACCAGGACGCGGAGCCGCCCACGTCGGACGGGCAGGAGCCCGACACGAGCCAGCTCGACCCCGACTCCGAGCCGGCCAGCGACCCGGACCCGGCGCCCGGCGACGCCTGAGGCGGCCCGCATGACGGAGCCCACCGCCGTACGCCGCGGGCGGGTGCGCGTCGGGGTCTCCGGCTGGCGCTACCCCCGGTGGCGCGGCGACTTCTACCCGAAGGGGCTGCCCCAGCGGCTGGAGCTGACCTACATCGCCGAGCGGATGGACACCGTCGAGCTGAACGGCTCGTTCTACTCGCTGCAGCGCCCGACGAGCTACCAGCGGTGGCGCACCCAGGTGCCGGCCGACGTGGTGCTGGCGGTGAAGGGGTCGCGCTACATCACGCACATGCTGCGGCTGCGCGAGGTGGACCAGGCCCTGGCGAACTTCTTCGCGTCCGGGGTGCTGGCGCTCGGGGACCAGCTCGGCCCGGTCCTGTGGCAGCTGCCGGAACGCCACGAGCTGGACGTCGACCAGCTCGCCCGCTTCCTCGACGCGTTGCCGAGGACGACCGGGGAGGCGTTGGACCTGGCGCGCCACCACGATGCGCGGCTCGACGACCGGGCGTGGTTGGAGATCGACGAGGACCGTCCGCTGCGGCACGCGTTCGAGCCGCGAGCCTTGTCGTTCGTGTCCCCGGTGGTCGACGACCTCCTCCGCGATCACGGGGTGGCCCTCGCGGTCGCGGACACGGCCGGGCGCTGGCCGATGTTCGGGCAGGTCACGGCGGACTTCGTCTACGTGCGGCTGCACGGGTCGACGGCGCTGTACGCGAGCGGCTACACGCCGGAGGAGCTCGCCGCGTGGGCGGCGCGGATCGAGGGTTGGGCGACCGGCGCCGACACACCTGACGGGCGCCCCCGCGACGTCTACGTCTACTTCGACAACGACGCCCGCGGGTTCGCCCCGCACGACGCCGTCGCCCTCGCCGCGCGCACCCGCGGACCCGATGCGGGGGGTACGGCGGGGCTGGGGTAATGTTCCGACCGCTCCGCCCGGTGACCCTGGGCGGGCTTCGGGCTGTGGCGCAGCTTGGTAGCGCACTTGACTGGGGGTCAAGGGGTCGCAGGTTCAAATCCTGTCAGCCCGACCGAAGAACGAGCAGGTCAGAGGCCGTCTCCGCGGATAGCGGGGGCGGCCTCTTCTGTGTCTGGGGGAGCGCGTCGGGAGCAACGCTCCTCGGTTCCTGGCGGGCGGGGCCGGCCGGGTCGACGTCCCGCTTCCTGCAGCGAGCGGACTGGCTCCTCGACCGCCGGACGCTGAGTGTGAACGTACGTCCAAGATGCGGCGGCTGCGGCGGCTGCGGGACGGTCGAGAGATCCCCGGCGTGACGTAGCGGTAGTAGAAGCCGCCGACGATCACGTGGGGCGAGACCCTGACGCTGGGCGTCGCAGCCCAGAGTCGGCCGAAACGCCGCTCGAACGCGGCATCGTCTGTTCGGCACTGCCCGGGCCTGAGGCTCTTGTACGCTCCGAGCAGTCAATCCTGGGGGCGACAAACGTGCGCAGTTCGACGATCGTCAGGGCGGCCGGAGCCGCCGCAACCGTGGTGCTGTCGGTCGTGGGGCTCGTCGCCCTGCTGCCGTACTCCGCCTCAGCGGCGGGAGACGTCGCATCCACGTCCTCGGTGCTGGCGCCCGACATGCCCCAGGCCATCGCGGAGCCCGGCGCCCCACCCGTTCCGGCCGGGTGGATCGTCTCGCCGGGCACCAAGTCGGGCACCCCGACCCTCGACTCCGTCGTCGGCGTCTCGGCCCCGCACCTCACCCACACGGCGGTGGTACGAGGCACGCGTGCGACGTACCAGTGGATGCTCGACGGCCGGCCCGTGAGCGGCGAGACCGACCCGACTACCGTCCCCGGTCCTGAGGCGCTGGGCCGCCGGCTGACGCTGGACATCGCCTTCACGGCGCCGGGCTACGCGCCGCGCGCGGGCACGTTCCACTTCGGCGTGGTCGCCCTGCGGGCCGTGCCCGCCGGCTGGGTCTCCGCCTCGCCGAGGGTGGACGGGCCCGCGCGTTTCGGTCGCGCCCTCACCGTCCGCGGCCCGGCCCTCACCCATACTGCGATCGCATCGGGCGCGACGGTGCACTACCGCTGGTTCGTCGACGGAGTCGCAGCGCCCGGCGCGACCGGGCCCACCTGGACGCCGAACCAGGCGGGCGATCTCGTGGTCGGAGTCACGGTGGCGAAGCCCGGCTGGAAGCCCTTGGCGTTCACGCTCCGGCTCGGTTGGATCATCTGAGGGCTGGGAGCGACCCGCCACGGACCACCTCGTGCAGCGGTCTGCCCCCACATCCATCTGGTGAACGACGGAGCTCATCGTCGGTCTCATCGGGCCCATCGACGAGCTGGAGCGCGAGGAACTCCTGAGATGCGTCGGGCGAGCGGCGCGCACGTCGAACCCGGCTCGACCCCGCCGTCTGGACGCCGTCTCATGGTTGGCAAATTGGCTACGCTCGGCCTCAGCGAGGCGACGCGAGGCGCGTGCCGCCCGCCCGAGAGCGGAGGCCGACCGGTGCACGAGGATCTCGCGGCGCGCACGACTCCCCGACTGCTGGCCGTCGTGGTGGTGCAGCTGCTCGCGTTGTCGCTGGTGATCAGCCTCCTCGTCCGAGCGATTGCCGACGGCTGGGCGATCACGGACGGGGCCCTCCAGGTCGGGCTAGCAGCCGTCGTGCTGGCCGGGATCGCGCTCTACCGGCGTCGCCGAGGTGAGCGGCTGTCCATCGGTGGGTCGTCCGTTGCCAAGGTCGTCTTCGGGGCCGTCGTGATCGGCCCGGCCGTGTTCTTCGTCGGCGACGCGACGGGGTTCGTCCTCGATGCCACGTCCATCCGGGTGGCCTTGGTGGTGGCGCTGGCCGGCCTCGCTGTCGGGAAGGCCCGGGACCGGCCGCGCCAGGCTCAGCCCCGTGTCGACGGGTCGCGCCACGGCGCGGGGTCGTCGAACCACACGGCGACGCTCGCCGTGCGCGGGATCCAGCGGATGTGCTCGGTGGCCGCTCCGACGTCGAAGGTCATCCACGTGCCGCCGTCGGACACGAAGTTCTGGTTGACGACGCGCAGCTGGGTGCCCAGCTCGGCGTCGGTGCCGCGCACGGTGAAGACGCGACCGTCCAGCGAGATCTCCATCTTGGCCATCGGGCATCTCCTCGGGGCACGAGCGCGGGTCACGGCGGCGCCCGGTACCCCCGGCCGCAGGGTCGAACCTAGACCGCGTCCGGTCGGGGGTCCTCGCCGCGTCGGCGTCGCACCGATCGCACCGCGTCCTCGGTGAGGCTGAGCACGACGTGAAGCGCCAGTTGGACGGCGACGGTCGAGTGCCCGCCGGTACCGGTTCTCCACAGTCCTAGGCTGGCCGGATGCGCCCCACCACCGCCGACCGCGACCACCTCGCCCGTGTGGGGCTCGTGGCCTACGGCGTCGTCCACCTCCTCCTCGGCTGGCTGGCCCTGCAGCTCGCCCTCGGCGACCGTGAGGGCGAGGCGTCGACGACCGGTGCGATCCAGCAGCTCGCGCAGCAACCGTTCGGCGGCGTGATGGTCGGGGCGGTCGCGGTGGGCATGTTCCTGCTCGCGCTCTGGCAGGGTGCGGAGGCGGTCCTCGACCACCGCACCGAGGACAAGGACGACCAGCTGCGCCACCGCGGCACGGCCGCGGCGAAGGCGGCGCTCTACGCCGCGCTGGGCGTCACGGCCGCCCGGATCGTGCTCGGAGCCGGGAGCAGCAGCCAGGAGGGGCAGGCCGACACCCTCACCGCGAAGCTCCTGGACCTGCCGTTCGGCCAGGTCCTCGTGGGCATCGTCGGGGTGGTGATCCTGGCCGTGGGCGTCTACCACGTCGTCAAGGGCGTCACCGACAAGTTCCTCGAGGACCTCCGCCACAGCGGCCGGGGGACCGCAGGCACGGCGTACACGTGGTGCGGACGGGCCGGTTACACCGCCAAGGGCGTCGCGATCGGCGCCGTCGGCGTGCTCTTCTGCTTCGCGGCGATCGACCACGACCCGGACGAGTCGGGTGGCCTCGACTCGGCGCTGCTCACCGTGCTCCAGGCGCCCGGGGGTCCGGTCCTGCTCGGGGCGATCGGCGTCGGCATCATCGGTTTCGGCCTCTTCTGCTTCGCCTGGGCGAAGCACGTCGACTGAGCGCCGTGGGGTACGCCTGGACCACCCCCGACTCCGCGCCGTACGTCGCCGGTCCGACGCCGTCCCGTCTCGGGGAGACCGACCGCGCCGTCGCCGTGCTGCGGGCCGACGCGGGGCGCTGGTCTCGCTGGGTGCTCGGCGTCGGGGCGTTCGGGGCGGCCGTCGTGGGCGTGTTCGTCGCCGTCGGCGTGGTGGGTGCCATCATCGACCTGGGCCGCGCGGGCCCGCTCGACGTCGGCGTCGTGCTCGCGGCGCTGGCCCTGGCGCTGGCGGGGCTGACGGTCCTCGTGCGGCTCGCCCGCTCCGGACGTCGGCTCACCCGTGCGGCCGCGGCGTGGCTGCGGGCGCCGTACGCCGCGGGCCTGCGCTCACCCGACGCCGCCGGCTGGGTGCGGGCGCGCACGGTGAACCTGGAGGCGCGCGTGCTCGCCCGGCTCGCCACCGGCGCCCTGGCCCTCCTCGTCGGTGTCGCCGGGGTGGCGCTGACCGCCCGCGACCTCGTGCAGGGGATGAGCGCCCTCACCGGCGCCGCGGCTGCCGTCGGCGCGCTCGGTCTCGCCTCCGGGGCCGGTCAGCTCGCCGGCGTGCTCCGGATCGTCGCGGCCCTGGGTGAGGCGGACCCGCTCTGGGTGCGCCTCAGCGGCCGCCGCTAGCCTCCCCGGGTGCCCGCCCGCCTTCCCCACGTCGTCCACCGCCTGCTCGGCGCCGCCGTCCACGAGGTGCGCCGCCGCGTCGAGTGGTACGGCGCGATCTCGCCCGGCACCGTCGCCGGGGACCGCTTCGGGTCGCTGGGCGAGGGGGCGTGCATCGCGTTCCCGCAAGCCACGATCGTGGGGGAGGCGGGGATCCACGTCGGTCGCGGCACCCTGGTGGGACGCGCCTGCACCCTCACGGTGGGCTACGTCGGGCCCGGCGACGTGCCACCGGAGCGGGGCCTCGTCATCGGCGACCGCTGCGTCGTCGGCGCGCGCAGCACCATCACGGCGCACGAGTCGGTGACGCTCGAGGACGACGTCTGGTGCGGCCAGGGCGTCTTCATCTCCGACGCGAGCCACGGGTACCAGGACCCCGACACCCCCGTCGGGCGCCAGCTGGGCCGCCACCAGCCCGTCCGGATCGGCGCCGGCTCCTGGATCGGGCACCACGCCATCGTGCTCCCGGGCACCACGATCGGCCGCAACGTCGTCGTGGCCGCCGGGTCCGTCGTGCGCGGCACGGTGCCCGACCACAGCGTGGTGGCCGGGGTGCCGGCCCGCGTCGTCCGCCACCTCGAGCCCGGCGTCGGGTGGGTCGGCCGCCACGCCGACGACGTCCGGCCGGTCACCAGCGCGGCGCAGGTCGCGGCGTACCTCACCGGCTACCAGGAGCCCGACGGCGCCACCGGCACGGCCTGAGGCGGCACGGCCTGGGCCCCGAGGGGCTCAGACGCCCAGCCACCACCCCGCGGCCGCCGCGGCGACCCCGAGCAGCAGCATGCCCGCCGCGTGGAGCAGTGCGGCCGACCGGCGGCGCTCCTCGAGCAGCACCACGGCCTCGACGCTCGCCGTGCTGAAGGTGGTGTAGCCGCCGAGCAGTCCCGCGCCGAGCACCGATGCGACGGACGCGCCGGGGTGACCGCTCGCCAGCAGGCCCGTCACCAGCCCGAGCAGGAACGCGCCCGAGACGTTGATCACCAGCGTCCCCAGCGGGTACCCCGGCACGACCCGGCGTGCCGCCGCGTCCACCAGGTAGCGCAGCGTCGCGCCCAGCCCGCCCGCGAGGCCGACCCCCGCCACCACGCCGGGGTCGAGGGCGCTCACGCGCGGCTCCGGCGGCGCTGGGTGAGGGCGACGCCCAGGGCGGCCGCGAGGAGCCCGAGCAGCACGCTCCCGACGCCGTACGCCGCGGCGAGCGCCACGTCGTCCCGCGCGAGCCGCACGCTGTCGACGGCGAGCGCGCTGTAGGTCGTGAAGCCGCCGAGCACGCCGGTGCCGACGAGGAGGCGCACGTGCGGCCGGTGCGTGAGCGGGCCACCGCGCAGGCCGCCGAGCAGGAGGCCCAGCGCGAACGCCCCGGCGACGTTGACCGCACCGATCGTCAGGGGCAGGTCGCCGACCTCGGGCACGAGCTCGGCGAGCAGGTGGCGCGCGAGGGTCCCGACGGTGCCGCCGAGGAACACCAGGGGGAGTGCGACGCGGAGGCGCACGGCCGGGGGCGGGGGCGGGACGGCCACGATCGAGAACCGTACTCGCCCGGTTCGCCACCACCCTTGTCGCGGGCGGCTATCCTGCGCCGGTCGGGGGACAGGATTCGACACGAAGAAGGTCTCGAGTTGCCGAAGGACCCCGACCGTCCCCGACGTCGCTACGTCTCGCCCGTGCGCGAGGCGGCCCTGGTCGCCACCCACGGCCGGATCGTCGACGCCGCTGCGGAGCTCTTCTCCACCGAGGGATACCGCTCGACGACGCTGGCCGCGATCGCGGCCCGCGCCGGCGTGTCCGTGCCGCGCGTCAACCTCTCCGGCTCGAAGCCGGCGCTCCTCGTCGAGGCCTACCAGCGCCGCGCGGGCACCACCCCGGAGCAGCCGATCAGCGAGTCGTCGGAGCTGCAGGAGCTCATGAAGCTGCCGCCCGAGGAGGCCCTCCCGGCGTACGCCGCGTGGCTGAGCCAGGTGCACGCCCGCTCGGTGGGCCTGTGGTTCTCGCTGCGCGAGGCGGCCGGGACCGACCCCGAGGCCGCGACCGCCTTCGAGGCCGCCGAGCGCTCGAACGACGAGGCGTGCGCCGCCGCGGTCGCCTGGGCGGACGCCCAGGGGCTGCTCACCGGTGACGCCTCGGCAGAGGAGCGGGCCGCGACGTGGAGCCACGTCGCCGGTGCCGAGCCCTACCGCCACTTCGTCGTCGAGCGCGGCTGGAGCGCCGAGCGCTACCAGCAGTGGGTACGGCGCGCGATCGAGCGCCTGGTGCTCGACCCCGCCTGACGGCTCAGGCGGGCCAGGCCAGCGGGTAGTCCTCGGCTGCCTTGTCGTGCTGCTTGGCCAGCTTCTTGCGCGCCTTCGTGCCGATCCGGTCGCCGAAGACCGTGCCGAGGGTGTGGTCCGTCTCGTGCTGGAGGCAGCGGGCCAGCAGGCCGTCGCCCTCGAACCGCACGGGCGTGCCGCCGAGACCGACGCCCACGACGGTGGCCCGGTCGGGTCGCGCGCAGTCGACGAACGCGCCGGGGTAGCTGAGGCAGCCCTCCTCGCTGTCGTCCAGCCGTCGCTCGGTGCCCTCCGGGGTGGTGACGTCGGGGTTGCAGACGACGCCGGCGACCCGGCGCCCGGACGCGTCGGGGCAGTCGAAGACGAAGACGGCCAGGTCGACGCCGATCTGGCACGCCGCGAGCCCGACGCCGTCCGCGGCGTACATCGTCGCGGTCATGTCGGCGACCAGTGCCCGCAGGTCGTCGTCGAACTCCGTGACGCGGCGCTGCGGCGCGTGCATCACCGGTGTCCCCCAGCGGGTGATCGGGCGGACGGTGCCCCCCGTCGGGAGCGGGCCGTACGGCGTCTCGTCAGGCCCGTCGGGCGTCTCGGCAGGGGCGGGTGCAGCGGCGTCGTCGGGCATGCCCCGCATCGTAGGAGAGGCGTGACGAAAGCGACGCGGCACGTTCTCCGACGAAAGTGTGGCGCTGTGTGTAACTGCGAGTTACATTAGGCGGCATGTCCCTGACGAACAGCCTCAGGCCGGGCGGGCGCAACGGCCTCGCGCGCAAGGAGAGCCGCGACCCGATCGGCTACGCGGTCGCCGCTCTCAACGTGGTCGCCCAGAGCGACCTCATCGACCGGCTCGGTCTGCGCAAGAAGACCGAGCAGGCCGTGTTCACCTCGACCCGGGGCGGCTTCGCGGTCGTCACCAAGGCCGGCCGCACCTTCGCGAAGCGCGGCGCGCAGAAGCCGGGCATGCGGGTGCCGACGGCCGGGGCGAGCGGGGTCTTCGACCTGACGCCGACCGAGGACGAGCAGATGCTCGTCGACGTCGTGAGCGAGTTCGCCACGGAGGTCGTGCGACCCGCGGCCAGCGAGGCGGACGAGGCGTGCGAGGCGCCGGTCGCCCTCCTCAAGTCGAGCCTCGAGATCGGCCTGCCGATCCTGGGTGTCCCCGAGAAGCTGGGTGGCATCTCCGAGGAGCGGTCCGCGGTCGCCGGCACGCTCGTGGCCGAGGCGCTCGCCAAGGGCGACATGGGCCTCGCGGTCGCCACGCTGGCGCCGGGCGCGGTCGCCACGGCGCTCTCCCTGTGGGGCACGGACGCCCAGCAGGCGACCTACCTGCCCGCCTTCACCGGCGACGACGTCCCCGCGGCCGCGCTCGCCCTGAGCGAGCCCACCGTGCTGTTCGACGTGCTGCAGCCCGGCGCCACGGCGGTACGGCGCGGCGACCGCTACGTGCTCAACGGCGTCAAGGCCGGCGTCCCGCGCGGCGGCGACGCCGAGCTCTTCGTCGTGGGCGCCTCCCTCGACGGCAAGCCGGTGCTCTTCCTCGTCGAGGCCGGCACCGAGGGCCTGCGGGTCGAGGCCGACCCGTCGATGGGCGTGCGCGCTGCGACGCTCTCCAAGCTGCACCTCACCGACGTCGAGGTCCCCGCGGACGCCGTCCTCGGTGAGACCGACGGCTCGACGTACGTCGAGTGCGTGCGCCTCTCGCGGCTCGCCTGGTGCGGCCTCGCGATCGGTACGGCGCAGGCCGTGCTCGACTACGTGACGCCGTACGTGAAGGAGCGCGAGGCGTTCGGCGAGCCCGTGGCCCACCGCCAGTCGGTGGCCTTCATGGTCGCCAACATCGCGATCGAGCTGCAGGCGATGCGGCTCGTGACCTACAAGGCGGCGTCCCGCGCCGCCCAGGGCAAGGACTTCGCCCGCGAGGTCGCCCTCGCGCGCAACCTCTGCGCCAGCAAGGGTATGCAGATCGGTCTCGACGGCGTGCAGCTGCTCGGTGGCCACGGCTTCGTCAAGGAGCACCCGGTGGAGCGGTGGTACCGCGACCTGCGGGCCCTCGGCGTGATGGAAGGAGGCGTCCTGGTCTGAGCCCCCGGGCTCCGGACGGACGACACACCATGATCAATCTCGAGACCCCCAAGAAGCACCGCGCCCTGGTCGACCAGGCGCACCAGGTCGCCATGAACATGCTGCGGCCCATCTCCCGCAAGTACGACCGCGCCGAGCACTCCTACCCCAAGGAGCTCGACATGCTGGCCGCGATGATCGACGGCCTGTCCGAGTCGGGCGCGGCCGAGGGCGCCGGCGCGACCGGTGTCCGCCGCGACGAGAAGAAGGACGAGGGCGGCGTCCGCAACGGCTCCAACCTCGCCTCGGTGATGTCCATCGCCGAGATGTGCTGGGGCGACACGGGCCTGCTGCTGTCGATGCCCCGCCAGGGCCTCGGCAACTCGGCCATCGCCTCGGTCGCCAACGAGGAGCAGCTCGAGCGCTTCAAGGGCACCTGGGCGGCGATGGCGATCACCGAGCCCGGCGTGGGCTCGGACTCCGCCAACATCACGACGACGGCCCGCCTCGACGGCGACCACTACGTCATCAACGGCGAGAAGATCTACGTCACCTCCGGTGACCGCGCCGACTCGGTCGTGGTCTGGGCGACGCTCGACAAGTCGCTCGGCCGCGCCGCCATCAAGTCGTTCGTGGTCGAGAAGGGGACGCCCGGGATGCGGGTGGAGCGCCTCGAGCACAAGCTGGGCATCCGGGCCTCCGACACCGCGGTCATCATCTTCGAGGACTGCCGGGTGCCCGCCGAGAACCTCCTGGGCTCGCCCGAGGTCGACGTCAAGCAGGGCTTCGCGGGCGCCATGGCGACCTTCGACAACACCCGGCCCCTCGTGGCGGCGATGGCCGTCGGCTGCGCGCGTGCCTCGCTCGACCTCACCCGGGACCTGCTGGCGCAGGCGGGCGTCGAGGTCGACTACGACCGGCCGGCCCACCTGCAGTCCGCCGCCGCGGCCAAGTTCCTCCAGCTCGAGGCGGACTGGGAGGGCGCCCAGCTGCTCACCATGCAGGCGGCGTGGATGGCCGACAACCGCAAGCCCAACTCGCTCGAGGCCTCCATGGCGAAGGCGAAGGCCGGCCGCGTCGGCTCCGACATCACCCTCAGCTGCGTCGAGCTCTGCGGCACGCTCGGCTACAGCGAGTCCGAGCTGCTCGAGAAGTGGGCCCGCGACTCCAAGATCCTCGACATCTTCGAGGGCACGCAGCAGATCCAGCAGCTCATCGTGGCCCGGCGCATCCTGGGCCTGACGAGCGCGCAGCTCAAGTGACCCGCTGAGCCGCCGACCGCGTGCGGCCCCGCCCCAGGGGCCGCACGCACGACGACCCCCGGTGCCGTGCTGGCATCGGGGGTCGTCGCGTCGTCGCGTCGTCGCGTCGTCGCGTCGTCGCCCAGGGGTGCGGGATGCGTCAGGTGGTCGGTCGAGCGCCCGAACTGTGCGGTGGGCGCGGACCGCATCGACCGCAACCTGCCCCAGCTGCCCACTTCTCAGCGTCGGGCGGGCGTGGAGGTAGCGCGACGGGCCGGGCGCAGAGCCAGGGCGGTGAGTCCGCCGTACGCGGTGCCGCCCAGCAGGAACAGCAGCGCACCGTCGTTGCTGCCGAGCGGCTGCAGGCTGAACCACATCAGCACCAGCACGGGTACCGCGACGCCTGATGCCACCAGCTTGCCGGAGCGCGTCAGGCCGACTGCCAGACCAGCGGCCACGCTCACCAGCAGGGCGACTGTCTCCATCATCGACCGTCCGGGCCGACCGTGGGGGCATTGCCGTCGAGGGTGACGGCGGGGGGTGGCGTCGCGGGACGCATGTCGTGCGTGTGTGCCGACCGTGCCGCGGACACGCTGCGCGTCGAGACCCTCTGGACCATCTCTCCCCCCGAGGACAGATCGCTGCTCGGGTCACAGGACAACGGCGTCGCGGGCGGGCCCCCCGAGGTGTGGACCGCCCCTGCGCCGTCGACCCTAGGGCGTTTCCGGGCGAGATCGCAATGCGCTTTACCCAGCGAATCTGCGCGCCGCGACCGCTCACCGATCCGTCGACGTCGTGCGGCAGGACCCACCTCAGGTCGCTCGCCTGAGGTGGGTCCTGGTCGTCGTCCGGGGGGGGTGAGCGGGCAGGCGCCCGAACTGTGCGGTGGGCGCGGTCCGCATCGACCGGGACCTGCCCCAGCTGCCCACTTCCCAGCGTCGGGCGGGCCGGTCCGGAGGAGGGGTCGTCAGGCCACGCTGCGGAACGGGTCGTGCTCGGAGAGGATGCGGTCGACGCGGGCCTGGTCGAGACGCGCGACGACCTGGGTGGTCTCCTGGGCGTCGCGGACGCACTTGGCGAGCGTGAACGACGAGGTGACGAGGAAGAGGGTCCCGAGGGCAAGGAACGCCCGGATCCACGGGTCGACGGGGACGAAGATGATCGCGACGACCATCGTGAGGAGCGCGACGCCGAAGGCGAGACCCGCCTGGAGGAAGAACGCGTTGGTGTTCTTGGTGGACGGACCGGCGGGGAGAGGAGGAGTGCTCATGACGAGAACCCTGCCCGGGGACGATGCCCCGCGGCCTCCGTCCGCGTACTCAAGTGGTCCTGAGGTCCCGCCCACCGATCCGAGGAGTGCGGACCTGGTCGCACGGCTGCGTGCGGCGGGCTGCGTCTTCGCCGAGGACGAGGCGGCGGAGCTGCTCCGCGCCGCGCAGCGCGCCGGTCGGGGCGACGACTGGCTGGAGCACGCAGTGGTCGAGCGGGTGGCGGGACGCCCCCTCGAGCTGGTGGTGGGCGAGGTCGTGTTCGGGGGGCTCCGCCTCGTGGTCGCGCCCGGCACCTTCGTGCCCCGCGTCCGCACCGAGCTCTTGGTCGACCTCGCCCTCGAGGCGCTCCCCTCCGGCGGCCGTGTGCTCGATCTCTGCGGCGGGGTCGGGGCCGTCGCGGCCGTCGTCGCCGCCCGCGGGCCCGACACGACGGTCGTGAGCACCGACCTCGACGAGCGCGCCTCGGCCTGCGCGCGGGCGAACCTCGCGCCGTACGAGGGTCGGGCGATGGTGCGCACCGGCGACCTGTACGCCGCGCTCCCGCCCACGCTGCACCGGGGGTTCGACGTGGTGGTGGCCAACGCGCCGTACGTGCCGACCGAGCGGATCGCCGCCATGCCGCGGGAGGCGCGTGACCACGAGCCGCTCGCCGCGCTCGACGGGGGCGTCGACGGGACGGACCTCCAGCAGCGGGTCGTCGCGGGGGCGCTCGACTGGCTCGTCGATGGTGGCCGGGTCGTCGTCGAGTGCGCGCCGGCCCAGCTTCCGGTGCTGCGGGGCGCGCTGGCCAGCGCCGGGTTCACCGCCGAGCCGCGGGCGGACGACGAGCGCGGCGCACACGCGGTCGTCGGCCGGCGCGGCATGATCGGATAGTTCGCACGCACACAACCCGCGCCCCCGGCGCGACCCGACGAGGAGGAGCCGCGTGGCCGAGTTCGTGGGAGCCGTCGACCAGGGCACGACGAGCACGCGGTTCATGATCTTCGACCACGACGGGGCCGAGGTGGCCCGGCACCAGCTCGAGCACGAGCAGGTGCTGCCCCGCGCCGGGTGGGTCGAGCACAACCCCGTCGAGATCTGGGAGCGCACCAGCTCGGTGGTGCAGACCGCCCTGGGCAAGGCGCGTCTGTGCGCCGACGACCTCGCCGGCGTGGGGATCACCAACCAGCGGGAGACCACCGTCATCTGGGACCGGCGCACCGGGCGGCCGCTCCACAACGCGATCGTCTGGCAGGACACCCGCACGGACCGGATCGCGACCGCCCTCGACCGCGACGGCCGCGGCGACGTGATCCGGCACCGTGCCGGGCTCCCGCCCGCGACGTACTTCGCCGGCGGCAAGATCCAGTGGATCCTCGAGAACGTGCCGGGGGTGCGGGAGGCGGCGGAGCGCGGCGACGCGCTCTTCGGCACGACGGACACCTGGCTGCTGTGGAACCTGACGGGCGGCCGTGACGGCGGGCTCCACCTCACCGACGTCACCAACGCCAGCCGCACGATGCTGATGGACCTGGAGACCCTCGACTGGGACGAGGAGCTGCTCGGCTTCTTCGGGGTTCCCCGCGCGATGCTGCCGGAGATCCGTCCGTCGTCGTCGGCCGACGCGTACGGCGTGACCCGGGCCAGCGGCCCGTTCGCCGGCGAGGTGCCGATCACCGGCATCCTCGGCGACCAGCAGGCGGCGACGGTCGGCCAGGTCTGCTTCGCGCCGGGGGAGGCCAAGAACACCTACGGCACCGGCAACTTCATGCTGCTCAACACGGGCACCGAGATCGTGCGGTCGCAGGCCGGGCTGATCACGACGCCCGCCTACCAGCTCGGCGACGAGCCCTGCGTCTACGCGCTCGAGGGCTCCATCGCGGTCACGGGCTCGGCGGTGCAGTGGCTCCGCGACCAGCTCGGGATCATCGCCGGCGCCGCGGACTCCGAGCACCTGGCGAGCCAGGTCGACGACAACGGCGGCGTGTACTTCGTGCCGGCCTTCTCCGGGTTGTTCGCGCCGTACTGGCGCAGCGACGCCCGCGGCGCCATCGTCGGCCTCTCGCGCTTCAACACGAACGCCCACGTGGCCCGGGCGACCCTGGAGGCGATCTGCTACCAGAGCAAGGACGTGGTCGACGCCATGGAGCAGGACTCCGGCGTGCGCCTCGAGGTGCTCCGGGTCGACGGTGGCGTCACCGCCAACGCGCTGTGCATGCAGATCCAGGCCGACGTGCTCGGCGTGCCGGTGAGCCGGCCGGAGGTCGCGGAGACGACGGCGCTGGGTGCGGCGTACGCCGCGGGACTGGCCGTCGGGTTCTGGAAGGACACGGACGAGCTGCGGGCCAACTGGCACGAGTCGCGGCGCTGGGAGCCGACCTGGGACGACGCGCAGCGCGCCGAGGGGCACGCCGGCTGGCGCAAGGCGGTCGACCGCACCCTCGGCTGGGTCGACGTCGAGTAGATCGACGCCAGGACGGCTATCGTGGGTCCACGTGCGTTTCCTCCATGACCGCGTGCCTCCGCACGAGCTGACCTATGACGACGTCTTCATGGTGCCGCGCCACTCCACGGTGGCCAGCCGCTTCGACGTCGACCTCGCCACGACGGACGGCACCGGGGCGACCCTGCCGATCGTCGTGGCCAACATGACGGCCGTCGCCGGCCGCCGGATGGCGGAGACGGTGGCCCGCCGCGGCGGCATCACGGTCATCCCGCAGGACATCCCGCTCGACGTGGTGCGCGAGGTGGTCGGCTGGGTGAAGGCCCGCCACCACGTCTTCGACACGCCGATCGAGCTCGCGCCGACCCAGACGGTGGGCGACGCGCTCGCCCTCATCCCCAAGCGCTCGCACCGCGCCGCGGTGGTCGTCGAGGACGGTCGCCCCGTGGGCGTCGTCGCGGCGGACGACTGCACCGACGTGGACCGCTTCACCCAGGTGCGCGACGTCATGTCGACGTCGCTCGTGACGCTGGGCGCGGACACCGACCCGCGTCGGGCGTTCGACCTGCTCGACCGCGCGCGGGTGCGCCTCGCGCCCGCGGTCGATGGCCAGGGTCGGCTGCTCGGCGTGCTCACGCGCACCGGCGCGCTGCGGGCCACGCTCTACACCCCGGCGGTCGACGCGCGGGGTGGCCTCCGCATCGCGGCGGCGATCGGCGTCAACGGCGACGTGGCGGGACGCGCCGCCGCCCTGCTCGAGGCCGGCGTCGACGCCCTCGTCGTCGACACGGCCCACGGCGACCAGGACCGGATGCTCGACGCGCTGAAGGCCGTGCGGGCGCTCGACCCGCAGGTGCCGGTCGCCGCCGGCAACGTGGTCTCGGCCGAGGGCACGCGTGAGCTCGTCGCCGCCGGTGCCGACATCGTCAAGGTCGGTGTCGGACCGGGCGCGATGTGCACCACGCGCATGATGACGGGCGTCGGGCGGCCGCAGTTCTCCGCGGTGCTCGAATGCGCGGAGGCCGCCGCTGCCGAGGGCGCGCACGTGTGGGCCGACGGTGGCGTCCGGCACCCGCGCGACGTCGCGCTCGCCCTCGCCGCCGGTGCGTCGTCGGTGATGGTCGGCTCGTGGTTCGCCGGCACGCACGAGTCGCCGGGCGACCTGCAGGTCGACTCCGACGGCCGGGCCTACAAGGTCTCGTTCGGCATGGCCTCGGCCCGCGCCGTCGCCCACCGCACGTCGACCGAGTCGGCCTACGACCGGGCGCGGAAGGGTCTCTACGAGGAGGGCATCTCCTCGTCGCGGATGTACGTCGACCCGGCGCGCCCCGGCGTCGAGGACCTCATCGACCACATCAGCGCCGGCGTGCGGTCCGCCTGCACCTACGCGGGTGCGCGCAACATCGCCGAGCTCCACGAGCGCGCCGTGGTGGGCGTGCAGTCGGCGGCCGGCTTCCACGAGGGTCGACCGCTGCCGGCGGGCTGGTGAGCGCCTCCCCGCGGCGTACCGACGTCCTCGTCGTCGCCGCGACGCGTGCCGAGGCCGCGGGGGTGCCCGAGCGCTACCCGCTGCTCGTCACCGGCATCGGCAAGGTGCCGGCGGCCGCCGCCGTCGCCGCCGCCCTCGCCCGCGTCCCCGACCCGACGGTGGTGCACGTCGTCAACGTGGGCACCGCCGGGGCGCTGCGCCCCGGTGTCACGGGCCTGTACCTCCCCGGCACGGTGCTCAACCACGACCTCAGCGCCGAGGCGATCCGTCAGCTCGGGCACGACCCCCACGAGCTGCTCGCCCTCGGCACGGGCGACGCGGGCACCGTGCTCGCCAGCGGGGACGTCTTCGTCACCGACCCCGCCGTCCGCGACGCCCTCGCGCGGCGGGCGACGCTGGTGGACATGGAGGGGTACGCCGTGGCCTGGGCCGCGCAGGCCGCCGGCGCCCGCGTGACGCTCGTCAAGCACGTCTCCGACGCCGCCGACGAGTCCGCCTGGGACTGGCCGGCGCAGGTCGCCGCGAGCGCCGTCGTGCTGGGGGAGTGGCTCGAGGACGCCCTGGGCTGACGCTCGTCACGGGGACGCGCTTCGGGTCGACCTCTGGCGCGGTTCCGCTTGAAACGGTTCAATGACCGGGTGCGGGTGGACCACGGTGCGGCGGGACCGGCTCCGCGTGCCGCATCGTTCAAACGTATGAATCGATGCCTGCAAACCCTTGCGCAGTGAGAGCGCCGTCACGTATGTTCCTCTCACTCAAACGTTTGAACGCCCCGCCGAGCGCGCTCGATGCGCGCTTCTTCCCCGGTGGTGGTGTCACCGACGGGACCGGCGACGACGCCGCGTCCGGCAAGGGAGAACAACATGAACCGACGCCCGCTTCTCGGTGGACTGGCGTGTGTGATGGCACTGGGCCTCGCTGCGTGCGGCGAGGTCGACGGCGCCGAGAGCGCATCGGGCTCCGGCTCGGAGGACCTGACGATCGGGGTCTCGAACCTCGGGTTGAGCTTCCCCTTCCCGTCCGCCATCGGTGAGGGCATCAGGGCCCGGGCCGACGAGCTGGGCGTGACCATCGTCGAGCTGGACGCCCAGAGCGACACGGAGAAGCAGTCGAACGACGTGCAGGACCTGATCGGGCAGGCGCCCGACGGGGTCCTCATCCTGCCCGTGGACTCCGGCGTGGCGGTCGGGCTCGTCGACCAGCTCGCCGACGCCGACATCCCGACCGTGGCCGTGGCCTCGCAGGTCGGCGACCCCAGCGAGCGCGACCTCGAGGACGTCTACGAGGAGCTGGTGGCCCTGGTGACCCAGGACGAGCTGTCCGCGGGTCGCGCGGCGGGCGAGCTGGCGCTGCAGGCGCTCCCGGAGGGCGGCAAGCTCGCCGTCGTCGAGGGTGCGGCGGGGTTCGCCGAGGTGGAGCTGCGCTTCGCGGAGTTCCTCGACCCGGCCGAGGAGGCCGGCGTGACCTTCGACGTCGTCGCCCGCCAGCCGGGGGACTGGACGGTCGAGGGCGCCCAGGGGGCGTGCCAGAACCTCCTCGCGGGCGACCCCGACATCGACGTGCTCTACGCCGAGAGCGACGACATGGCGGTCGGTTGCGCGGAGGCCGTGGACGCGGCCGGCTCGGACGCCGTCGTCATCGGCATCGGCGGCTCCCAGCTCGGGATCGACGGCGTGAAGGCCGGCACGGTCTACGGCACGGTCTGCTTCAAGCCGCGTGACCTGGGCGAGCTCGCGATGCAGGTCATCTACGACCACCTGACGGGGGAGGAGTCCCGCGAGTCGGAGTTCGTCTCCTACGACACGCCCGCCGTGACGGCGGAGAACGTGGACGACTGCGTCCCGCAGTGGTGACCGACCGGGGGTGATCCCCCCGGACCGGGCTGTGCGCGCCCGCCGGTGCGCGCACAGCCCCGGGCCGCGACGGTGACGTCGTGGCCCCCGAGACCTCCAGGAGGGGCGAGACCATGAAGGACGGTGCTGCAGGCGAGGTCCTGCTCGAGCTCCGGGGCGTGACCAAGCGGTTCCCGAACGGCACGCAGGCGCTGAAGGGCGTCGACCTCGCCGTACGGCGCGGAGCGGTGCACGGCCTCGTCGGCGCCAACGGTGCGGGCAAGTCCACGCTCATCAAGTGCGTCAGCGGCGTCCAGCCCGTCACCGACGGGACGATCAGCTGGGCGGGCGAGCCGCGCGTGTGGAAGGACCCGGGCGACGCGCAGGGCGCGGGGCTGGCCACCATCCACCAGCACGTGCCGCTCGTGCCGACGCTGTCGGCGCTGGAGAACGTCTTCCTCTGGCGTGGTGGCCCCTGGCGCAGCACGCCGGAGATGCGGCGCGAGTTCGACCGGCTGGTGGAGCGGCTCGGCTACGAGATCGACCCCGACGTGCAGGTCGCCAGCCTGCCGATCGGCACGCGCCAGATGATCGCCATCCTGCAGTCGCTCGCCCTGGGCGCGCAGCTCGTCATCATGGACGAGCCGACCGCCTCGCTCTCGGAGGCCGAGCGCCGGATCGTCCTCGACGCCGTGCAGCGGCTCGCCGCGGACGGCACCACGTTCGTCTTCATCTCCCACTTCCTCGACGAGATCCTCGAGATCACCGACCACGTCACGGTGCTGCGCGACGGACGCGCGATCCTGGACGAGCCCACGGCGACGCTGACGGAGGAGCGGCTCGTGCAGGCCATCGCCGGTCGCGAGCTGCTCGCCGTCGAGCGCGCCGGATCGGCCCACGTCGTCGACGGCAAGGTGCTCCTCGACGTCCGGGACCTGAGGGCCCCCGTCGGGGTGCGCGACGTGTCGTTCGAGGTGCGGGCCGGCGAGATCGTCGGTCTGGCGGGCCTCCTCGGGTCAGGACGCTCGGAGATCCTCGACGGGATCTTCGGCGCCGACGGCAAGGCCACCGGGACCGTCGAGGTCGACGGCAAGCGACTACGACGCAACCCGCGGTCCGCCGTCGGAGCGGGCTGCGCCTACGTCCCGGAGGACCGGGTCAGCCAGGGCCTCCACCCCGACCAACCGCTCTGGAAGAACATCAGCCTCCCCGACCTCGGCCGGCTCTCCCTGCGCAGGCTCCTGCCGCAGGAGGCCCGGGAGCGCGAGCTCGCGGAGCGCGCGATCGTCGACCTCGGCATCGTCGCGTCGGGCCCCGATGCCCTGCCGAGCGAGCTGTCGGGCGGCAACGCGCAGAAGGTCGTCTTCGCCAAGTGGCTCTACGCCGACAAGGTCGTCTGGCTGCTCGACGAGCCCACGGCCGGTGTCGACGTCGGTGCGAAGGCGGAGATCCTCCAGCTCGTCCGGCGGCTCGCGGCCGAGGGCCGCGCCGTCGTGATCGCGTGCAGCGACTTCGAGGAGCTGCTCTCCGTCGCGACCCGCGTGCTCGTCGTGCGTGGAGGCCGGATCGTCGAGGACGTGCCGGCCGACCAGACCACCGAGGAACAACTCATCATGCTCGCCCACGGGTTGGGCGCCGGAAGCCGAGAGGTCGTCCATGTCTGACCAGGTCCTGTCCCGCACCGCGAACCGGTCGCGGGTGCCCTCGTGGCTGCACCCGAGCAACGCGGGCGTCGTCTACGCCTTCGCGGCGCTCGTCGTGGTGCTCAGCCTCGCCACCGCGAGCGCGGGGCGCCCGACGTACGTCTCGCCCACCAACGTCTCCAACATCCTCGACCAGACGGCCCTGCTGGGCATCCTGGTCGTCACCTCGACGATCGTGCTGATCTCGGGCAACTTCGACCTGTCGGTGGGGTCCGTGGCCGCGTTGGGGGCCGCGACCTGCCTGGCCCTGATGCCGTCCCTCGGCTTCTACGGCGCGTTCGCGGTCGCCCTGCTGGCGGGTGCGGGGATCGGGCTGTTCAACGGCCTGGTCGTGCAGTACGTCGGCATCAACGCCTTCATCGTCACCCTCGGCACCCTCACCGCCGTCCGCGGCCTGGTGCTGATCATCACCGACGGGCGCACCGTGACCGCGAGCGAGGGTCCCGACCGGGACGCGCTGCGGGCGCTGGACGGCTCGCGCTGGGTGACCCCGAACCTCTACCTGCTGGCGGGGCTCGCGCTGGTCGCCCTCGGCGCGTGGCGGCTGTGGGCCCGCCGGACGCAGACGGACGCGCTGCGTCGTCCCGCGACGTACCTGCCGCTCGTCGCCGGCGTGGTGCTGCTCGCCGCGTCCCCGCTCGCGGTGTTCACGGTCCGCCTCAGCCAGCGCGCGCTCTACATGCTCGTGCTCGTCGCCGTCGCCGCGTGGGTCCTGCGCTACACGACCGTCGGCCGTCGGCTCTACGCCACGGGTGGCAACGCCGAGGCCGCCCGGCTCTCGGGCGTCGCGGTCGACCGCTACCGGGTGATGGCGTTCGTGCTCAACGGCACGGCCGCCGCGTTCGTCGGGGTGCTCTACGCGAGCCGGCTCGGCTCCATCAACCCGACCGGGCTCAGCGGCTTCGAGCTCACGGCCCTGGCGGCCGCGATCCTCGGCGGCACCTCGCTGTTCGGTGGCCTCGGCAGCGTCGCGAAGTCGCTGGTCGGCGCACTGATCCTCGTCACGCTCGCCAACGGCTTCAACATCCTCAACCTGGGGGCGAACTACCAGGGCCTCATCGAGGGCGTGGTGCTCATCGTGGCCGCGGGCATGTACACCGTCGCCCTGCGCCGCAAGCAGCGCGCGACGCTGCGCAGCACCGAGCCCCCGGTGTCCTCCCCGGACCCGTCGGCCGAGCCGGCGGAGCACGCCGAGCCCGTGGCCGCGGGCGCTGGGACGGGCCGCCGGTGAGCCTGCGTGCGACCGTGCTGCACAGCGTGCTGCGGCCGGGTCGGGAGGAGGCGTACGAGGCGGAGCACCGCCTCGTGCCCGCCGATCTGCTCGCCACGCTGTCGGCCGCCGGCGTCCGGGACTGGGCGATCTGGCGGGACGGCCGCGACCTGCTCCACGTCGTGGACGTCGACGACTACGACGACCTGGCGGCGCGCATCGCCGCGGACCCCGCGAACCTGCGGTGGCAGGAGCGGATGGCGGAGCACGTCGAGGGGTTTCGTCCGGTCACGACGGTGCCCGCCCTCGAGCGCCCCGCCCTGGTGTGGACGCTGCGGAGACAGGTGGCCGAGGCGCTCGAGGAGGAGCCGGGATGATCCACGGACGACGCGTGCTCGACGCGCACCAGCACTTCTGGCAGCTCGGTCCCGACGCCTACGCGTGGCTCACGCCCGAGGCCGGACCCCTGCACGCCAGCTTCGGGGTGGCCGACGTCGAGCCGCAGGTCGCGGCGAGCGGCGTCGACGACGTCGTGCTCGTCCAGGCGGACGGCACGGTCGCCGACACGGACGCGATGCTCGCGATCGCCGACGGCTGGCCCCGCGTGGCCGGGGTCGTCGGCTGGGCCCCGCTCGACGTGCCGGACGCCCTCGCGGCGACGCTCGAGCGGTACGCCGCCGACCGCCGGGTCGTCGGTCTGCGGCACCAGATCCACGACGAGCCCGACGCCGACTGGGTCGTCCGGGAACCGGTGCTCGCGGGCCTCGGCGCCGTGGCGGCGGCGGGCCTGACCTACGACGTCGTGGCCGTCGTGCCCCGGCACCTCGAGCACGTGCCGACGCTCGCCGACCGGCACCCCGACCTCCGGCTCGTCATCGACCACCTGGCCAAGCCGCCGGTGGCCGCGGGCGGCTGGGAACCCTGGGCGGGGCTGCTGCGGGAGGCCGCCGAGCGACCCAACGTGAGCGCCAAGCTCTCGGGACTCGACACGGCCGCCGGCCCCGGGTACGGCGCGGGCGACCTCGCGCCGTACGTCGAGCACGCGCTCGCCCTGTTCGGGCCGGAGCGCCTGATGTTCGGCTCGGACTGGCCGGTCAGCACGCTCGCGGGCGGCTACGCCCGGTGGTGGGACGTCGTGACCGAGCTGGTCGCGCCGCTCAGCCCCGACGAGCAGGTCGCCGTCCTCGGCGCCAGTGCTCGCGACTTCTACGGGATCGAGGAGAAGGCATGAACCACCCCACCGGGGCGACCGGGCCGACGGGCGCCGAGCTGTGGGCGGGAGTCGCCACGGCCGTCGACCTGCGGGTCCCGCCCGAGCACCGCGTGCCGATCGCCGTCGTGGGTGCCGGTGCGATCGTCGACACGGCCCACCTGCCGGCGTACCGCGCCGCGGGGCTCGAGGTCGTCGGCATCTTCGACATCGACACCGAGCGGGCGAGGGAGGTCGCGCGGCGCCACGGCATCGAGCGCGTCTACGCGAGCCTCGAGGAGGTGCTGGCGGACGCCCACGTGCAGGTCATCGACGTCGCCGTCGTGGCGACCGCGCAGCCGGCCATCGTGCGGGCGGCGGTCGCGGCCGGCAAGCACCTGCTCTGCCAGAAGCCCTTCGCGCCCGACCTGGCGACCGCCGAGGAGCTGCGCGACCTCGCCGACGAGGCCGGCGTGTGCGTCGCGGTCAACCAGCAGCTGCGCTTCGACGAGGGCATCGCCGTCGCGCGGGCCGTCGCGGAGGCCGGCTGGATCGGTCAGCCGACCGCGTTGACCGTGCACGTCGACATCGCCACCGACTTCGGTGCCTGGCCCTGGCTGCTCGTCTCCGACCGGCTCGAGATCGCCTACCACTCGATTCACTACCTCGACGCCATCCGCTCGATCCTGGGGGACCCGGAGACCGTGTTCTGCGCCGCGGGTCGCCGTCCCGGCCAGGCCCCCGCGGCCGAGACGCGCACGATGTCCACGCTGCGGTTCGCGTCCGGCGCGAGCGCAGGTCTCCACGTCAACCACGAGAACATCGGGGGCGACGTCCGCGCCGAGTTCCGCCTCGACGGGTCCGAGGGCTCGGTCCGCGGGACGTTCGGGTTGCTCTACGACTACCCGCACGGTCGCCCCGACACGGTCGAGGTCTTCAGCCGCGTCGTCCCCACCGACGGCTGGGTGCCCTACCCGGTGACCCGGCGCTGGATCCCCGACGCCTTCGCGGGGCCGATGCAGGGCCTGCTGCGCTGGATCGCGACGGGCGAGCCGGCTCCGACCTCGGCGGCCGACAACGTCGGCACCCTGCGGCTCGTGGAGGCGCTCTACGCATCCGTCGCGAGCGGGCAGGCCGAGAAGGTCGACCGATGAGCGCCCCGGTCGTCGACCTCACGGGTCGGCGCGCGCTCGTGACGGGCGGCGCCGGCGGGCTGGGCCGCGCGTGCGCCGAGGCGTTCCTCGCCGGCGGCGCACAAGTCGTGCTGGCCGACGCACCCGGTTCGCCGGTGACCGAGGTCGCGGCCGCCCTGGGCGCGGCGTACCCCGGTCGCGTGCATGCGGTCGTGCTGGACCTCTCCACGAAGGAGGCGGCCGCCGAGCTCCCGGGCCTCGCGTGCGCGGAGGCCGGTGTCGCGGGGCTCGACGTGCTCGTCAATGCCGTCGGCGTCATGCGCACGACGCCGCTCGACGATCTCGGCTTCGTGCAGTGGGACCGCACGCTCGCCATCAACCTGTCCGGCGTCTTCGCGACGACGCAGGCGGCGGCGCGGCTCATGGGCGAGGGGGCCAGCATCGTCAACGTCGCCTCGGTCGCCGGGCGCTCGGGACGGGCGAACGCCGCGGACTACGCCGCGACGAAGGCGGCCCTGCTCTCCCTGACGAAGTCGGCGGCCCTCGCCCTGGCGCCCCGGATCCGGGTCAACGCCGTGTGCCCCGGCGTGTTCCTGACCGACATGTGGGCGCAAATCATGCGTGACCGCGACGAGCGCTTCGGCCCCGGTGCCGGTGCCGCCTACCTCGAGGAGCAGGGCGCCCGCACGGCTCTCGGCCGGGTGGGCGAGCCGACCGAGCTGGCCAGCGTCGTCGCGTTCCTGGCCAGCCCGCTGGCCTCGTTCGTGACCGGCCAGGCGATCAACGTCGACGGCGGATTGGAGATGGACTGATGGGTGGACGGACCAGCCCGTTCGACCTCCTGTGGGAGCTCTACGGCGACGAGGAGATGGCGACCGTCTTCTCGGCGGAGACGACGGTCGCCGCGTGGGTGCGGGTCGAGGGCGCGCTCGCCGAGGCGCAGGCGGAGCTCGGCCTCGTCGACGCCGCGCGAGCGGCGGCCATCCGGGAGGCGTGCGCCGACCCGGCGCTCATCGACCTGACGGCGCTGTGGGAGGGCGCCCGCAACGTCGGGTACCCGATCCTCAACCTCGTGCGCCAGGTCGACGCCGCGCTGCCCGAGCCCCTGCGCGGCAGCGTGCACTTCGGCGCGACGACGCAGGACATCATGGACTCCGGCCTCGCTCTCCAGCTCGACGCGGCGATGGCGCTCCTGGAGGCGCGGTTGCGCACCCTCGGCGACGCGCTCGCCACGTTGGTGGCGGCGCACGAGGACACGATCATGCCGGGCCGCACGCACGGCCAGCAGGCCGTGCCGACCACCCTGGGCGCGAAGCTCGCGGTCTACCTCGACGAGGTCGCCCGCCACCGCGTCCGGCTGGTCGCGGCGCGCGACGAGGTGCGTCGGATCTCGCTCTTCGGTGCCGGCGGCACCTCCGCGGCGCTCGGTCCCGACGCGGCCAGGGTGCGCTCGCTCGTCGCCGACCGGCTCGGTCTCGTCGACGCGGGCGTGCCGTGGCACGTCGCCCGCGACTCGATCGTGCACGTCGCCGGCATCGTGGTCGGCGCCGCGACGACCACCGCGCGCCTGGCGCGCGAGGTCACCGACCTGTCCCGCACCGAGATCGGCGAGATCGGCGAGACCGTCGGGCACCACCGCGGCGCGTCCTCGACGATGCCGCAGAAGGCGAACCCGATCACGAGCGAGTCGATCATCGGCTTCGCGATCTCGGCCCGCACCGCCCTGCCCGGTCTCTCCCGGGCAGCGGAAGCCGGTCACGAGCGGTCTGCGGGGGAGTGGCAGGTCGAGTGGGTCCTGCTGCCCGCCCTCTTCGCCAACGCGAGCTCCGCGCTGCTGCTCGCCGGTGAGCTCGTGTCGTCGTTGGCCGTGTATCCCGAGCGGATGCGCCAGAACCTGGCCGCCGACGGCGGGCTGATCATGAGCGAGCACGCGATGATCCGGCTCGCGGCCAGCCTGGGCCGCGAGGCGGCGCACGACGTGGTCTACGACCTCGCGCTCCGGACGCGGTCCGAGCGGAGCACGCTCTCCGCGGTGCTCCAGGACTGGTCCGCCGCGAACCCCGCGCTGCCGTCGATCGACGTGTCCACGGACGGTGGCGCCGTCGGCGACGCCGTCGTCGTCAGCCGGGCCGCGCTGTCCGGCTGGAACGACACCCTCTCGACCCACCCCCGGCCCTGGAAGGACCACGCATGAAGCTCGACGACCTCCTCGCCCTGTGGCGCATCCGCGCGCTCGAGGAGAAGATCCGCGATCTCCGGCTGGAGGGGCCGATCGTCGGGTCGGTGCACCTGTCCAACGGTCAGGAGAGCGTCGCCGTCGGTGCGTGCAGCCAGCTGCGGCCGCACGACGCCGTCTACGCGACGTACCGGGGCCACGGCTGGGCCGTCGCCCGCGGGGTGCCGCCCCGCGAGATCTTCGCCGAGCTGATGGGCCGCGTCACCGGCGTCAACGCCGGTCGCGGCGGCTCCGCGCACTTCTCGGCGCCGCAGCACGGCTTCCACGGCGAGAACTCCATCGTCGGTGCCGGTGCGCCGATCGCCGTGGGTGCGGCCCTGGCGGGCCGGCACGACGGCACGGGTCGCATCGCGCTCACCGTCTTCGGCGACGGCGCGATGAACCAGGGCGCGGTGACGGAGGCGATGAACTTCGCCGCCGCGTTCTCGCTCGGCGTGGTCTTCGTGTGCGAGAACAACCGCTACTCCGAGCTGACGCCGATCGACGCCATGGTGGCCCAGCCCGACCTGTCCCAGCGCGCCACCGCGCTCGGGATCCCCGCCGTGCGCGTCGACGGCAACGACCTCGCCCAGGTGCGCACCGCGACGCGGCTCGCCGTCGAGTCGGCCGTGGCCGGCCGCGGACCCTCCTTCATCGAGGCGCACACGCAGCGGATCGTGGGCCACTACATCGGGGACGCCGAGCAGTACCGCCCCGCCGGCGAGCTCGACCGCGACCTCCGGCTCGAGCCGATCGCCCGCCTCACCCGTGAGCTGCTCGCCGAGGGTGTCGCGGCCGAGGCGGTCGCGCGCTGCGAGGAGCGGGCCCGCTCCGAGATGGACGCCGCTGCCGCCGCGGCACTGGCCGACCCGCTCACCGACCCCGCCACCGCGAAGGACCACCTCTATGCCTGAGATCGTGAAGCTCAACGTGGGCGGTGCCGTGAACGCCGCCCTGGCCCGGGCGCTCGAGGAGATGCCCGAGACGCTGCTGTACGGCGAGGACGTGGCCCTGCCCGGCGGCGTGTTCGGCGTGACGCGCGGCCTGGCCAAGCGGTTCGGCGACCGGGTCTTCGACACCCCGATCAGCGAGACCGCGATGCTCGGCGCCGCGGTCGGCGCGGCGACGTTCGGTCGCCGCCCGATCGTCGAGATCATGTGGATCGACTTCTCGCTCGTCGCGTTCGACCAGATCGTCAACCAGGCAGCGAACGTCCGCTACGTCTCGGCTGGCCGCTCGTCCGCGCCCCTGACGATCCGCACGCAGCAGGGCAACGCGCCCGGCGCGTGCGCCCAGCACTCGCAGAACCTCGAGGCGCTGCTGCTGCACGTGCCCGGCATCCGGGTGGCGATGCCGCGCACTCCGCAGGACTCCTACGACCTGTTGCTCTCCGCCGTGGCCTGCGACGACCCGACCGTGGTCATCGAGAACCGCACCCTGTACGCCGGGCCGAAGGACACCGTCGAGGTCGGCGGCCCGGTCCGTCCGATCGGGGGGCACCGGGCGCTGCGGTCCGGCTCCGACGCCACCGTCGTGGTGTGGGGTGCCGTGACGGCGAAGGTGCTGGACGCGGTCGACCGCCTCGAGGCGGACGGGATCACCGTCGACGTCCTCGAGATGGTGTGGCTCAACCCGTTCGACTGGCCGGCGGTGCTCGACAGCGTCGGTCGCACCGGACGCCTCCTCGTCGTGCACGAGGCGGCCCGCACCGGCGGTTTCGGCGCCGAGGTCATCGCGCGCGTCGCCGAGTCGGGCGTGCCGCTGCGCGCCGCGCCCCGTCGCGTGGCGCTGGACGACTCCCGCATCCCCTCGGCCCCGCAGCTCGCCGCCGCGCTGCTGCCGCAGACGGGCGACGTCGAGACCGCGTTGCGCGACCTCGTCGGGAGCGGGGCGTCGTGATCGGGGTCTGGCACTTCAGCTTCACCGTCGCGGACCTCGACCGTTCCGTGGCCTTCTACGCGGACCTGCTCCGCATGGAGCTCGTGCACCGCCAGGAGCAGGACAACGCGTACACGCGGAGCCTCGTCGGGTTCCCCGACGCCCGCCTGCGCGTGGCGCAGCTGGCCGTGCCCGGACAGCCGCGGGGCGTCTCCAGCCACGACCTCGAGCTCGTGGAGTACGTCGTCCCGCGCGCGGAGCCGACCGACACGACGCGCAACCGACCGGGGTCGGCCCACCTGGCGTTCGCGGTGGCGGACGCGCCCGCGACGTACGAGCGCCTGCGGGCCGCCGGTGTCACCTTCGTCTCGCCTCCCCAGGCGATCACCGCGGGGGTCAACCGAGGCGGGTACACCTGCTACTTCCTCGACCCCGACGGCATCACGCTCGAGCTCGTCCAGGTCCCTCCTCGCCCGGACCGGTCCTGATGGGGGAGGGTGGCACCATGAGCCGCCCGCAGCGTGTCACCCTGGCCGACGTCGCCCGGGCCGCAGGCGTGGACGTCTCCCTCGTGTCGCGCGTCCTGCGGGGTCACGACGTCAAGGTCCTGGACGAGACCAAGCAGCGCATCCACGACCACGCCCGCGAGCTGGGCTACCGACCCAACGCGATCGCGCGGAGCCTGCGGTCCGCCAAGGCCGGTGCCTTCGGGCTCGTCATCCCCAACTTCAGCAACCCCGTCTACGCGCAGATCATCGCCGGGGCAGAGAGCGCCGCGGCCCGCCACGGCTCCGTGATGATGACGTCGAGCGGGGAGGGATGGGACCGCAAGGCCTGGTACGAGGCCCTGGACTCGGGCCGGGTCGACGGTCTCCTCGTCGCCGGCGGGTCGGCGGTGGATCTCACGAGCCTGCGTGTGCCCTACCTGCTCGTCAACCGCAGCGTGCCCGGGGTCGAGCGGCACCTGGTGCTCGACGACGAGCGAGCAGCGGGGGAGGCCGCCCGGCACCTGCTCGGGCTCGGGCACCGCCACCTGGCGTTCGTCGGGGGGCCCGTCGACGCCGACACGGCCGCCCGGCGGTGGGCGGGGTTCCGCGTGGCTGTCGAGGCGACGCCGGGCGCGTCGGCCCTGCTCCTGCCCGGGGACTACACGGCGACCGGGGGGCGGGCCGCGGCGGCGTCGCTCGTGGGCAGCCCGGTCACCGGCGTGGTCGCGGCGAACCTGCCCTCGGGCATCGGTGCGCTCGAGGGGCTGCGCGACGCCGGGGTCACGGTGCCGGCGCAGGTCTCCGTCGTCGCCGTGCACGACGCGGAGATCGCGGAGTACGTCCTGCCGCGACTGACCACGGTGCGGATGCCGCTGCAGGAGCTCGGCGCCCGTGCCATCGAGCTGCTGACGACCCTCAGCCCCCAGGAACCCGTCGCCGAGGTCGTCGACGCGCCGATCGAGCTCGTCGTGCGGGACTCGACGGCGCCGGCGCCGTGAGCAGCGCACCCGTCGAGTTCCTCGTCAGGATGGAGGTCACCGGCGTCGCGGACCTCGACCCCGGTGAGCTGGACCGGCTCCGCGCCGCGGAGGCCCTCCGGGCTGCTGAGCTGGCGGCGACGGGCACGCTGCTCCGGGTGTGGAGACCGGCCGGCGGCGGATGGCGCAACGTGGGCCTCTGGACGGCCGGGGACGAGGGCGAGCTCCGAGCCACCCTGGCGACCCTGCCGTTCGCGCCCTACCTGCGCATCGAGGTCGAACCGTTGGAGACCCATCCCAACGACCCGGGCCGCTGACCTCCTGAGTACGACGAGGGCCCGGCCGCCCCACGGCGACCGGGCCCTCGTCGTACGGGGGGTGCGGGATCAGTCCTTCGGTGGCTTCGGGGCTCCGGCGACGCCGGTGCTGCCGGGGGCGGCCTGCACGGACGACGGCTGCGCCTGCGCCGGGCCGTTGGCGATGTAGTCGCCCACGCCCGCGCCGGGCTCCGTGGACTCGACGCTGATGACGAAGTCGTCGCCGTGCTCGGTGACGCCCGCCATCACGGCCTGCTCGACGGCCTGCGCGGCGTAGACCTTCCGGACCACGACGGGGTCCGAGCGGAGGTCGCGCACCAGGGCGACGCAGAGACCGATCATGACGAGCACGAACGGCACGGACGCCGCGATGGTGATGTTCTGCAGGCCCGTGAGGGCGTCGCTCCCGCCGACGATGAGCATGACCGCCGCCACGGCGCCGGTGGCGGCGCCCCAGAAGATGACGGTGAAGCGGCGCGGCTCGGACGCGCCGCGCTCCGAGAGCGTGCCCATGACGATCGAGGCCGCGTCGGCGCCCGAGACGAAGAAGATGGCGACGAGCACCATCACGACGACGCTGGTGACGGTGGCGAACGGGAAGTTGTCGAGCACCGTGAAGAGCTGGTCCTCGATGCCGGCCGCCCCGGCGATGTCGCGTCCCGCCTCCTCTAGGTGGATGGCGGCCCCGCCGAAGATGGCGAACCAGACGAGGCTCACCGCGGTCGGCACGAGCAGCACGCCGGCGACGAACTGGCGGATCGTGCGACCGCGCGAGATGCGCGCGATGAAGAGGCCGACGAACGGGGTCCAGGAGAGCCACCAGGCCCAGTAGAAGACGGTCCAGCCGGAGAGCCACTCGGCCGTCGTCTGCTCCGTGCCGTCGGGCAGCACGGTGGTCGCCTGGTCGGACGGCACGCGCGCGGCCATCTCGCCGAGGTCGCCCGCGTAGGTGGCCAGCATGCTCGGCAGCATGTCGAGGATGAAGACGGTCGGGCCGGCGACGAAGACGAAGACAGCGAGCCCGATCGCGAGCACCATGTTGATGTTGGCGAGCCACTGGATGCCCCGCGCGATGCCCGAGATCGCGGAGGCGATGAACGCCGCCGTCAGGCCCGCGATGATGGCGACGAGCACGCCGTTGCCGATCTCGCCGATGCCCGCGACGATCTGGAGGCCGCTGCTGATCTGGAGCGCGCCCAGGCCGAGGGAGGCGGCGGAGCCGAAGAGGGTGGCGAAGATGGCCAGGATGTCGATGACGCGGCCGGCCGGCCCGTGGGCGTGGCGACCGAGCAGCGGCTCGAACGCCGCGCTGACGAGCTGCAGGCGGCCCTTGCGGTAGACGCCGTAGGCCACCGCGAGGCCGAGCACGGCGTAGATGGCCCACGGGTGCAGGCCCCAGTGGAAGATCGTGGTCGCCAGTGCCGTCTTCTGGGCCTCCTCGCCGCCGGTCCCCGGGGGCGCGGTGGCGAAGTGGGAGACCGGCTCGCCCACGCCGTAGAACATGAGGCCGATGCCCATGCCGGCGCTGAACATCATGGCGATCCACGACGTCGTCGAGAACTCCGGCTGCTCGTCGTCGCGGCCCAGGGGGATCGAGCCGAACCGGCTCAGTGCGAGCCACAGGACGAAGACGACGAAGCCGCTCGAGGAGACGACGAACAGCCAGCCCAGGTTGTCGATGATCCAGCCGAGGGCCGTGGTGGACGTGTCGCGCAGGCTGTCGGTGCTCGCGAAGCCCCAGACGAGGAACGCGATGGCGATGACGGCCGTGACGCCGAAGACGACCGGGTCGAGCGTGGACGTCGGGGGCCGGCTCTCGACGGGTGGGGGCACGTCGAGGGCGGGGTGGCCGCCCGTGTCGGTGGGGGTCGACGAGTCCTCGACCGGGGCGTCGAACGCCTCGGGGGTCTCGTCGGGATGCGCGTCGACGGGGTGCTTCGGGTCGAGTGCGGTCACGTGTTCCTCTCGGTTCGGGTGCCGTGCCGGCCGTGGGAGGACCGACACGCAACCGTCCGACCCTGCCGCAGGTTGGTTGTGTCCTGCAACTTCAGCCGCGGCTGCTGCGGGCCGTGCGACCCCGCGTGATGCCCACCATCTCCTGGGTCGCTTCGTCGTCGCGTTCTGCGAGCCACACCAGCGCGACGGTGGTCGGGGGCAGGTCGACGACCGGCCGGTGGACGGCGTCCTTGCGGTGCAGCACCCGCGCCACGGACTCGGGGAGCACGGCCACGCCCGCGCCGCTGGCGGCCACCTCGACCGCCTCGCGGTCCGTCATCGCGGGCCAGTCGAGGCGGTCGGCACGCGCCACCTCGGTCCACCCGGGCACCCGGGCGGGGTCGGTGACGAGCTGCTCGTCGGCCAGGTCGGCGAGCTCGACCTGGTCGACGGCGGACACGACGTGCTCGCGGTCGACGACGACGACCTGCGCCTCGTCGTACAGGCGCACGACGAGCAGGCCCGTCGTGTCGACGGGGAGGCGCGCGAGGCACATGTCGACCGTGCCGTCGCGCACCACGCGCTCCTGGTCGGCCTGCTCGACGGGGACGAGCTCGAGGCGGTCCTTCGGGTGGCGCTCGCGCCACCGCGCCGCCCACTTGTCGGGGGTGGCTCCGGTGACGAACGCGAGGCGGAAGGTGGTGGGCACGGGGCCAGCACATCACGTCCCCACCCCGCCGCCGCGCCGGCCCGGGCGTGGCCCAGGACTGTCGGTGGCGTACGGCAGGGTGGACCCCGGCGGATCTCGGGAGGGGTGGGAACGTGGCCGGTGTCGCGTGGTGGTTGCTCGTGCTGGGTCTCTGCGACCTCTTCCGCGCCGACGGGGACGTCACCAGTCGCCTGCGTCGGCGGGTCCTGACCGTGGTCGGCGTCGTCGCCGTGGTGGGCGCGGCCCTCCTGTCCGACCCCACGGGTCGCGGCTGGTGGGGCTGGGTCCTCGCCGCCGCGGCCGTCGCCGTGTGGATCCCCGCGTCGTCCGCCGGCCTCGCGCGCGGCCAGGTCCAACCGCCTGGCCAGCCGCTCCTCCACGGGCGGTGGCGGTTCGCGGCGGCGTACGGCGCGTTCGGCACCGGCATCGCGGCGACCGTGGTCTGCGGACCGGCGATGGGGGCGCCGGTCTTCGTGGACGACGTCGTCGACGCCAGCGTGCTCGGCCGGTTCGACGGCGACGCGCTCCTCGTCGTCCTCGCCGTGGCGGTGGCGCAGCTCGCGACCGCCAACATCCTGGTGCGGCTGCTGCTCGACCTGGTGGGCGTCCCGGCGCACGACAACGAGAAGCAGCTGCGGGGCGGCCGGGTCCTTGGTCCGATGGAGCGGCTCCTGGTGGTGGGTCTCGGCGGCGCCGGCAGCCTGACGGGCGCCTCCCTCGTGGTCGCGGCCAAGGCGCTGCTGCGCTTCCCCGAGCTGCGCGCGCCCCGGGACGGTGCGTCGGGCTTCGGCGGTCCGAGCGACGTGACGGAGTACTTCCTGGTCGGCAGCCTGGCGAGCTGGTCGGTGGCGCTCGCGGGCGTCGGTCTCATCGCGCTGGCCTGACCCGTTGGGGCACGACATCAGCGATATGCTTCATTTCGACGAAATGAAGGTATATGCTTCAGTGATGACGGTCTACGCCCTGATCGGTGACCTCGTCGGGTCTCGACGATCCGACGACCGCGGCGCCGTGCAGGCCGCCCTGGCGGACGCGCTGGCCGAGGCCGACCGGCGGGTCCCGTCGCTCGACGGCCTCCACCCGACGGTAGGGGACGAGTTCCAGGGGGTCTACCCGTCCCTGGGGGCGGCCCTGCGTGCCACGCTCGTCGTGCGCCTGCTGCTGCGCCCCGTGGTCGACACGCGATACGGCCTCGGCCACGGCGAGCGGGCGGTGCTCGACGCGAGCCGCACCCCGCCCCTCGAGGACGGCTCCGCTTGGTGGAGCGCACGCGCGGCCATCGACGAGCTCGGCCGCCCGGCGACCCGACGGCGGCGCACCTGGTTCGTCGCGGCCGAGGGCACCACGCCGCCCTGCCCGCCCGACGTCGTCAACGCGTTGCTGCTCTGCCGCGACGCCCTCGTCGACCGTGTCGGCCCGACCGCCCACCCGATGCTCCTGGCGGGGCTCGACGGGTCCTCGCAGCGGGACGTGGCGGCCGCCGTCGGGGTGAGTGCGTCGGCCGTGTCGCAGCAGTACGCGCGTGGTCTCGGCGCGATCCGCGACGCGCAGGCGCTGCTCGACGAGGCCCTGGGCGGCGGGTGAACGGACGCCGACCCCCGATGCGGTCGTTCCGGCCGACCCCTGCTACTGTTTCACCCGCACTCGTCCGGGTGGCGGAATTGGCAGACGCGCTAGCTTGAGGTGCTAGTGCCCTTATTGGGCATGGGGGTTCAAGTCCCCCCTCGGACACCGATCGGCCCCGAGTCCCTGCAGGTCAGGGACCCGGGGCCGTAGTGCTTTCCACGCCGTGCGGAGGTGCGGCATGCTCGCTCCCATGAGCCTCGCCGACACCGCCCGCACCCTCCTCGACCTCCACCGGGCGCCCGATCTGCTGACGGTCGTCAACGTCTGGGACTCGATCTCGGCGAAGGTCGTCACCGACCTCCCCGGCACGACGGCGCTGGCCACGGCGAGCCACTCGATCGCTGCCTCGCGCGGCTACGAGGACGGCGAGAACATCCCCGTCGAGGAGATGCTCGAGGAGGTCCGCCGGATCGTGGCGGCGACGACGCTGCCCGTGTCGGCCGACCTGGAGGGCGGGTACGGCGACGCGGCCGACACCGTCCGCCGCGCCATCGGGGTCGGGGTCGTCGGGGCCAACATCGAGGACCAGCTCCGTCCCGTCGCGGAGGCCGCCGCGCAGGTCGAGGCCATCATGCGGGCGGCCGCGGCCGAGGGCGTCCCGGACTTCGTGCTCAATGCCCGCACCGACGCGTTCGTGAAGGGTGCCGACGACCCGCTGCAGGTGGCGCTTGAGCGGGGCCGTGCCTACCTCGACGCCGGCGCGCCGGTCGTGTTCGTCCCCGGACGTCTCGACGAGGAGCAGGTCGCCACCCTGGTCGACGCCTTCGGGCCCCAGCGCCTCACCCTCATCGGGCTGCCGGGCACGCCGTCGCTCGCGCGGCTGCAGGAGCTGGGGGTGGCCCGGGTGTCCTACGGACCGATGTCCCAGCGGGTCGCCCTCACGGCACTGGCCGAGCTCGTCGAGTCCGTGCAGGCGGGGGGCGGGGTTCCCGACTCCGTGCGTGCCCTCAACTGACCCCACCGCCTCTTTGCCAGGATGGCCCCATGAGCGAGGACACGAGCACTCCGGGAGCCGACGCCGCACGCGGGGACGGGCCGTCCTACGACCCCGCCGCCGAGGTCGTCGAGCTGTGCCGCGACCTGATCCGCATCGACACCTCGAACTACGGCGACGACTCGGGGCCGGGGGAGCGGAAGGCGGCCGAGCACGTCGCTGCCCTGCTGGACGAGGTCGGCATCGAGTCGCGGCTCTACGAGGGCGCACCGGGGCGCACCAACGTCATCGCCCGCTGGGGCGGCACCGAGGGCGACCCCCTCCTCGTGCACGGCCACCTCGACGTGGTGCCCGCCGCCGCCGAGGACTGGCAGGTGCACCCGTTCTCCGGAGAGGTCCAGGACGGGTACGTCTGGGGCCGGGGCGCCGTCGACATGAAGGACTTCGACGCGATGCTGCTGTCGGTCGTGCGCGCCCGCACCCGCGCGGGCGTCATGCCGAAGCGACCCGTGGTGCTGTGCTTCACGGCGGACGAGGAGGCCGGCGGCCACCAGGGCGCCGAGGTGCTCGTCGAGGACCACCCGGACGAGCTCGCGGACTGCACCGAGGCGATCGGTGAGGTCGGCGGCTTCAGCGCCACGGTCCGCGGGCGTCGCGTCTACCTCATCGAGGCCGCCGAGAAGGGGATGGCGTGGATGCGCCTCACGGCCCGGGGCCGTGCCGGCCACGGCTCCATGGTGAACACCGAGAACGCCGTCACCGACCTCGCCGCCGCGGTCGCGCGGATCGGCGCCCACGAGTGGCCGGTGCGCCTGACCCCGACCATGGAGGTGCTCCTCGCGACCATCGGCGAGCTGGCGGGCACGCCGGCCACCCCCGAGAACGCGCCGGCCCTCGTCGAGGAGTTCGGCGGCGCGGCGCGCATGCTCGGCAACGTCATCCGCAACTCGACCAACCCGACGATGCTCCAGGCGGGCTACAAGGTCAACGTCGTCCCCACCGAGGCGACCGCCCACGTGGACGGTCGGTTCCTGCCCGGCTTCGAGGACGAGTTCTTCGCCACGCTCGCCGAGCTGACGGGCGAGAACGTGGAGATCGACTTCGTCTCGCACCAGCAGCCGTGGGAGACGCCGTACGACGGGCACCTCGTCGACGCCATGACCCGCAGCCTCCTGGCCGAGGACCCGGGGGCGCTCGTCGCGCCGTACCTCATGAGTGGCGGCACCGACGCCAAGCACTTCCGCAAGCTGGGGATGCGCTCCTACGGGTTCGCGCCGCTGCGGCTGCCCGCCGACCTCGACTTCACCGCGCTGTTCCACGGCGTGGACGAGCGGGTGCCCGTCGACGCGCTGCAGTTCGGCGCGCGGGTGTTCGACCGGTTCCTGGGCGACGCCTGACGGTCGGCCTGACGGCCGGCCGGCCGCTCAGCTGGCCCAGAGCGTCGGGCGCTGGCGGATGATCTTGCGGCGCACGATGACGCGGCGCACGCCGTCGTTGCCGATGCGCAGCCGGTCGAGCTCCCAGCCGCCGTGCTCGGCCATCTCGACGAGGGCCTGGCGCACGGCGTTGCGCGACAGGTGCCGGGAGAGCACGACGTCGCGGAACTCCCACTCGACGCCGCGGGACAGGGCGGTGCGGGTCCTGCTCATCGGATGGTCACCTCCGGGGCGGGTCAGTCGACCGCCGAGACGTCGTCCAACGCGTCGGCGATCTCGATCGGGAGGGCCTTCTCCTCGACGCTGAGGAGGGCCCGGAGCTGTGCGGCCGTCCGCGCCCCGACCACGGGTGCGGCGACGCCCGGGCGGTCGCGCACCCAGGCCAACGCCACCTCGGCCGGAGTCCATCCCAGGCCGTCGGCGGCCTTCACCACGGACTCGACGATGCCGTGCGAGCGCTCGTCGAGGTAGGGCTCGACGAAGGAGCCGAGGTGGGAGGTGGCGGCGCGCGAGTCGGACGGCGTGCCGGTGCGGTACTTCCCCGTGAGCACCCCCCGGCCCAGGGGCGACCAGGTGAGGGCGCCCATCCCGAGCGCCCCGGCGGCCGGGAGCACCTCGAGCTCGACGTTGCGGTTGAGCAACGAGTACTCGACCTGCGTCGACACCAGCGGCGCCCGCCCCGGGACCGCGCGCTGCCAGGTCGCGGCCTGCGCGGTCTGCCAGCCGGTGTAGTTGGAGACCCCGACGTAGCGCGCCCGGCCGGTCGCCACGACGTGGTCCAGCGTCGCCAACGTCTCCTCGAGCGGGGTGGCGTCGGACCACACGTGCACCTGCAGCAGGTCGACGTGGTCGGTGCCGAGGCGCCGCAGCGAGCCGTCGAGCGAGGCGAGGATCGAGCGGCGCGACGTGTCCCGGGCGGCACCGCGGGTCCCGGACCCGCCGGACGTTCCGGTCGCCCCGCCACCGGGTCGGCCGGGGGCGCGCCGCTGGCCGAGCCCGGCCTTCGTGGCCAGCACGACGTCCTCGCGGGCGACCACGTCGCCCAGCAGGCTGCCGATCAGCTGCTCGGAGACCCCGTCGCCGTACGCCGCGGCGGTGTCGAGCAGCGTGCCGCCGGCGCCGACGAACGCGACGAGCTGGTCGCGCGCCTCGTGCTCGTCGGTGTCGCGCCCCCACGTCATGGTGCCGAGCCCGAGGCGCGAGACCCGCAGGCCGCTGGCCCCGACCGATCGCTGCTGCATGCGGGTCAACCTAGCGGCCGGCCCCGGACGTGTCGCACATCGCGCGGGCGTGGCGGGCCGTCCTGGCGCCCGGCACGGTGGCGGTGGCCTATTGTCGGCGCCCGTGTGGGACTACCTCCAAGCCGTCGTGCTCGGCGTGATCCAGGGCCTCACGGAGTTCCTCCCGATCTCCTCGAGCGCCCACCTCCGCATCTTCCCCGAGCTGGTCGGGTGGGAGGACCCGGGCGCGGCGTTCACCGCCGTCTGCCAGATCGGCACGGAGGTCGCGGTGCTCCTCTACTTCCGCAAGGACATCTGGCGGATCGCCTCGGCGTGGCTCCGCTCGCTGGTCAAGCCGGAGCTCCGCGGCAGCCTCGACGCGCGGATGGGCTGGTTCATCATCGCCGGGTCGCTGCCCATCGTGCTGCTGGGCCTGCTGTTCGAGGACGCGATCGACAGCGCGCTGCGCAGCCTGTGGGTGGTCGCCTCGACCCTCGTGGTGATGGGCATCGTGCTCGGCCTGGCCGACCGGTACGGCGCGTCCTCGCGCACCCTCAAGGACCTCACCCTCCGCGACTCGCTGCTCATGGGTGTGGCGCAGGCGGCGGCGCTCGTGCCCGGCGTGTCGCGCTCGGGTGCCACGATCTCGATGGGGCGCGCCCTCGGCTACGAGCGCGCGGTGACGACGCGGTACGCCTTCCTCCTGGCCATCCCCGCCGTCGTCGGCGCCGGTGTCTACAAGCTCAAGGACGTGCCCGGCGGCGACAACCCCTACGGCTGGGGCCCGACGATCGCGGCCACCCTGGTGGCGTTCGTCGTGGGCTACGCCGTCATCGCGTGGCTGCTGCGCTACGTCTCGACCCGGTCCTACCTGCCGTTCGTGACCTACCGGGTGATCCTCGGCCTCGGCGTCATGGGGCTGCTCGGCGCGGGCGTGCTCACCGCCACCTGAGCGGCCCCCTCAGCAGCCTCGGCCGGGACCCGGCTCACAGCCAGCCGGAGCGCTTGAAGAACCACCACAGCCCGCCGGAGCACAGCACCATGAGCAGCAGCGCCATCGGGTAGCCGAACGTCCAGTGCAGCTCGGGCATGTGGGTGAAGTTCATGCCGTAGATGCCGGCCACCAGCGTCGGCCCGGCCACGAGCGCGACCCCGGCGGAGATCTTGCGCATGTCCTCGTTCTGCTGGACGGAGATGCGCGCGACCTGCGCCTCGAACGCCGCCGCCAGCAGGTTGTCGAGGCCCTCGACGATCTCCGCGACCGACGCCAGGTGGCTGGCCACGTCGCGGAAGTACGGCGCGGAGCGCTCCGGCACGCCCGGCACGTCGCCGGAGGCCATGCGGCGCATCGGCTCCCGCAGGGGGAGGACGGCGCGCCGTACCTCCGCCAGCTCCCGCTTGAGCCGGTAGATCCGGGGGGAGTCGTCCGTGCGGGCGGGGGAGAAGACCGAGGTCTCCACCTCGTCGACGTCGACCTCGAGGCTCGCCGCGACGTCGCCGTAGGCGTCGACGACGTGGTCGGCGATGGCGTAGAGCACCGCCGCCGGTCCGTGCGCGAGCACGGCCGGACGGTCCTCGAGCCCGGCACGGACCGCGCGCACGTCGCAGCCCTCGCCGTGGCGCACGTGGACGACGAAGCCGGGGCCGAGGAAGATCCCGATCTCGCCCGTCTCGACGTCGTCGGAGGCGTCGACGTACCAGAGCGTCTTGAGCACGCAGTAGAGCTGGTCGCCGTAGCGCTCCAGCTTCGGCCGCTGGTGGGCGTGCACGGCGTCCTCGACCGCGAGGTGGTGCAGCCCGAAGTGCTGCGCCACGGAGTCCATCTCGGCCGCGGTGGGCTCGAACAGCCCGACCCAGACGACGTCGCCGTCGCGGCGCGCGGCCAGCACGCCCGCCAGGTCGTGGGACGCGCAGCCCGGGTCGATCCGGCGCCCGTCGCGGTAGAGCGCGTTGTCGACGATCACGGGTGCAACATAGACGCCGCCGGGGCGCCGGCGGCGGCGGCGCCACGCCGTACGCTCGGCCCATGGCCACCGTGATCCTGCAGCGCCACGGGCGCACCACCGCCAACGCCGGCGGTGTGCTCGCCGGACGCCTCCCCGGCGTCCGCCTCGACGAGACCGGTCAGGGCCAGGCCCGCGACGCCGCGGCCCGTCTCAGCGCGGTACCGCTCGTCGCGATCGCCTCCAGCCCGCAGGAGCGGTGCGCCGAGACCGCGGCGTACGTCGTCGAGGCCTTCGCCGCGGGCGGCCGGGCGCTGACGGTGGAGACGGAGGACCGCCTCGCGGAGTGCGACTACGGCGACTGGCAGGGACGGCTGCTCAAGGACCTGGCGGGCGAGGACCTGTGGAAGGTCGTGCAGCGACAGCCGTCGGCGGCCGCGTTCCCCGGCGGCGAGTCGCTGCGCACGATGCAGCGGCGGGCGGTCGACGCCGTGCGCGAGCGTGACGCGGCCGTCGAGGCGCAGCACGGGGAGAACGCGGTGTGGCTGGCCGTCACGCACGGGGACATCGTCAAGGCCGTCCTGGCGGACGCCCTCGGGATGCACCTCGACCTGTTCCAGCGGCTGCACGCCGACCCCGCCTCGCTCACGATCATCCGGTACGGCGACACCCGTCCCGTCGTGCTGCAGGCGAACTCCCACGCCGGCGACCTGTCGTGGCTCGACCGTCCCCCGGCGGTCGGCGACGTCGGGGGTGGCGCCGGCCCGGGCGGCCCGGCCGCCCCGGCGGGTCCGGCTACGGCCACGTCCTAGGCTGTCGACCATGCCTCCCGTCGTGCACCGCTTCGACCCGCCCGACCGCTTCGTCGTGGGGACCGTCGGCGAGCCCGGGTCGCGGGCGTTCTTCCTCCAGGCCCGCTCGGGCGCGCGCCTCGTCTCGGTCGGCGTCGAGAAGCAGCAGGTGATCGCGCTCGCCGAGCGCGTCGACGAGCTGCTCGACGAGGTCATGGAGACCGAGCAGCACTCCGACCTCGTGCCCGCGATCGCGCCCGTCGACCTGCGCGACGACGCGCCGCTCGAGCAGCCCATCGAGGAGGAGTTCCGCGCCGGCACCATGACGCTGTCGTGGGACCCCTCCGACGACCGCGTGGTCGTCGAGGTCTTCCCGTTCACCGAGGAGGCCGTGATCTCCCCGGGACAGCCCGAGGAGGAGATCGACGAGCCGGAGCCCGAGGAGATCTTCCTCGTGCGCATGCCCGCGGGGGTCGCGCGGGCGTTCGTGCACCGCGCGCTGGCCGTCGTCGAGGCGGGTCGTCCCGCCTGCCCGTTCTGCGCGCAGCCCATCGATCCCGACGGTCACCTCTGCGTGCGCGCCAACGGCTTCCGTCGGCGGGATCCGTGACGGACCCCGCCGCGTTCGCCCGGGGTGAGCTCACCCTGCGCGGGCGCGTCATGCCGGCCTCCAACGCGACCTTCGTCGGCGACGTCGACGGTGTCGAGGTCGTCTACAAGCCGATCCGCGGCGAGCGGCCGCTGTGGGACTTCCCCGACGAGAGCCTCGCGGGCCGCGAGGTGGCGGCCTACGAGCTGTCGGTGGCGACGGGGTGGGACGTCGTGCCCCCGACGATCCTGCGCGAGGGTCCCCACGGGCCCGGCATGGTGCAGCTCTGGCAGCACACCGACCCCGAGCAGTCGGCGGTCGACATCGTGCCCGCCGGCGAGGTGCCGTCGGGCTGGTGCCACGTCTTCGACGGGCTCGACGCCCAGGACCAGCCCGTGGCGCTCGTCCACGAGGACTCCACCGCGCTGCGCCGCATGGCCGTCTTCGACGTGGTCGCCAACAACGCCGACCGCAAGGGCGGGCACGTCCTGGAGATGGCCTCGGGACACCGGTACGGCGTCGACCACGGCCTCACGTTCCACACCGAGCCCAAGCTGCGCACGGTGCTGTGGGGCTGGGCGGGCCGCGGGCTCGCCGCGGACGAGGTCGCCGTGCTCGAGCGCCTCGTGGTCGAGCTCGCCGGCGCGCTGGGCGACCGGCTGGCGGAGCTCGTCACCGACGAGGAGGTCGGGGCGACGGCCGACCGCTGCCGCGCCCTCCTGGCAGCCGGGGAGCTCCCGGTGCCGTCGGGGGAGTGGCCCGCCATCCCCTGGCCGCCGTTCTGACGTGACGGTTGGCTAGGCTCGCTCCCATGCGCGCCTGGTCCGCCCCCGACGTCCCCTCCCTCCCCGTCCGGGGCCCGCAGGTGTCGCTCCACGACAGCGCCACCGGCCGCCTCGTGCCGACCGACCCGCAGGGTGCGGCCCGGCTCTACGTCTGCGGCATCACGCCGTACGACGCGACCCACATGGGCCACGCGGCGACGTACGTCGCGTTCGACCTCCTGGTCCGCGCCTGGCGCAACGCCGGGCACGACGTGACCTACGTGCAGAACGTCACCGACGTCGACGACCCGCTGCTGGAGCGCGCCGCGAAGGTGGGCACGGACTGGGTGACGATCGCCGAGCGGGAGACCCAGCTGTTCCGCGACGACATGGAGTCGCTCCGGGTGCTCCCGCCGGCGCACTACGTCGGCGCGGTCGAGTCGATCCCGTGGGTCATCGAGCTGGTCGAGCGCCTGGCCGAGACGGGCGCGATCTACCACGTCGACGACGACCTCTACTTCTCCGTCGCGGCCGACCCGACCTTCGGCTCCGTGTCCGGCGCCGACCGGGAGACGATGCGGGCCATCTTCGGCGAGCGCGGTGGCGACCCGGAGCGTCCCGGCAAGCGGGACCCGCTCGACTGCCTGGTGTGGATGGCCGAGCGTCCGGGCGAGCCGTCCTGGGAGAGCCCCTTCGGCCGGGGCCGCCCCGGCTGGCACATCGAGTGCACCGCGATCGCCCTCAAGCACCTCGGCGCGGCCTTCGACGTGCAGGGCGGCGGCAGCGACCTCGTCTTCCCCCACCACGAGATGTGCGCCGCCGAGGCCCAGGCCGCCGTGCCCGACCACCGCTTCGCGAAGGCCTACGTGCACGCCGGGATGGTGGCCTACGACGGCGAGAAGATGTCGAAGTCGAAGGGCAACCTCGTCTTCGTCTCGCAGCTGCGCTTCTCCGAGGTCGACTCGATGGCGATCCGCCTCGTGCTGCTCGGCCAGCACTACCGCTCCGACTGGGAGTGGACCGACGAGCTCCTGTGGTCGGCCGGCGAGCGCCTCAACCTGCTGCGCAAGGCCGTCTCGCTGGGCGCCGGCGCCCCGTCGGGCCCGGTCGTCGAGCAGGTGCTCACGGCCCTCGCGGACGACCTCGACGCCCCGACGGCCCTCGCGTCCGTGCAGGCGTGGGCCGAGGCCACCCTGGGCTCGACCGGCCTGGCCGACACGTCCGACCCGGACGCCGGCCGCGTCGTACGCGAGCTCGTCGACGCCGCCCTCGGCCTGCAGCTCTGACCCGGCCCCGGCCCGCTCGTCCTCCACAGGTGGGTCTGGGAGGGAGCGGTCGGTTCCCCGGTCAGCCGGGGAACCAACCACTTAGACCATCAAATTTGATGGTCTAAGTGGCGTGTTCCCCGGTCAGCCGGGGAACCGACCAGCCCGACCGGCCCGCCCACCGTCCCCAGGCGGGGGCTCAGGCGTCGTCGTCGCGGCGCTTGAGGTACCGCTCGAACTCGCGCGCGATGGCCTCGCCGCTCGCCTCGGGCAGGTCGGCGGTGTCGCGGCTCTCCTCGAGCGCGCGCACGTAGTCCGCGATCTCCTCGTCCTCCTCGGCCAGCTCGTCGACGCCGCGCTCCCAGGCACGGGAGTCCTCGGGCAGGTCGCCAAGCGGGATGGAGACGCCGAGGAGGTCCTCGAGGTGGCCGATGAGGGCGAGGGTCGCCTTCGGGCACGGGGGCTGCGCGACGTAGTGCGGGACCGCGGCCCAGTAGGACACCGACGGCACGTCGAGGCGCTGGCACGCGTCCTGGATGACCCCGACGATCCCCGTCGGCCCCTCGTAGGTCGACTCGTCGAGCTTGAGCCGGTCCGCCAGGTCGGGCTCGGACGCCGAGCCGGTGACGGGGATGGGGCGGGTGTGGGGCGAGTCGGCGAGGAGGGCGCCGAGGGTGATGACCATCGTGCCGCCGAGCTCGTCGCAGGCGGCGAGCAGCTCGCCGCAGAACTGGCGCCACCGCATGTTGGGCTCGATGCCGCGCACGAGGATCACGTCGCGGTCGAAGCCCGGGGGCGAGGCGACGGCGATCCGGGTGGTGGGCCAGGTGAGCTGCCGCATCCCGTTCTCGTCCGTGCCCACGACCGGACGGTTGACCTGGAAGTCGTAGAAGTCCTCGGGGTCCAGGGCCCCGACCACGCGGGCGCTCCAGACGTCCATCAAGTGGTCGACCACGCCGCTCGCGGCATCGGCGGCGTCGTTCCAGCCCTCGAAGGCCGCGATCACCACCGGGTCGACCAGACCCTCCACGTCGTCGAACTCGATCACCGCTCCAGCCTAGTCCGCGCTCCCGGGGCCGCGGATCGGGTACCGCCGAGGGGTGCGCGCGGATTTCGGTCGCGTCGCGCCGAGTGTCACGATCTGACACAGGTGTCCGCGAACCGGACAGCGAGGAGGAAGGTGGACCACGTGCCGGACCGTCAGCACCGCCCCGACAGCACCGCCGAGCTCACGCGCGCCCTGCGGGAGCGCATCCTCGTCATCGACGGAGCCATGGGTACGGCGATCCAGCGCGACCGTCCCGACGAGGCGGGCTACCGGGGCGAGCGCTTCGCCGACTGGCCCAGCGACCTCGTCGGCAACAACGACCTGCTGACGCTGACGCAGCCGGACATCATCGAGGGCATCCACCGGGAGTACCTCGAGGCCGGCGCCGACATCATCGAGACCAACACGTTCAACGCGAACGCGATCTCGTTGTCCGACTACGGGATGCAGGAGCTCGCCTACGAGCTCAACCTGGAGTCGGCGCGGCTCGCCCGCGCTGCCGCCGACGCGTGCGCGACGCCCGACCGCCCGCGCTACGTCGCCGGCGCGCTCGGCCCGACCACGCGGACCGCGTCGATCAGCCCCGACGTCAACGACCCCGGTGCGCGCAACGTCACGTGGGACGAGCTGGTCGCGGCGTACACGACCGCCACGCACGGTCTGCTCGACGGCGGCTCCGACATCATCATCATCGAGACCATCTTCGACACGCTGAACGCGAAGGCGGCGATCTTCGCGGTCGAGACGGTCTTCGAGGAGCTCGGCCGTCGGTGGCCCGTCATCATCTCCGGCACCATCACCGACGCCTCGGGGCGCACGCTGTCCGGGCAGACCACCGAGGCGTTCTGGTACTCGGTCAAGCACGCCCAGCCCCTCCTCGTGGGGCTCAACTGCGCCCTCGGCGCGAAGGAGATGCGGCCGTTCCTCGCCGATCTCTCGCGGGTGGCGGGCACCTTCGTCTCGGCGTACCCGAACGCCGGCCTGCCCAACGCCTTCGGCGAGTACGACGAGGCCGCCGAGGAGACCGCCGCCATCGTCGCGGAGTTCGCGGAGGCGGGCCTCGTCAACCTGGTCGGCGGTTGCTGCGGCACGACCCCGGCCCACATCGGCGCGATCGCGCGCGCGGTCGCCGGCAGCACCCCGCGCGAGGTGCCGACGCCGCGCCCCGCGCTGCGGCTCTCCGGCCTCGAGCCCCTCGTGGTCGACGAGGACAGCCTCTTCGTCAACGTGGGCGAGCGCACCAACGTCACGGGCTCGGCGCGGTTCAAGAAGCTCATCAAGGACGGCGACTACGACACCGCGCTGTCCGTGGCCGCCCAGCAGGTCGAGAGCGGCGCCCAGGTCGTCGACGTGAACATGGACGAGGGCATGCTCGACGGCGTCGCGGCGATGGACCGCTTCCTCAAGCTCGTCGCCTCCGAGCCCGACATCAGCCGGGTGCCCCTCATGGTCGACTCGTCGAAGTGGGAGGTCATCGAGGCGGGGCTCAAGTGCGTGCAGGGCCGCGCGATCGTCAACTCGATCTCCATGAAGGAGGGCGAGGAGGCGTTCCGCCACCACGCGCGCCTGGTCCGTCGCTACGGTGCGGCCGCCGTCGTCATGGCCTTCGACGAGGACGGCCAGGCCGACACCCTCGAGCGGCGCAAGGAGATCTGCTCGCGGGCCTACCGGATCCTCGTCGACGAGGTCGGCTTCGACCCCGACGACATCATCTTCGACCCCAACGTCTTCGCCGTCGCCACGGGCATCGAGGAGCACGCGACCTACGGCGTCGACTTCATCGAGGCCGTCCGCTGGATCCGCGAGAACCTGCCCGGCGCCCACGTCTCCGGTGGCATCTCCAACGTCTCCTTCTCGTTCCGAGGCAACAACCCCGTGCGCGAGGCCATCCACGCGGTCTTCCTGTTCCACGCGATCCGCGCCGGCCTCGACATGGGCATCGTCAACGCCGGCGCGCTGGTGGTCTACGACCAGGTCGACGAGCGGCTCCGCGAGCGCATCGAGGACGTCGTGCTCAACCGGCGGCCGGACGCCACCGAGCGCCTGCTGGAGATCGCCGAGGAGTACCGCGGCTCCGGCGAGGTCGCCGAGGCGGCCGTCGACGAGTGGCGCTCGCTCCCGGTCGGGGAGCGGATCACGCACGCCCTGGTGAAGGGCATCGACGCCCACGTCGAGGCCGACACCGAGGAGCTGCGCCAGCTCATCGCCGATCGTGGCGGCCGCCCGATCGAGGTCATCGAGGGCCCGCTGATGGACGGCATGAACGTCGTCGGCGACCTCTTCGGCGCGGGCAAGATGTTCCTCCCGCAGGTGGTGAAGAGCGCCCGCGTCATGAAGAAGGCGGTGGCCTACCTCATCCCCTTCATCGAGGAGGAGAAGGCCAACGACCCCGCCCTGGCGGCGACCAAGGACACCAACGGCACGATCGTGATGGCCACCGTCAAGGGCGACGTCCACGACATCGGCAAGAACATCGTCGGCGTGGTGCTGGCCTGCAACAACTACGAGGTCATCGACCTCGGCGTCATGGTGCCGGCCCAGAAGATCCTCGACGCGGCGAAGGAGCACCAGGCCGACATCATCGGCCTGTCGGGGCTCATCACGCCGAGCCTCGACGAGATGGTCGGCTTCGCGGCCGAGATGCAGCGCCAGGGCCTCGACATCCCGCTGCTCATCGGCGGCGCGACGACCTCGCGCGCCCACACCGCCGTCAAGGTCGACCCGCGCTACGACGGTCCCGTCGTCTGGGTCAAGGACGCCTCCCGGTCCGTGCCGGTCGCGGCCGCACTGCTGCACCCGACCGGTCGGGACAAGCTGCTCGGCGAGGTCAAGACCGACTACGACGCGCTGCGCACCCGTCACGCCGGCAAGCAGGAGCGCAAGCTGCTGCCGCTGGAGGACGCACGCGCCCGCCGTACGCCGCTGGACTGGTCGTCGTTCACCCCCGTCGCCCCGGCGCGGCCGGGCGTCCACGTGCTCGAGGACTACCCGATCGCCGAGCTGGTCGAGTTCATCGACTGGCAGCCGTTCTTCAACGCCTGGGAGATGAAGGGGCGCTTCCCCGACATCCTCAACAACCCGGCGAGCAGCGAGGCCGCGCGCCGGCTCTGGGACGACGCCCAGGCGATGCTCGGGCGGATCATCGAGGAGAAGTGGCTGACCGCCCGCGGCGTGCTGGGCTTCTTCCCGGCGGCCGGACGCGGCGACGACACGGTGCTGTTCACCGACGAGACCCGCACGACCGAGCTCGCGGTGCTGCACCACCTGCGCCAGCAGGGCGAGCACCGCGAGGGCGTGCCCAACCGGTCGCTGGCCGACTTCGTCGCGCCCGAGGGGACGGGGCTGCCCGACCACGTCGGTGCGTTCGCCGTCACGGCCGGCATCGGGCTCGAGGAGCGCGTCAAGGCCTACAAGGACGACCTCGACGACTACAACGCGATCCTCATCGAGGCGTTGGCCGACCGGCTCGCGGAGGCCTTCGCCGAGCGGCTCCACCAGCGGGTGCGCACCGAGTACTGGGGCCACGTCGACGACGAGCAGCTCACCAACGAGGACCTCATCGCGGAGCGCTACTCGGGCATCCGCCCGGCGCCCGGCTACCCGGCGTGCCCCGAGCACACCGAGAAGCTGACGCTCTGGGAGCTCCTCGACGTCGAGGCCACGACCGGGATCACGCTCACCGAGTCGATGGCCATGTGGCCCGGCGCCGCGGTGTCGGGGTGGTACTTCGCGCACCCCGAGTCGCAGTACTTCGTCGTCGGCCGCGTCGGCCGCGACCAGGTCGAGGACTACGCCGCGCGCAAGGGCTGGAGCATCCCCGAGGCCGAGCGCTGGCTGTCGGCCAACCTCGGCTACGACCCGGAGGACTGAGGATGAGCGCGGGAGAACGTCCTGCCGCGGTCCTGTGGGACATGGACGGCACGCTCGTCGACACCGAGCCCTACTGGATCGAGACCGAGTTCGCCATGGCGGAGCGGTACGGCGCGACCTGGACCACCGACGACGCGCTGCAGCTCGTCGGGAACGACCTCCTGGTCTCCGGCGAGTACATCCGCACCCGGATGGGGCTCGAGCAGACCGCGGCGGAGGTCGTGGAGGAGCTGCTCGACGGCGTGGTCGCCCGCATCACCGAGGAGATCCCGTGGCGGCCCGGCGCGCGGGAGCTCCTCGCCGACCTGCGGCGCTCCGGGATCCCGTGCGCGCTCGTCACGATGTCGTACCGGCGCTTCGCCGAGCCCGTCGTGGCGGCCCTCGAGGAGGGCAGCTTCGAGGCGGTCGTCACCGGGGACGAGGTCGAGCACGGCAAGCCGCACCCCGCGCCGTACCTGCGGGCCGCGTGGCTGCTCGGGGTGGAGCCGGGCGACTGCGTCGCGATCGAGGACTCCTCGACGGGCGTCGCCTCGGCGGTCGCGGCCGGCTGCCGGACGCTGGCGGTGCCCCACCACGTGCCCGTGCCGGAGGGGCCGGGCCACGTGCAGGCGACGAGCCTGGCGGGCCTCGACGCGGCCGGGCTGTGGGCCCTCGTCCGTCCGTGACGCACGATCGTTGCCGTTTCGCGACCTCCCCGGACACCTCCTGCTGGTGACGCGGGCCCGTCCGGGGGGCTAACTTGCGCGGACGCTCTGCCGAATCGGGTCGGCAGAGGTGATGTCGTGAGGTGAGACGTGCGTTCGACGAGCATTCGTCGGACCGGCGCGGGCGTGGCAGCGGTGCTGCTCGTCGGCTCGGTCCTGGCCGGTTGTGTGGAGAGCGAGCGGGACGGCAAGGAGAACACCTTCGTGTTCGCCGCCTCCGCCGCACCGAAGACCCTGGATCCCTTCTACGCCTCCGACGGCGAGACCTTCCGGGTCACCAGGCAGATCTACGAGGGCCTGGTCGGCACGGAGCCGGGCACGGTCGAGCCGGCGCCGCTGCTCGCCGAGTCGTGGACCCAGTCCGAGGACGGGCTCTCCTACACGTTCGACCTGAAGGACGGGGTCACGTTCCACGACGGCACCCCGTTCGACGCCGAGGCCGTGTGCGCGAACTTCGACCGGTGGTCCGCCACCCCGGAGGTCAACCAGACGGACGACAAGGCGTACTACTACGGCAAGCTGTTCCGCGGCTTCGCCACCGGGGCGACGGCCGACAGCGCGATCTACGCCGGGTGCTCCGCCGACGACGAGCTGACGGCCACGATCACGCTCGACGCGCCGTTCGCCGGCTTCATCGCCGCCATGTCGCTGCCCGCCTTCGCGATGCAGAGCCCGACGGCGCTGGAGGAGCACCAGGACGACGAGTCCCCGTCGGTGCTGACCTCGGCCTACGGCACGGAGCACCCGACCGGCACGGGCCCGTTCGAGTTCGCGTCGTGGAACCAGGGCAGCGGCGAGGTGCGCCTGACGCCCTACGACGACTACTGGGGCGAGGCCGCCCAGGTCGACGAGGTCGTCATCGTCGAGATCGACACCGCCCGCGGCCGCGCCGAGGCGCTCCGCAACGGCGAGATCGACGGCTTCGACCTGGTCGGGCCGGCCGACGTGGAGTCGCTGGCCGACGAGGGCTTCACCATCGAGAACCGGCCGGCGTTCAACATCCTCTACCTCGCCTTCAACCAGGCGCAGGCCCCGTTCGACGACGTCCGGGTGCGCCAGGCCATCGCGCACGCGATCGACAAGGAGGCCGTCATCTCGGCCTCGATGCCGGACGGCACGCAGCCGGCCGACCAGTTCGTCCCGGAGCTCGTCGACGGGTACGCCGCGGACGTGCCCACCTACGAGTACGACCCGGAGCTGGCGCGGCAGCTGCTGGAGGAGGCCGGTGTCGCCGGCACGACGATCACGTTCAACTACCCCACGAACATCAGCCGGCCCTACATGCCGCAGCCGGACGACACGTTCAACATCGTGCGCAGCCAGCTGGAGGCGGTGGGCCTGACGGTCGAGCCCGTCGCCGCGGAGTGGACGGACTACCTGGAGCAGGTGCAGAACACCCCCGACCACGGGATCCACCTGCTCGGCTGGACCGGCGACTACGACGACCCGGACAACTTCCTCGGCGTCTTCTTCGGCCAGCAGAGCCTCGAGTGGGGCTTCGACAACCCGGAGCTCTTCGCGGAGGTGGCGGCGCCCCGCGCCCTCACCACCACGGACGAGCAGCGACCCCTCTACGAGCAGGTCAACCGCGACGTCATGGAGTTCCTGCCCGGCGTCCCGCTCGCGAGCCCGGTGCCGTCCCTGGCGTTCGCCGACAACGTGGAGGGCTACGAGGCGAGCCCGGTGCAGGACGAGGTCTGGAACATGGTCGAGATCACCGACTGACCGCCCGCGACCATGCTCCGCTTCATCGCCCGGCGACTGCTCCTCATGGTGCCCGTGCTGGTCGGGTTGTCCGTGCTGCTGTTCGCGTGGGTGCGTGCGCTCCCCGGGGATCCCGCCCGGGCCCTCCTCGGGGAGCGCGCCACGGACGCCGGCGTCGCCCGCGTCAACGAGATCTACGGCTTCGACCGGCCGGTCCTCGAGCAGTACGGCGTGTACGTCGCCGCCCTGCTCCGCGGCGACCTGGGGACGTCCATCCAGACCGGGCGGCCCGTGACGACCTCGTTCCTGGAGTACTTCCCGGCGACCCTCGAGCTCGCCCTGGCGGCGCTGCTCTTCGCCGTGGTGCTCGGGATCCCGCTGGGCTACCTCGCAGCCCGGCACCGCGGTGGCCTCATCGACAGCGCCGTCGTCTCGGGGTCGCTCCTCGGGGTCGTCACCCCGGTCTTCTTCCTCGCCATCCTGCTCAAGCTGGTCTTCGCGAGCTGGCTGGGCTGGCTGCCGTCGGGGCTCCGGCAGGATCCGCGGCTGGACGCCACCCACGTGACCAACTTCTACGTGCTCGACGGCGTCCTCACGGGGGAGTGGGACGCGGCGTGGGACGCGATGGTGCACCTGGTGCTGCCCGGCATCGCCCTGGGCACCATCCCGCTCGCCATCATCGTGCGCATCACGCGGGCCTCGGTGGCGGAGGTGCTCGACGAGGACCACGTGCGCACGGCCCGGGCGAAGGGCCTGGCCGCCGGGACCATCTCGCGGCGGCACGTGCTGCGCAACGCCCTGCTGCCGGTGATGACGACGATCGGCCTCCAGGCCGGCCTCCTGCTCTCGGGAGCCGTCCTCACGGAGACGGTCTTCTCCTTCAACGGCATCGGGTCCTACCTCTTCAGCGCCATCACCGACCGCGACTACCCGGTGCTGCAGGGCTTCATCCTGTTCATCGCGCTCGTCTACTGCCTCATCAACCTGCTGGTCGACGTGCTCCACGGCGTCGTCGACCCCCGAGTGAGGGTTTCGTGAGCCTGCCCGTCCCGTCCGCGACCGGCGCCGACCCGGTCGCCGTCGGTCCCGTCGCCCCCGAGGAGGCCGGGGTCAGCCTCGGCCGCGCGACGTGGCGCCGCCTGCGCCGCACCCCGACCGCCTGGGTCGGCGCGACCATCATCGGCCTCTTCGTGCTCGTCGCGATCGCCGCGCCGCTGCTGACCCCCTACGAGCCCGCCAGCACCCGGTGGGCCTCCGAGGTCAGCACGACGAACGTGCCCGGACCGTCGGCCGAGCACTGGCTCGGGCTCGACCGGTACGGCGCCGACATGGCCACCCAGCTCCTGTACGGCGCGCGCACCTCCCTGCTGTACGGCGTCGTCTCCACCCTCATCGGACTCCTGGCCGGCGCCGCGCTGGGCGCCCTGGCGGGCGGCGCCGGAGCCGTCGGCGGACGCGTCGGCGCGTGGGTCGACGCCACGATCATGCGGCTGGTCGACGTCATGCTCGCGGTGCCGAGCCTGCTCCTCGCCGTCAGCATCGCCGCGGTGCTCGGCAAGAGCGGCACGGCGATCGTCGTCGCGATCGGCGCCGCCCAGGTGCCGGTCTTCGCGCGGCTGCTGCGCAGCTCGATGCTCGCCCAGGCGGGCGCCGACTACGTGCTGGCGGCGAATGCGCTCGGGCTGCGCCGCTCCCGCATCGTGATGAGCCACCTGCTGCCCAACTCCGTCGGGCCCACCATCGTGCAGGCGACGCTCAACCTCGCCACCGCGATCATCGAGGTGGCCGCCCTGTCCTACCTGGGGCTCGGCACGCCGGAGGTGGCCAGCGCCGAGTGGGGCCGCATGCTCGTCGCCGCCCAGGAGCGCTTCGACGAGGCGCCCCGTCTCGCGCTCCTGCCCGGCATCGCGATCGCCGTCACCGCCCTGGGGTTCACCCTCCTCGGCGAGGCGCTCCGCGAGGCCCTCGACCCCCGGTCCCGGAGGTGACCCCCATGAGCCCGACCACCCACCCGACCCCGACCCCCGCGGGGGACGCCTCCCGCGTCGTACCCGGCGAGGAGCCGCTCCTGTCCGTGCGTGACCTGCGGGTGCGCTTCCACAGCCGCGACCACGACGTCGTGGCCGTCGACGAGGTCTCCCTCGACGTGCCGGCGGGCCGCAACGTGGCCCTGGTCGGCGAGTCGGGCAGCGGGAAGTCGGTGACGTCGCTGGCGATCATGGGCCTGCTGCCCCGCCGCGGGGTCGAGGTGACCGGCGAGGTGCGCTACCGGGGCCAGGACCTGCTGACCCTGGGGGAGCGGCAGCGCGAGGCCCTGCGCGGACCCGAGATCGCCATGGTGTTCCAGGACCCGATGACCTCGCTCAACCCGGTCGTGACGATCGGGGTCCAGCTCGACGAGGTGCTCCGTCGCCACTTCGACCTCTCGCGCCGCGAGCGCCGTGAGCGCTGCGCGGACCTGCTCGCCCGGGTCGGCATCCCCGATCCGGTGCGGCGCCTCAACGAGTATCCCCACCAGCTCTCCGGTGGCATGCGCCAGCGCGTCCTCATCGCGATCGCCCTGGCCTGCGAGCCGCGGCTGCTCATCGCCGACGAGCCGACCACGGCCCTCGACGTCACGATCCAGGCCCAGGTGCTCGACGTCCTCGCCGCGCTCGTCGCCGACAGCGACGCCGCGCTCCTCCTCATCACCCACGACCTGGGCGTGGTCGCCGGGGTGTGCGACGAGGTCAACGTCATGTACGCCGGACGGATCGTCGAGTCCGCCCCGCGCCGCCCGCTCTTCGCAGCACCGGCGCACCCCTACACGGTGGGGCTGCTGGGCAGCATCCCGCGGCTCGACACCCCGCGCGGGACGCCGCTCGTGCCCATCCCCGGATCGCCCACGCAGACCGTGCCCTGGACCGACGCGTGCGCCTTCAGCCCGCGGTGCGGCCGTGCGGACGACGCGTGCCGGACGTCGTCCCCCACGCTGGAGACCGCCGTGGAGCCCGGCCCGGAGCCCCCCGTCGGGGCAGGCGACGAGGACCGCCGTCGGCGGTGCTTCCACCCGGTGGAGGCGCCGGCACCCCGCGAGAAGGAGCTGTGATGACGACCGAGGTGCTGCTCGACGTGCGCGACCTCGCCGTGCACTACCCGCTGCGGGGGCGCCGGGGCACGGTCCGGGCCGTCGACGGCGTCGACCTCGCCGTACCGGCGGGGCGCACCGTGGGTCTCGTCGGCGAGTCGGGCTGCGGCAAGTCGACCCTGGGCCGCGCGATCCTGCGGCTGGCGCCCGTCACGCGCGGCGAGGTGCGGGTCGACGGCACCGACCTCGCCACGCTGAAGGGGGAGGCGCTGCGGCGCCGCCGCCGCGACCTCCAGATGGTGTTCCAGGACCCGTTGGCGAGCCTCAACCCGCGGCAGTCGGTCGAGACGATCCTGACCGAGCCCCTGCGCGCCCACGGGCTGCCGGCGGGCGGTGACCGGGTGGCCGAGCTGCTTGACCAGGTCGGGCTGCCGCGGGCGGCGGGGCGCCGCTACCCCCACGAGTTCTCCGGCGGCCAGCGTCAGCGGATCGGCATCGCGCGGGCGCTGGCACTGCGACCGCGGCTGGTCATCGCCGACGAACCGGTCTCGGCGCTCGACGTGTCGATCCAGGCCCAGGTGCTCAACCTGCTGGCCGACCTGCAGGCCGAGCTGGGGCTCACCTACCTGGTGATCGCCCACGACCTCGCCGTCGTCCGGCACGTCTCGGACGAGGTGGCGGTGATGTATCTCGGGGGCATCGTCGAGCGGGCCGCCGCCGACGAGCTCTACGACCGTCCGCTGCACCCCTATACGCGAGGACTGATGTCGGCCGTGCCGGTGCCCGACCCCGAGGTGGAGGACCGCCGCGAGCGCATCCTGCTCCGCGGCGACCTGCCGTCCCCGGCCGACCCGCCCAGCGGGTGCCGGTTCCACACGCGGTGCCCGTTCGTGCAGGCCGACCGGTGCCGCGACGAACGCCCCCTGCCCCGGGCCGTCGACCTGCCCGACGTGCCGGCCGACCACGTGGTCGCCTGCCACCACGCCGAACGCATCGCGACGGGCGAGATCGTCGCGGCGGACCCGCACGTGGTGGGCGCCCCCTGACGCTCTGGCGTCAGGCGGGCTCGGGGTCGGGCTGGGGAGCGGGCAGCGGCGGGGGAGTCCCGCCGTACGCCGGGCAGAGCGCCTGGTGGGAGCACCACCCGCAGAGCTTGCTGGGGCGCGGCTCCCAGCGGCCGGACTCCCGCGCGGTGCTGATCGCCTCCCAGACCGCCTCGACCTTGCGCTCGGTCGCGCGCAGGTCGGACTCGTCGGGGACGTAGCGGATGATCTCGCCGCTGCCGAGGTAGATCAGCTGGAGCATCGCGGGGAGCACGCCGCGCGTGCGCTGCAGCACGAGCGCGTAGAACTTCATCTGGAACAGGGCCCGGCCCTCGTAGCCCACACCGGGGGCGCGGCCCGTCTTGTAGTCCACCACCCGCAGCTGGCCGTCGGGCGCGACGTCGAGCCGGTCGACGAAGCCGCGCAGCAGCAGACGGGTGTCGGTGAGCGTCTCCACGTAGAGCTCGCGCTCGGCCGGCTCCAGCCGCGTCGGGTCCTCCAGCGCGAAGTACCGCGCCAGCACCGTGCCGCACGTGCCGAGCCATGCCTCCTCGGTGGTGCCGGTCGCCTCGAACTCGGCCACCACGGCCGGCTCGCGCTCCCGCACCTCGGCCCACGCGTCGGGGACCATCCCCGCCGCCCGCTCCGGGGTGCGCTCGACCGCGGGGAGGTCGAAGAGCAGCTCCAGCACCCGGTGGACGACCGTGCCGCGCACGGCGTCGAGCGAGGGGCGCTCGGGCAGCCGGTCCACGTGCCGGAACCGGTAGAGCAGCGGGCAGGTCAGGAAGTCGCCCGCCCGGCTGGGCGACAGGGTGCCGAGCACCTCCTCCGACGCGGCGAGCGTCGTGACGGCGTCGGCGGGGGAGGACATGCGGGTCACCCTAGGACAGGCCACCGACAGGCCTCCGGCAGGACTCTGGCAGGACTCTGGCAGGACTCTGGCAGGACTCTGGCAGGACTCTGGCGGGACGGGGCCCGACCGTCGACGTGCACGCGTGGGCCCGGCGGATAGCCTCGGCGCGTGGACCGAGCCGACCGCGACGCGACCGACGAGCCGCCCCGCGCTCCCCGTCCCCGCGGCACGGTCCGCATCGGCCGCATCGCCGACAGCGACGTGCTGGTCTCGGGCTCCTGGTTCCTCGTGGCCGGGCTCATCGCCGTCGTCCTGGCGCCCCGCATCGAGCAGGTGCAGCCGGGGCTCGGCGCGGGCAAGTACGTCGCCGGTGTCGCGTTCGCCGTGCTGCTCTACCTCTCGGTGCTGCTCCACGAGGCGTCGCACGCCGTCGCCGCGCGCCACTACGGCTACCGCGTCACCTCGATCACCCTCCACTTCCTCGGCGGGATGACCGCCGTGGAGACGGAGGCGCGGCGGCCCCGCGACGAGCTGGTGATCGCCGTCGTCGGCCCGCTCACCTCGATCGCGGTCGGTCTGGGCGCCGTCGGGCTGTGGTTCGTGACGCCCGAAGGCCTGCTCCGCATGGCCGTCGAGGCGCTCGCCGGGGCCAACATCCTCGTGGGCGTCCTCAACCTCGTGCCGGGCCTGCCCCTCGACGGCGGACGGGTGATGAAGGCCGGGGTCTGGCGCCTCACCGGCGATCCCCTCCGGGGCGCGATCGCCGCGGGCTGGAGCGGTCGGGTCGTCGCCGTGCTCTCGCTCGGCTGGCCCCTGCTGCTGGCCGCGGTGCTCGACACCCAGCCCCGTCTGCTCGACTTCGTGCTCGCGGGCGTGGTCGCGGCCTTCCTCTGGACCGGGGCGAGCGCGGTCATCGCCAACGCGCGGCTGCGCCAGCGGCTGCCCCGGCTCGCCGCCCGGCCGCTCGCCCGGCGCGTGGCCCTCGTGCCGGCGGACGTGTCGGTCGCCGAGGCGGTGCGCCGCGCGCAGGAGCAGGAGGCCGGGGGGATCGTCACCGTCGCCCCCGACGGGTCGCCGGTCGGGATCGTCAGCGAGGCGGCGCTCGCCCGCATGCCCGTCGACCGCCGGCCCTGGGCGGCCGTCTCGACGGTGGCCCGCACGCTCGAGGCCGGCCTGCGGCTGCCGGTCGACGTGGCCGGCGAGGAGCTCATCGACGCGCTGCGGCGCCGCCCCGCGGCGGAGTACCTCCTCGTCGGGGCCGACGGCGCGCCGTACGGGGTCCTGACGGCCGGTGACCTCGATCGGGCCCTGCGGGCCGCCGACCGATAACCTGCGCCGCATGTCCGACGCAGCCCCCGAGACCGACGCCCCCGCCGCGGCCCCGGCGACCGACGCCCCCGACGTGCCCCCGGAGGCCTGGTCGGGCGTCCACCGCGGTCCGCTGCGCGAGGGGGAGTGGGTGCGCCTGACCGACCAGAAGGGTCGCCGGCACAACTTCTGCCTCGAGGCCGGCAAGCGGTTCTTCAGCAACCGCGGGCACCTCGACCACGACGACCTGATCGGTCGTGAGGAGGGCTTCACGATCCCCTCGTCGGCGGGCGGGGAGTACCTGGTCTTCCGTCCCCTGCTGTCCGAGTTCGTGGTCTCGATGCCGCGCGGCGCCGCGGTCGTCTACCCGAAGGACTCGGCCCAGATCGTCGCCCTCGCCGACATCTACCCCGGCGCGCGCGTCATCGAGGCCGGGGTCGGCTCCGGTGCCCTGACCTGCTCCCTCCTGCGCGCGGTCGGGCCCTACGGCACGGTGACGAGCTACGAGCGGCGCGAGGAGTTCGCCGACGTCGCGCGGCGCAACGTGCACCAGTTCTTCGGGGCTCCCGAGGGCGGCTCGCACCCGTCGTGGACGCTGCGCCTCGGCGACCTCGCCGAGGAGTTGCCGCGCCGCGGGGAGCGGGCCGACCGTGTGATCCTCGACATGCTCGCGCCCTGGGAGTGCGTCGACGCGGTGGCCGACGTGCTCAGCCCCGGCGGCATCGTCTGCGCGTACGTCGCGACCACGACCCAGCTGAGCCGGGTGGTCGAGACGCTCCGTGCCCACGGCGGCTTCACCGAGCCGCAGGCGTGGGAGTCGCTCGTGCGCGACTGGCACGTCGAGGGCCTCGCGGTTCGGCCGGGCCACAAGATGATCGGGCACACGGCGTTCCTGGTGACGTCGCGGCGGATGGCCCCCGGCCAGCGGCCGCCGGTCAAGAAGCGGCGCCCGGCGCCGGGCGCCTACGGTCCCGACTACAGCGGTCCGCGGCCGGGCGACCTGCCCCCGGGGATCGAGCTGGAGAGCCCCGACCTCTGAGGGCGCGGGCGCCCGCCGGGTGGGACGTCGATCACTCGTGGATCACCGGTGGATCACCAGATGGCCGGTTCCCTTCCATCGGCGCGTCGCGCGAGTAGGGTCGGGATCACCCTCAGGAGGTGGTGACGACCATGTCGACATCCGACGACCGCGGCCTCGAGCTCCGGCTCGCCGACACCCAGCGCTCGCTCGCTGCTGTCACGAGCCAGAACGAGCGCCTCGCGAGCACGCTGCGCGATGCCCGCGACCAGATCACCAGCATGAAGGAGGAGATCGACCGTCTGGCGCAGCCGCCGGCCGGCTTCGGTGTCTTCCTCCAGCGCAACGACGACGACACGATCGACATCTTCACCGGCGGGCGGAAGCTGCGGGTGTCGGTCAGCCCGGCCGTCGACGTGGAGACGCTGCGCAAGGGCCAGGAGGTCCTGCTCAACGAGGCGCTCAACGTCGTCGCCGCGTTCGAGTTCGAGCAGGTCGGCGAGGTGGTGATGTACAAGGAGCTGCTCGCCGACGGCGAGCGCGTGCTGGTCATCGCCAACGCCGACGAGGAGCGCGTCGTGCGGCTCGCGGAGCCGCTCATCGGGCACCCGCTGCGGGCCGGTGACTCGCTCCTCCTCGACTCGCGGGCGGGCTACGCCTACGAGGTGGTGCCGAAGTCCGAGGTCGAGGAGCTGGTGCTCGAGGAGGTGCCCGACATCGCCTACGAGTCGATCGGCGGCCTCGGCGCGCAGATCGAGGCGATCCAGGACGCGGTCGAGTTGCCCTACCTGCACCCCGACCTGTTCCTCGAGCACGAGCTGAAGCCGCCGAAGGGCATCCTGCTCTACGGTCCGCCTGGCTGCGGCAAGACGCTCATCGCGAAGGCGGTCGCCAACTCGCTCGCCAAGAAGGTCGCGGCGAAGACGGGGGAGGACTCCGACGCGCGGGCGTTCTTCCTCAACATCAAGGGCCCCGAGCTCCTCAACAAGTACGTCGGCGAGACCGAGCGCCACATCCGCCTCGTGTTCCAGCGGGCGCGGGAGAAGGCCAGCCAGGGCACGCCCGTCATCGTGTTCTTCGACGAGATGGACTCGCTGTTCCGCACGCGCGGCTCGGGCGTCTCCTCCGACGTCGAGAACACCATCGTGCCGCAGCTGCTCAGCGAGATCGACGGCGTCGAGACGCTGGAGAACGTGCTCGTCATCGGTGCCTCGAACCGTGAGGACATGATCGACCCGGCCATCCTGCGGCCGGGCCGGCTCGACGTGAAGATCAAGATCGAGCGCCCCGACGCCGAGTCGGCCCGTGACATCTTCAGCAAGTACCTGACGACCAACCTGCCGCTGCACCTCGACGACCTCGCCGAGTTCGGCGGCGACCGCCAGGCCTGCGTCGACGGGATGATCCGCGCCACCGTGGAGCGCATGTACACCGAGAGCGAGGAGAACCGCTTCCTCGAGGTGACCTACGCGAACGGTGACAAGGAGGTCATGTACTTCAAGGACTTCAACTCGGGCGCGATGATCCAGAACATCGTCGACCGGGCGAAGAAGATGGCCATCAAGGACTTCCTCGAGCTCCAGCAGAAGGGGCTGCGCGTGCAGCACCTGCTGCAGGCCTGCGTCGACGAGTTCAAGGAGAACGAGGACCTGCCCAACACGACCAACCCCGACGACTGGGCGCGGATCTCCGGCAAGAAGGGCGAGCGGATCGTGTTCATCCGCACGCTCATCACGGGCAAGCAGGGCACCGAGCCCGGCCGCTCGATCGACACGGTCAGCAACACGGGCCAGTACCTCTGATCCACCGCTGACCCACCTCTCCACGCAGGACCGTCCCCGGCCCGGCGTACGCTCGCCGCATGAGCGTGCGCCGGGTCATGGGCTCCGAGGTGGAATACGGCATCAGCGTGGTCGGGCAGCCGACCGCCAACCCGATGGTCGCCTCGTCGCAGGTCGTGAACGCCTACGCGTCGTCCGCGCTGCGCGCCCGTCGTGCGCGGTGGGACTTCGAGGAGGAGAACCCCCTGCGGGACGCCCGCGGGTTCGACCTCAGCCGGGGGCAGGCCGACCCCTCGCTGCTCACCGACGAGGACCTGGGGCTCGCCAACAGCATCCTCACCAACGGCGCGCGGCTCTACGTCGACCACGCCCACCCGGAGTACTCGAGCCCGGAGGTGGTCACGCCCCTCGACCTCGTGCGCTGGGACAAGGCCGGCGAGCGGGTGATGCTCGAGGCCACGCGCCTCGCCGCCCAGCTGCCCCAGGGCCAAGCGATCGTGCTCTACAAGAACAACACCGACAACAAGGGCGCGTCCTACGGCGCCCACGAGAACTACCTGATGCGGCGCTCCACGCCGTTCGCCGACATCGTGCGCCACCTGACCCCGTTCTTCGTCTCGCGGCAGGTCGTCTGCGGCGCGGGCCGGGTGGGCATCGGCCAGGACGGCCGCACCCACGGGTTCCAGGTCAGCCAGCGCGCCGACTTCTTCGAGGTCGAGGTGGGGCTCGAGACGACGCTGAAGCGCCCGATCATCAACACCCGCGACGAGCCCCACGCCGACCCCGACGTGCACCGTCGGCTCCACGTGATCATCGGCGACGCCAACCTCGCGGAGGTCTCGACGTACCTCAAGGTCGGCACGACCGCGCTCGTGCTCGCGATGATCGAGGACGGCTTCATCGACGCCGACCTGTCGGTGGACGGTCCGGTCGCGGCGCTGCGCGCCGTCTCCCACGACCCCACGCTCACCCACCTCGTGACGCTCAAGGACGGGCGGCGGCTCACGGCCGTCCAGCTGCAGCGGGTCTACCTGGAGCTCGCGCACGCGTACGTCGACGAGCGGCTCGGCGGCGACGTGGACGCTGCGACGAAGGACGTCCTGGTGCGCTGGGGCTCGGTGCTCGACCGTCTCGAGCGCGACCCGTTCGAGTGCGCGGGGGAGCTGGACTGGGTGGCCAAGTACGCCCTGCTCCGTCAGTACCAGGAGCGCGACGGTCTCGACTGGGACGACGCCAAGCTCCACCTGATCGACCTGCAGTACTCCGACATCCGACCCGAGAAGGGGCTCTACCACCGGCTGGTGGCCGCGGGCCGCATCGAGCGGCTGCTCACCGACGAGCAGGTCGCCGCGGCGGTCCACGAGCCGCCGGAGGACACGCGGGCCTACTTCCGTGGTCGGTGCATCGAGAAGTTCGCGGACAGCGTCGCGGCCGCCTCGTGGGACTCGGTCATCCTCGACCTGCCGGGCCGGGAGTCGCTGCAGCGGATCCCCACGACGGACCCGCTGCGGGGAACGCGCGCCCACGTGGGGCGCCTGCTCGACGACTGCTCGTCGGCCGAGGAGCTGTTCGCGGCGCTGACCGGCTGACGCCCGGACCAGCGCCCTCCGCCGCCGTCGAGTCGGTAGGGTCGTCACCACGGCTCGACGTCGGGGAGTCCCGACGCCCGAGAGCCTGGTGATGAGGAGGTGCGGTCGTGGCACAGGAGCAGAAGCAGCCCCGGTCCTCGAGCGAGGAGACCGACGAGGTCACTGCCGAGGCGAGCAGCGACGTCGCGGAGCGCAAGGAGGCGCTCGACGACGACGTGGACTCGATCCTCGACGAGATCGACGAGGTCCTCGAGCAGAACGCGGAGGACTTCGTGAAGTCGTTCATCCAGAAGGGCGGGCAGTGACGCGTGACTGAGTCCCACCACGGGCCGGCCCAGGGACTCGGTGCCCGGCTCCCCGCGGCGTACCTGACGCCCGGTTCCTCGTCCTTCTCCGACTTCGTCGCCGCACAGGCGCCCGACCTCCTCCCGGGTCGTCGGGCCCTGCCCGCGGGATCGGCCGCCGACCTCGCGCCGCACGGCACGACGATCGTCGCGCTCACCTTCCCCGGCGGCGTGCTGATGGCGGGCGACCGCCGGGCGACGATGGGCAACATCATCTCCAGCCGCGACATCGAGAAGGTGTTCCCGGCGGACGAGCTGAGCTGCGTCGGCATCGCCGGCACGGCCGGTCTCGCCGTCGAGATGGTGCGGCTCTTCCAGCTGGAGCTGGAGCACTACGAGAAGATCGAGGGCACGACGCTCTCGATGCAGGGCAAGGCCAACCGGCTCTCGGCGCTCATCCGCGGCAACCTCGGCCTGGCCATGCAGGGTCTGGCCGTGGTCCCCCTGTTCGCGGGCTTCGACCTGGACAGCGGCGAGGGACGCATCTTCAGCTACGACGTCGTCGGCGGCCGGGGCGAGGAGAACGGGTTCCACGCGGTCGGCTCCGGCTCGCTGTTCGCGCGCGGCTCGCTGAAGAAGCTCTACCGCACCGACCTCGACGCGCGCACCGCGGCGCTGGTCGCCCTCCAGGCCCTGTACGACGCGGCGGACGACGACTCGGCGACCGGGGGTCCCGACCTCACCCGGCGCATCTTCCCGATCGTGCACGTGATCACGGCCGACGGTGGGTCCCGGCTCCCCGAGGCCGAGGTCAACGCGCTGGCCGAGGAGGTCGTGGCCGGCCGGCTGCGGCAGCCGAACGGCCCGCTCGCCCGGGTCGAGCAGCCCGGCACCCCCGGCACGGCACAGGAGGACGCCCGATGAGCATGCCGTTCTACGTCTCGCCCGAGCAGCAGATGAAGGACCGGGCGGACTTCGCGCGCAAGGGGATCGCGCGCGGTCGCTCGGTCGTCGCGGTGCAGTACGCCGACGGCATCCTCTTCGCCTCGGAGAACCCGTCCCAGGCGCTGCACAAGGTGTCGGAGATCTACGACCGCATCGCGTTCGCCGCGGTGGGGCGCTACAACGAGTTCGAGTCCCTCCGCATCGCGGGCGTGCGGCTCGCCGACATGCGGGGCTTCTCCTACGACCGTCGCGACGTGACCGGGCGCAGCCTGGCCAACGCCTACGCGCAGACCCTGGGCGCGATCTTCTCCTCGGGCGGCGAGAAGCCGTACGAGGTGGAGATCTTCGTCGGGGAGATCGGCGAGACGGCGGCCGCCGACCAGATCTACCGGCTGACCTACGACGGCCAGGTGTTCGACGAGCACCGCTACGCCGTCATGGGCGGCGCGGCGGACGTCGTGGGGTCCTACCTGGAGCAGCACTACCAGGAGGGGGCGGACCTCGCGGGCGCGCTGGGCGTCGCCGTGGCGGCCCTCGGCCACTCCCGCAACGAGCGGGGCGAGGAGGCCGACCGGGTCATCGGCGTGGAGCAGCTGGAGGTGGCCGTCCTCGACCGCACCCGGGTGCAGCCGCGCAAGTTCCGGCGCCTGCGGGCCGCGCAGCTCCAGACGCTCCTCGGCCCGCCGGACTCGCCGCAGGACGCCTGACCTGGGCTTCCAGCCCGTCTCCCCAGCATCCGGGGCGACACCGGGTGGCGACACGGGGGGCGGCACGACGGAACTCGTCGTGTCGCCCCCGTCGTCACCACGGGCGCCGTATCGTTCGGTCATGGACCGTCGCATCTTCGGCATCGAGAACGAGTACGGGGTCACCTGCACGTTCCGCGGGCAGCGACGGCTCAGCCCCGACGAGGTGGCGCGCTACCTCTTCCGCCGGGTGGTCTCGTGGGGCCGGAGCAGCAACGTCTTCCTGCGCAACGGGGCCCGGCTCTACCTCGACGTCGGCAGCCACCCGGAGTACGCGACGCCCGAGTGCGACGACATCGGCGAGCTCGTGGCGCACGACAAGGCCGGGGAGCGCGTGCTCGAGGGCCTGCTCGTCGACGCCGAGCAGCGGCTCCACGACGAGGGCATCGCCGGTGACATCTACCTGTTCAAGAACAACACCGACTCGGCGGGCAACTCCTACGGCTGCCACGAGAACTACCTGGTGAGCAGGGCGGGGGAGTTCAGCCGCCTGGCGGACGTCCTCATCCCGTTCCTCGTCACCCGGCAGATCGTCGTCGGAGCCGGCAAGATCACGCACACCCCCCGGGGCGCGACGTACACGGTGAGCCAGCGTGCCGAGCACATCTGGGAGGGGGTCAGCAGCGCCACGACGCGCAGCCGGCCCATCATCAACACGAGGGACGAGCCGCACGCGGACGCGGAGCGGTACCGCCGGCTGCACGTCATCGTCGGCGACTCGAACATGAGCGAGACCACCACGATGCTGAAGGTGGCCAGCTGCGACCTCGTGCTCCGGATGATCGAGGAGGGGGTCGTCATGCGTGACCTCACCCTGGAGAACCCGATCCGTGCGATCCGGGAGATCTCCCACGACCTGTCCGGGCAGCGTCGCGTGCGCCTCGCGAACGGTCGGGAGGCCAGCGCGCTGGAGATCCAGTCGGAGTACCTGTCGAAGGCGCGCGACTTCGTCGACCGCCGCGGCATCTCCACGCCGCTCATCGAGCGGGTGCTCGACCTCTGGGAGCGGGGCCTGAAGGCCGTCGAGTCCGACGACCTCGGGCTCGTCGACACGGAGATCGACTGGGTCATCAAGTGGAAGCTCATCGAGGCCTACCGCGCGAAGCACGGGCTGCCGATGAGCCACCCCCGCATCGCCCAGCTCGACCTGGCCTACCACGACATCCGGCGTGACCGCGGGCTGTTCTACCTGCTGCAGAACCGCGGCAGGGCGGCGCGGGTCACCAGCGACATCGAGATCCTCCGGGCCAAGTCGGTGCCGCCGCAGACGACGCGGGCCCGCCTGCGTGGCGAGTTCATCAAGAGGGCCCAGGAGCGCCGCCGCGACTTCACGGTCGACTGGGTGCACCTCAAGCTCAACGACCAGGCGCAGCGCACCGTGCTGTGCAAGGACCCGTTCCGCTCGGGGGACGAGCGCGTGCAGCGCCTCATCGACGGGATGTGACCGGAGGGGGTACGCCGCCCGAGCGACGCCACCCGGGTCGGTAAGGTGACCGCGGTTCCTTGCCGATTCGAGACGAAGGGTGACCTCGTGCGCACTTCCCGGTCCGTCCGCCGTGTGTCCGGCGCGTTCCTCGCCGCCGTCCTGCCGCTGACCGCGCTCGCCGCGTGCGGTGACTCCGACGACCAGGACGCGGGGCTCGACCAGGTCACCGTCAGCGGGGAGCTCGGGCTCGCCCCCGAGGTGGAGGTCGACGGGGAGCTGTCTCCGGAGGGCTTCGACTCGACGACCGTCATCGAGGGCGACGGGCAGACCGTCGAGGAGGGCTCCGACGTGGTCCTCCAGGCGTGGATCGGCAACGGCATCACCGGCCAGGAGGCCTTCTCCACCTACGAGTTCGGCGACCCGGGCATCGTGCCGGTCTCGTCGGAGGCGCCGTCCACCACGGTGGCCGCCGCCCTCCAGCAGACGGCGGCCTCCCTGCTGCTCGACCCGCTCACCAACGCCATGCCCGCGGCGGTCGCCGACAGCCTCGAGGGCGTCAAGGCCGGGTCGCGCGTCCTCATCGTCTCCGACTACGAGAACGCCTTCGGCGGCGACGGGCAGGCCAACATCGGCATCGGCAACCGCGACCCGGTGGTCTACGTCATCGACGTGCTCGCCGTGGCGCTCGACGGGCCGGAGGGCACCGAGGAGGCTGCCCCCGAGGGTCTGCCGACGCTCGTGGAGAGCGGCGACGAGGTGACGGGCTTCGACTTCGAGGGCGCGGCCGAGCCGACCGACGAGCTGCAGGTCACCACGCTCGTCGAGGGCGACGGCCCGGTCGTCGAGGAGGGTGCCCTGCTGGTCGCCAACTACCTCGGCCAGACCTACGGCGGCGAGGCGCCGTTCGACGAGTCCTACTCGGGCGGGCTGCCCCGCGCCTTCGTGGTCGGCGGTCCGAACGCCGGCGTGATCGAGGGTTGGAACGAGGCGCTCGTCGGCCTCAAGGCCGGCACGCGGGTCGTGCTGGGCATCCCGCCGGCGCTGGGCTACGGCGAGACGGGCAACGAGCAGGCCGGCATCGGCCCGACCGACACGCTCTACTTCGTCGTCGACGTGCTCGCCTCGGTCGTGCTCCCCGAGCAGCCCGCGGAGACCGAGTCGCCCGACGCCGGGGCCACGGACCCGGCCGCGACGGACCCGACGGACCCGGCGGCGACCGACCCCGCGACCGACCCGGCGGCGACCGGGTCGACCGAGGCGCCTGCGGACCCGACCGCGCCGGCCACCGAGTGACCCGACCCGCGATCCGATGACCCGACCATGAGCGGACGGCGCAGCGAGCGGCTCATGAAGCTGCTCATCATGCTGCTCGTGCAGCGGGGCTTCGTCTCCAAGGCGCGGATCCGGGCGGAGCTCTACGCCGACCTCGGCGACGCCGCGTTCGACCGCGCCTTCGAGCGCGACAAGGACGAGCTCCGCGGGCTCGGCGTACCGGTCGAGGTCGGGTCGTTCGACCCGCTCTTCGAGGACGAGCTGGGCTACCGCGTACCGGCGGCGGAGTTCGCGCTGCCGGAGATCGCGCTGGAGCCGGACGAGGCGGCGGTGCTGGGTGTCGCGACGCAGGTCTGGCAGAGCGCTCGCCTCTCCGACGCCGCGCGCACCGGCCTGCGCAAGCTCACCGCGGCCCGTCGCGGGACGGACGGCGACCCGGAGAGCGAGGCGGCCGAGACGATCGACGCCGCCGACCTCGGCGTCGCCGTGCCGCGGGTCGGCGCGGAGGAGCCCTCGTTCGAGGTGATGGTCGAGGCCGTGCACTCCCGCACGGCGGTGGAGTTCGACTACCGGGGGCGCCGCGACGCGGCGCCTGCCCGTCGGCACCTCCAGCCGTGGGGCCTCGTCCGCTACGGCAGCCGCTGGTACGCCGTCGGGCTCGACACCGACCGGGACGCCGAGCGCGTGTTCCGGTTGTCGCGCATCGTCGGCACCGCACGGGCCGTGGGACGCCGCGACGCCTTCGTGCCGCCGCCCGACGTGGACGTCTCCGAGGTGGCCCGCCGCCTGCGGCCCGCGCCGCCGACGGGCGATCCCGCGGTCCTCCTGGTACGTCGCGGGGCCGGCTTCGCGCTGCGGCGCGACGCCACGAGCACGGAGCCCGAGGTGCGGGGACCGGACGGCACCGACGCCTGGGACCGCGTCACCCTGCCGTGGTCGGGACCGGTGGCGCTGCGCCTCGTGCTCGAGCACGGCCCCGACGTCGTCGTCGAGGCGCCCCCCGCGCTCCGGAGCGACGTCGTCGCCGCCCTGCGCTCGGCGCTCGAGCCGACGACCCGTCCCGAGGAGGAGCCCGCATGAGCACGGCCGGCACCGGCGCCCGCGAGCAGGTCGGGCGGATGCTCGCCCTCGTGCCCTACCTCAACGCGCGGGGCACCGTGCACGTCGAGGAGGCCGCGCGGGACCTGGGGCTGACGCCGCAGCAGATCGTGAAGGACCTGCACGTGCTCTTCATGTGCGGGCTGCCCGGCGGCTATCCCGACGACCTCATCGACGTCGACATCTCGGCGCTGGTGCAGCCGGACGGCGACCGCCTGATCCGCATGTCGAACGCCGACTACCTCGACCGCCCGCTGCGGCTCTCGCCCACCGAGGCCTCTGCCCTCGTGGTGGCGCTCCGCGTCGTACGCGGGTCGGCGGAGGCGGACGCCCGGGACGTCGTGGACCGGGTGCTGCACAAGCTGGAGGCCGCCCTCGGTGACGAGGCGGCCATCGACGCGGGGGAGGACGGCTCGGGCGTGGACCCGGCCGCCGACGTGCGGGCGCAGCTGGAGGAGGCGGTGGCCGCGGAGCGGCAGGTGCTGCTGCGCTACCACGTGCCCTCGCGGGACGAGGTGGTCGAGCGCACGGTCGACCCGCACCTCGTCACCGAGCACGGGAACGTGGCCTACCTCGACGCCTGGTGCCACGCCGCCGACGCGCCCCGCACCTTCCGCGTCGACCGCATCGTGGAGGCCCGCACCCTGGACACGCCCGTGGTCGTCCGCGCCGACGCCTCCCCGGCGGAGGCGACCGAGTCCGAGGCGGCGCAGGCGACGTTCGAGCCGTTCGTGCCGCCCGCGGACAGCCCGCTCGCGACGCTGCTCCTCGACGCCGAGGTGCGGTGGCTGCCGGACTACCTCCCCGTCGTCGCGCAGCGTGACCGCGCTGACGGCCGGTCGGAGGTCGACCTCCACGTCGTCGACCCGCGGTGGCTCGTGCGCCTCGTCTCGCGGCACGCACCGCACGTCACCGTCCTGGCGCCGGCGGAGCTCGCCGCATCGTTCACCGCGCGTGCACAGGAGACCCTCAGCCTGTACGCCTGACGTCGCGTACAGTGGACGAGCCGTCTCCGACAGTCTGTGAGGAACACCGTGGTCCAGCCACTTCTCGCCCCGCCCGGTGGGTGGGAGCTCGTCCTGATCGTCCTGGTGATCGTGCTGCTGTTCGGCGCCAAGAAGCTCCCCGAGCTCGCCCGCGGCACCGGCCAGGCTCTCCGCATCTTCAAGTCGGAGACCAAGGGTCTGATCGACGACGACGACAAGGACGCCAAGGACGCCCCGGCCCCCAACGCCGCCGCCGACCCCGCCACGCGCCCGCTCGAGGCCCGCCAGGTGGAGGACGCCGAGGCCGTGCGCCAGGAGCGTCGCGACACCACCAACGGCTGACCTCCGCACCGTCCTCCGTGGCTATCAAGGGACTCCTGCGCTTCTACTCGGTCCGCCCGGTCCACTCCGTCGGCGACGACGGCCGGATGGCGCTCTCCGACCACCTGCGGGAGCTGCGCGGCCGCGTGATGCGCGCCGTCACTGCGTGGGTCGTGGCACTGGTCGTCGCGCTCTTCTTCTTCGACCAGATCTTCGCGCTCGTCTTCGACCCCTACAAGCAGGCGGCGGAGCGGCTCGGCGGTGGCACCGACACCCAGGCGACCATCGCGGGCGTCGGTGGTCCGCTCGTGCTCTACCTCAAGCTCTGCGGCATGGCTGCCCTCGTGGTGACCAGCCCGTACTGGCTGCACCAGATCTGGTCGTTCATCCTCCCGGGCCTGCACGCCCACGAGCGCAAGTGGAGCCGCGTGTTCGCGGCCTTCGCCGGGCCGCTCTTCATGATCGGCGTGCTGGTGGGCTACCTGACGCTGCCCAAGGGTCTCGAGATCCTCATCGGGTTCACCCAGGCCGACCTCACCAACCTGGTGGAGTTCGGTGACTACTTCTCGTTCCTGGTGCGCACGCTGCTGGTGTTCGGCATCTCCTTCGAGATCCCGGTCTTCCTCATCCTCCTCAACCTGACCGGCCTGCTCCCGGGTCGGGTCATCGGGCAGTACCGACCGTGGTTCATCATCGGCATCTTCGTCTTCGCGGCCATCGCCACGCCGTCGACCGACCCGTTCACGATGCTCTTCCTCGCGCTCCCCATGTGTGCCCTCGTCGGCGTCTCGGAGGTCATCGCGCGGGTCCTGGACAAGCGCAAGGCCGCGCGGTCGCCGTACTCCGGGCTGTCGCCCGACGAGCCGTCGCCGATCTGAGGCGGCGGTGCGGCGGATCGCCCTCCTGACCCACCCCGGCGCGGGTCGCGGCCGGGGCGCCCGCGCGCGCTCCGTGGTCCTGCCCCGCCTGCGCGACGCCGGGTTCGACGTCGTGGACCTGGTCGGCCGCGACGTCGACGAGGCGCGGTACCTCGCTGGCGCGGCCGTCGCCGACGGGGTGGAGGCCCTCGTCGCGTGCGGCGGCGACGGGACGGTCCACCTCGCGCTGCAGCACGTGGTGCGGGCAGGCCTTCCGCTCGGCGTCGTGCCGGCGGGCACGGGCAACGACCTCGCGCGCGAGCTCGGGCTGCCCGCCGCCCCGCTGGCGGCCGCGGATCGGATCATCGCCGGCGCGCGCCGTACGCTCGACGTCGCCCGCGTCGGCGACCGCTACGTCGCGACCGTGGTCGCGTGCGGCTTCGACGCCCTCGTCGCCGAGCGGGCCGACGCGATGACCTGGCCGCGGGGGCCGCTGCGGTACGTCGCGGCGACCGCCGTCGAGCTCCGGAGCCTCGCCCCGCGGCGCTACACGCTCGAGCTCGACGGTCGCGTGCGTACGGTGGAGGGCGTGCTCGCGGCCGTCGGCAACACCTCGTCGTTCGGCGGGGGCCTGCGCATCACCGAGGGCGCGGAGCTCGACGACGGGCTGCTCGACGTCGTGGTCGTGCGGTCGCTCGACCGCCGCGGCCTCGTGCGCGCGTTCCCCCGGCTCTACCGCGGCACGCACACCACCCACCCGGCCTACGAGCACCACCGGGTCCGGTCGGCGACGATCGCCGCCGCCGACATCACCGCCTACGCGGACGGGGAGCCTCTCGGCTCCCTCCCGCTGACCGTGACCGCCGTTCCCGCGGCGCTCACGGTGATCGCCTGAAGGGGCTGCCCATGACCGACCGGTCCGACACCGCCGAGCCGAGCGCCGCCGAGCGGTACGCCGCGTTCCGCAAGTCCCAGGCGCACCCGCTGCTCCACGACTTCGCCGCGGGCTTCTCCTTCGGCCTCGACGACTTCCAGCTGCGCGCCTGCCGCGAGCTGGAGGACGGTCGCGGGGTGCTGGTGGCGGCCCCGACCGGCTCCGGCAAGACGGTCGTGGGCGAGTTCGCCGTTCACCTGGCCCTGGCCGAGGGCCGCAAGTGCTTCTACACGACCCCCATCAAGGCGCTGTCGAACCAGAAGTACAACGACCTCGTCGACCGGTACGGCGCGGACCGCGTCGGTCTGCTCACCGGCGACAACGCGGTCAACGGCGAGGCGTCGATCGTCGTCATGACGACCGAGGTGCTGCGCAACATGATCTACGCCGGGTCCCGGACGCTGTCCGAGCTCGGCTACGTGGTGATGGACGAGGTGCACTACCTGGCCGACCGCAACCGCGGTGCCGTCTGGGAGGAGGTCATCATCCACCTCCCGGAGTCGGTGGTGGTGGTCTCGCTGTCGGCCACGGTGTCCAACGCCGAGGAGTTCGGCGAGTGGCTCGCCACCGTGCGCGGCGACACGACGACGATCGTCGAGGAGCGCCGTCCCGTCCCGCTGTTCCAGCACGTCATCGTGGGGCGGCAGCTCCACGACCTGTTCGCCCGCAGCGACGAGGCGGCCAGCGCCGGGTTCGCCGGTGACGGCGCGAAGGTCAACCCCCACCTGCTCAAGATCGCCCGGGACGACTGGGCGAGCAGCCGCATCCGCGACCGCCGCACGCCGAAGGGCCAGCGCCACGGCGGCAGCCAGGGCCGCGGCGGCGCCGGGCGCGGCCGCGACGTGGGCAACGGGCGGCGCATGTGGATCCCGAGCCGCGCCGAGGTCGTCCAGCGCCTCGACCGCGAGGGCCTGCTGCCCGCCATCACCTTCATCTTCAGCCGGGCCGGCTGCGACGCCGCGGTGTCGCAGTGCCTCGACGCCGACCTCTGGCTCACCGACACCGAGGAGCAGAAGGAGATCCGCGCCTACGTCGAGGAGCGGTGCGCCGACCTGCCCCGGGCCGACCGGCAGGTGCTGGGATACGCGACCTTCCTCGAGGGCCTGACCCGCGGCGTCGCCGCCCACCACGCCGGCATGCTCCCGACCTTCAAGGAGTGCGTCGAGGAGCTGTTCGTCCGGGGCCTCGTGCGGGCGGTCTTCGCCACCGAGACCCTGGCGCTGGGCATCAACATGCCCGCCCGCACCGTGGTGCTCGAGAAGCTGGTGAAGTGGAACGGCGAGGCGCACGCCGACATCACGCCGGGGGAGTACACCCAGCTGACCGGCCGCGCCGGGCGTCGCGGGCTCGACGTCGAGGGCCACGCGGTCGTGGTCTGGCAGCAGGGCATGAACCCGACGGACGTCGCCGGGCTCGCGTCGACCCGCACCTACCCGCTGCGCTCCTCGTTCCGGCCGTCCTACAACATGGCGGTCAACCTGGTGCACCGCTTCGGTCGCGACCGCTCCCGGCAGCTGCTGGAGAGCTCGTTCGCGCAGTTCCAGGCCGACAAGGCGGTCGTCGGGCTCGCCCGCCAGCTCCACAAGAGCGACGAGGCGCTCGCGGGCTACGCCGCGTCCGCGACCTGCGACCGTGGGGACTTCATGGAGTACGCCGCGCTCCGCCGCCGCGTGTCCGAGGCCGAGAAGGAGGGGTCACGGGCGCGCCGCACCGACCGCCGCGAGGACGTCGTGAGCTCCCTGACCCGGCTCAAGGTCGGCGACGTCATCAAGGTGCCCGGGGGCAAGTTCGCCGGCTGGGCCGTCGTGACGGACCCGGGCCTGGGGCGTGACGAGCCCCGGCCCTCGGTGGTGACGGTCGGTCGCCAGTCGCGGCGCCTCGGCCTCATCGACTTCCCGGAGCCGGTGCGCGCGGCCAGCCGCATCCGGGTGCCCAAGAACTTCGACGGCCGCAACCCCCAGCAGCGGCGCGACCTGGCGGCGTACCTCACCAACCACGTGCGCGACCTGCCGCCGCCCCCGCCGGTCGAGCCGGCGCGCGAGGCCCGGTCGGGCCGTGCCGGGGCCGACGGCCACGGCAGCGGACCGGAGCGGGTGGCCGCCGAGGTCGAGCGCCTGCGCGCCGAGATGAAGGCGCACCCCTGCCACTCCTGCCCCGACCGCGAGACCCACGCGCGCTGGGCGGAGCGCTGGTTCAAGCTCGACCGGGAGGCCACGACGCTGCGCCGCCGCATCGAGGCGCGCACCAACACGATCGCGCGGCAGTTCGACCGGGTGAGCGACGTGCTCAAGGCCCTCGACTACCTCGAGGGCGAGACGGTCACCGACCGCGGGCGGGCGCTCATGCGCATCTACTCCGAGCTGGACCTCGTCGCCGCCGAGGCGCTGCGCCTCGACGTGTGGGAGGGGCTCGACGCGCCGGACCTCGCCGCCGCCCTGTCGGTGCTGGTGTTCGAGGCACGCCGCACGGAGGACGGCCGGGGACCGCGGCTGCCGTCCGCGAAGGTCTCGGAGGCCGTCAGCCTGACCCGGCGGCTGTGGGCCGACCTGTCCGCGCTCGAGAAGCACCACAAGCTCGACCAGCTGCGCGAGCCCGACGCCGGCTTCGCGTGGGCGGCCCACGCGTGGGCGCGGGGCGACGACCTCGACGACATCCTGCGCGCGACCGGGATGCCGGCCGGCGACTTCGTGCGCGTCGTCAAGCAGCTCCTCGACGTCACCGACCAGATCGCCGCGGCGACGACGAGCACGGCGCTGCGTCGTACGGCGCGGGAGGCGGGCGACCTGCTCAACCGCGGGATCGTGGCCTACACGACGGTCGCGGCCGAGATCTGAGGTGGAGGAGCTCCTCTTGCGGCCCTGGCGCCGCGAGGACGCGCCGGCGGTGCTGGAGATCTTCACGGCGTCGACGGACCTGGACACGCAGTACCCGTGGCCGGTGCGGACGCTCGCCGACGCGGCGGCCTGCCTCGAGCGGATGCTGGCGTGGCAGCCGGACCCCGCGGCGGGGGAGCAGTACCCGCTCGCCGTGGTCGCCGACGGGGTGCCGGTCGCGAACGTGGCGTTGACGTCGGTGTCGCGGCGGCACGGCACGGCGTGGGTGTCCTACTTCAGCTCGGGCGCGGTGCGGGGCCGGGGTCACGTCCGGCGGTCGCTGGCGGCGGTCGTGGAGTGGGCCTTCGCCGACCTCGACCTGTTCCGGCTCGAGCTCGGGCACCGCACGAACAACCCGGCGTCGGGCGCGGTTGCGGAGGCGGTCGGCTTCGTGCCGGAGGGCGTCGAGCGGGCGAAGCTGCGGTACGGCGACGAGCGGTTCGACGTGCGCACCATGGCCCTCCTCGCGACGGACCCCCGCCCGGCGGGCCGGCCGGGCGAGGGTCGGGTGTCGCTGGAGACGGGTCTCAGGCGGTCGCGGACCTGACGGCGTCGACGATCGCCGTCGTGCCGCCGACGAGCTCCCACTGGTGGCCGACGGACGTCGGCTCGTCGAGCACGGTGGCGACGACGGCCGCGACGTCGCCGCGGGTGACGTCGCCGCGCTCGACCTCGGGCGCGAGGGTGACGGTGCCGGTCGGCGGGTCGTCCGTCAGACGGCCCGGCCGGATGATCGTCCAGTGCAGGCCCGAGGCGCGGAGCGCCTTGTCGGCGTCGCGCTTGGCCGCGACGTACTCCTTCCACACCGGCTCGGTGTCGTCGGGGACCGGCTGGTCCACGCCGATCGCGGAGATCTGCACAAAGCGCTCGACGCCGGCCTGACGGGCGCCGGCGATGGAGCCGAGGGAGCCGCCGAGGTCGACGGTGCGCTTGCGCTCGGCGTTGCCGTCGGGCCCGCCGCCCGCGGCGAAGACGACGGCGTCGGCACCCTTGAACGCGGCCGCGTAGTCCTCGGGGCGGCTGTTCTCGATGTCCAGGATGCCGACCTCGGCACCGAGTGCCTCGAGGTCGGGGGCGTAGGACGCCGTGCGCACGAGTGCCACCGGCGTGTGCCCCGCCTGCACCAGCAGGGGGTGCAGGAGCCGCGCGATCTGACCATTTCCTCCGACGATTGCGATGCGTGCCATGCGCTCCACCGTACGGACGCCCTGTAACTCCGCGCCGAGTTGTCACGTACGCCGCGGTTGGGTCGTCGAGTTGGGACGAACGACGCGGCAGGATCGTCGAGTTGGGCTTTCCGGCTGGATCGATCCGTGCGTACGACCCATCTCGATGCCTGAGCCGCGGCGTACGACCCAACTCGACGCCAGAACCGCGGCGTACGTGACAACTCGGCGAACCCAGGGTCAGGCGTCGAGCGCCCCGAGCACCTCGGTGAGGCGGGTGGCGCTGGAGCCGAGGTCCCAGCGCTCGGTGAGCGCCGCGGCGGCGTCAGGGTCCGCCGGCGCCGACGGGAGCGTCAGGTCCACGTCGCGCACCGGGAGGTCCCGCACGACGGCGACGACGGTCGGCGCCACGTCGAGGTACGGCGCGGCCTCCTTCACCTTCGCCCGCACCCCGGGCGCCATGTCGGCCGCCGGGTCCTCGGCGGCGGCGCGGATGCCGGGGATGTCGCCGAACCGGCCGAGCAGGGTGGCCGCCGTCTTCTCCCCGACGCCCTTCACGCCGGGCAGCCCGTCGGAGGTGTCGCCGCGCAGGGTCGCGAAGTCGGCGTACTGGTCGGCGCGCACGCCGTACTTCTCCAGCACCACGTCCTCGGTGACCCGCTCGTGGCGACCGACCCCGCGGGCCGTGTAGAGCACCCGCACCTCGGCCACGTCGTCGACGAGCTGGAACAGGTCGCGGTCGCCCGTCACGACGTCGACGGGCATCCCCGCGTCGGTGGCCAGGGTGCCGATCACGTCGTCCGCCTCGTGCTCCGGGGCGCCGACGACGGGCAGCCCCCACGCGGCGAGCACGTCGCGGATGATCGGCACCTGCAGCTGCAGCGGGTCGGGCACCTCCTCGACGTCCGGGTCGGCGGTCCGCTCCTCGACCACGCGGTGCGCCTTGTAGCTCGGCAGCAGGTCGACGCGCCACTGCGGGCGCCAGTCGTCGTCCCAGCAGCAGGCGAGGTGGGTCGGCCGGTACTCGTCCGTCAGCCGCGAGATGAAGTCCATCAGTCCCCGCACCGCGTTGACCGGCGTGCCGTCCGGGGCGCGCATGGAGTCGGGCACCCCGAAGAACGCCCGGAAGTACAGCGAGGCGGTGTCGAGCAGGAGCAGGCGCGGGGTTCGGGTCGGCACGCCGCGATCCTGCCACGGTCCAACGGCCCGCGCGGGCCGTGATGCCCTAACGTGTCGGCCGTGGAAGAGACGGACCGGAAGATCCTCGCCCTCCTGGCCCAGGACGGCCGGATGTCCTTCACCGACCTCGGTCGCGCCACGGGGCTGTCGACGTCCGCGGTGCACCAGCGGGTCAAGCGGCTCGAGCAGCGGCGGGTGATCAAGGGGTACGGCGCGACGGTCGACTACGACCAGCTCGGCCAGCCCCTGACGGCCTTCATCTCGATCCGTCCGATCGATCCCTCGCAGCCCGACGACTCCCCGGAGCGCCTGCGCGGCATCGCCGAGATCGAGTCGTGCTGGTCGGTGGCGGGGGAGGAGTCCTACATCCTCAAGGTGCGCACGGCGACGCCCGCGGAGCTCGAGAACCTCCTCGCCCGCGTGCGCGCCGCGGCGAACGTCTCGACCCGCACCACCATCGTGCTGACGACGTTCTACGAGAACCGCACCGTCTCCTGACGCGGTCGTGAGCGAGGCGATCAGACCGACGCCGCCACCTGGGCCCGCCACCACTCCTGGCCCTCGGCGGGCAGCGTGTGGATCGGGTCGTAGTAGGAGTAGTGGCGCTCCAGCGCCTCGGGGTCGTCCTGCTCGAGCGTCGTGCGGTAGTTCTTCGTCCAGCCGCTGATGCCCCGCACCTCGTCGTACGACGCGACCTGGTGCACCCAGCGCTTGCCCACGAAGGGCACGTCGCAGACGATGCGCGGCGTGGCGAAGCCCGGCAGGTAGCCCATGATCGCCGACTGGAGCCGCTGCGCGTCGGCGACGGAGACCCGCCAGTGCTCGGCGAACGGGATCATGTCGCACATGTAGAAGTAGTAGGGCGTGATGCCGGCGCCGTCGAGCAGCCGGAAGCAGAGGTCGAGCAGCGCGTGCGGGTCGGCGTTCACGCCGTCGAGGAGCACGCCCTGGTTGCGCACGTCGCGCAGTCCCGCGTCCAGCATCGCCCGGGTGGCCTCGGCGACCAGCGGCGTCACGGAGGCCGCGTGGTTGGCGTGGGTGTGCATCGCCAGCGCGACGCCCCGGTCCCGCGCCGTACGGGCCACGCGCTCGACGCCCGCGCGCACGTCGTCGCCCAGCCAGTGCTGCGGCATGCCGACGAGCGCCTTCGTCGCGAGCCGGATGTCCCGCACGTTCTCGATCTCCAGGAGGGCCGACAGGAACGCCTCGAGGCGGGGCCAGGGGAGGTTCGCCACGTCGCCGCCGGAGACCACGACGTCGCGCACCGACGGCGTACGGCGCAGGTAGTCCAGCATGTCCTCGAGCCGGTCCGCGGGCTTGGTCGCGAACTTCAGCTTGGTGACGGTCGGGGTGGAGTTGCCGACCAGGTCCATGCGGGTGCAGTGCCCGCAGTACTGCGGGCAGGTCGGCACGACCTCGGCCAGCACCTTCGTGGGGTAACGGTGCGTCAGCCCCTCCGTCGCCCACATGTCGTGCTCGTGGAGGGAGTCGCGGCTCGCGTGCGGGTGGGAGGGCCAGTCGGCGCGACGGTCGGAGAACACGGGCAGCATGTAGTGCCGGACCGGGTCGCGCAGCCACGCCTCCGTCAGCGAGCCCGGACCGGCGGGCGCGAGGTCCGGCGCGATCGTGTTCACCATCTGCGGCGGCAGGAGCATCGACATCGTGGCCCGCTCGGCCTGGTCGCGCTCGAGGTCGGCGAAGAACGACTCGTCGAGCAGGTCGCCGACGAGCTCGCGGAGCTGCTTCACGTTCTTGACGCAGTGCACCCGCTGCCACTGCGCGGAGCGCCACTCGGCCTCGGTCACGTCCCGCCAGCCGGGGAACCGCCGCCAGTCGGGCTCGACCAGCTCGGCGCGCCGGTAGGGGTACGGCTGCCCGGTCGCCAGGGTGATCGAGGTGTCGACGCTCATGGCACTCCTTCGGTGGTGGGCGACGTGAGCGCGGATCTCGCGGCGTCGCGTCGGCGCGGACGATTGCCCGCGTGGCGTGAACCATGCCACAGTAGGCGGAGTTTCTGTGTCATGTCGACACCGTGACCGCAAATCCTTCGGTTCGAGGCCGTCCAGAGGAGAAGGAATGACCGTCCCCGCCGTGCACGCTCCGGTCGCGCGAGCGACGAGCGCCGCGACCGCCGATCCGGTCGGCGTCCACCGTGTGCTCGACCGTCCGCTGGTGCTGCCGCAGGCCGCGCACCGGCTCGACGCCCGCGCCGACCTGTGGCCCGACGAGGTGCGCGTGCAGGTCGAGCGCCTCAACCTCGACGCGGCGTCGTACCGCCAGCTGCGCGAGCAGCACGCCGGTGCGCGCGACGAGCTGGACGTCGCCGCGCTCCGCGCCACGGTGCTCGGCATCGTGGCGGAGCGCGGGAAGATGCAGAACCCGGTGACGGGCTCGGGCGGCATGCTCCTCGGCACGGTCGAGGAGGTCGGTCCCGACTCCCCGCTCGGTCTGGCCGTGGGCGACCGCGTCGCCACGCTGGTCTCGCTCAGCCTCACCCCGCTGGCCCTCACCGACGGGCTGGAGCGCTGGGACGGCGCCGGCGAGCAGGTGCCGACCGAGGGTCACGCGATCCTCTTCGGCCGCTCGGTCGTCGCCCGTCTGCCCGAGGACCTGCCGGCGGGTCTGGCGCTGTCGGTGCTCGACGTGTGCGGGGCTCCGGCCCTCACCCGGCGGGTCGTCGAGCAGCACCGGGCGCAGCGCGGCAGCGCTCCCGTCGTCGCCGTCGTGGGCGGGGCCGGCAAGTCCGGCTCGCTCTCGCTGGCCGCCGCCCGCGAGTCCGGGGCGGCCCGCACCGTCGGTGTCGTGCCCCACGCCGCGGAGCAGCAGGCCCTGGAGGCCAGCGGGCTCGCCGACGCGGTGGTCGTGGCCGACGCGCGCGACCCCCTCGCCCTCCGCGACGCGGTCGCCGCCGGCGGGGGACCGGCCGACGTCACCGTCGTCTGTGTCGACGTGCCTGGCTGCGAGGGCGGCGCCGTGCTGGCGACCGCCGACGGCGGCACCGTCGTCTTCTTCTCGATGGCCACGTCCTTCACCGCCGCCGCGCTGGGGGCGGAGGGGCTGGCGGCGGACGTCACGATGCTCGTCGGCAACGGCTACGTGCCGGGGCACGCGGCGTACGCCCTCGACCTCGTGCGCCGCCAGCCGGCGGCGCGCGCCCTGGTCGAGGCCCGCGGGGGCCACCGATGAGCGGCAAGCTGGGCCTCCCCGAGGAGACCGTACGGCGCGCCCGGGCCCTCGCTGCCCGCGTCGGCGCGCCCGTGGTCGAGCTCGCGAGGGCGCACACGACGGTCGCGGTCGAGCGGGCGACCCTCCGGCTGGCCGGACTGGCCGGCGCGGACCCCGACGGGACGCCGTGGGCGAACCTGCTCCTCGACGCGGTGCAGGCCGACCTCGGGGACGACGCGCTCCCGCACGGCGTCGCGCTGCCCGTCTGGGACGCGCTCGTGCGCGGGGAGGCGGACGACCTGGGCGTGCTGGCGCAGAAGGCGGCCGCGGGCTCCGTGCGCTTCCGGCTGCCGGCCGGCCCCGACGCGGAGCGGGCGCGCACGGCGGCGCGGCGGCAGGTCGGCGACGGGCTGGCCCGCGTCGACGCCCGGAGGGCGGAGCGCGACCACCTGTTGGCGACGATCGGCGACGCGCCGCGCCAGCCGTGGATCTACCTCATCGTCGCCACGGGCGACATCCACGAGGACATCCCCCAGGCGCAGGCCGCGGCCCGCGAGGGGGCCGACGTCATCGCGGTCATCCGGAGCACCGGGCAGAGCCTCCTCGACTACGTGCCCGAGGGGGCGACGCGGGAGGGGTTCGCGGGCACCTACGCGACGCAGGAGAACTTCCGGCTCATGCGGGCGGCGCTCGACGAGACCAGCCGCGAGCTGGGCCGGTACGTGCGGCTCACCAACTACGCGAGCGGGTTGTGCATGCCGGAGATCGCCGTGCTGGCGGGCCTCGAGCGGCTCGACATGATGCTCAACGACTCGATGTACGGGATCCTCTTCCGCGACATCAACCCGGTGCGCACGTTCGTCGACCAGCGGTTCAGCCGCCAGGTCCACGCCCGCGCCGGCATCGTGATCAACACCGGCGAGGACAACTACCTGACGACGGCCGACGCGATCGAGGCCGCCCACACGGTCACGACGAGCCAGCTGCTCAACGAGTACTTCGCCCGCGAGGCAGGCCTCTCCGACGACCTGCTCGGCCTGGGGCACGCGTTCGAGATCGATCCCGCCGTCCCGGACTCGTTCCGCCTCGAGCTCGCGCACGCGCTCCTGGCGCGGGAGCTCTTCCCCGACGCCCCGCTCAAGTGGATGCCGCCGACGCGGCACATGACCGGCGACGTGTTCCGGGGCTACCTCCTCGACGGGTTCTTCAACCTCGCGGGTGCGCTCACCGGCCAGGGGATCCTCCTCGTCGGCATGATGACCGAGGCCGTCGTGACCCCGTTCCTCTCCGACCGCGACCTCGCGCTGCAGAACGTCCGCTACGTGCTCGACGCCGCGGGGCGGTTGCACGAGGACTTCCACCCGGCTCCGGATGGCGTGATCGTCCAGCGCGCCCACCAGGTGCTGGACGAGTCCATCGACCTCATGGAGCGCATCTGCGACCACGAGCACGGGTTGCTCGACGCCATCGCCAACGGCACCTTCGGCCTGATGCGGCGCCCGGCCGACGGTGGCCGGGGTCTCGACGGCGTCGCCGAGCGCGCCGCCGGCTACCACAACCCCGCCACCGAGCTGCTCGAGGAGGAGCCCGCATGACGCAGCCGACCGACCCGCCGCCCGCACGCGCGGGGCGCCTCGTGCGCCCCTACGGCGACACCACCGGCGACGGCATGGTGCAGGTGTCCTTCACCCTGCCGCTGCCCCACGACAAGGTCGCGGAGGGCGCCGCCGAGCAGCTGGCCCACCAGATGGGCATGGACCCCGCGATGGTCGTGCACGCCAAGCCCATGGGTCCGGACTTCACGTTCTTCGTCGTCTACGGCAAGGTGCGCCACCTCGTCGACACGGCGAAGGTCGAGGTGGTCGAGCGCGACTACCCCCTGCTCGGCTCGAAGGAGATCGACCTGGCGATCCGGGAGCGGCTGCGTCGCCGTCTCGTCGTCGTCGGGGCGTGCATCGGCACCGACGCCCACACCGTGGGCATCGACGCGATCCTCAACATCAAGGGGTTCGCGGGGGAGAAGGGCCTGGAGTACCACCGCGAGATCAAGGTGGTAAACCTCGGCGCCCAGGTCGCGGTGCCCCGTCTCGTCGAGGTCGCCCTCGCGGAGCAGGCCGACGCCGTGCTGGTCTCCCAGGTGGTCACCCAGCGCGACGCCCACCTGCTCAACACCCGCGAGATGTCGGCGGCGTTCCGCGAGGCCTGCGCGCCCGAGCGGCGTCCCCTCCTCGTCGTCGGCGGCCCCCGCTTCGACGAGCGCATGGCGGGCGAGCTCGGTGTCGACCGCATCTTCGCCCGCGGCACGACCCCGGCGGAGGTGGCCAGCTACCTCGTCCACCACGTGCGGAGCGCGGCGTGAGCGGCCCGGGCCCGGAAGGCCCCCGGGTCGGCACGGTCGTCGTCCACCGGCGCTACGTCGACCACGGCCACGCCCACTACGCCGGCGGCCTCGTCGACGGCGCCTTCGGCCTCGCCCTGTTCGGCGACGTGGCCACGGAGATGTGCATCCGCACCGACGGGGACGAGGGGCTGTTCGCGGGCTACGCCGACGTGCGCTTCCACGCGCCCGTGCGCGCCGGTGACGTCGTCGAGGTGCGGGCCGAGCTGGTGCGCGTCGGTCGCCGGTCCCGGGAGCTCGACCTCGTGCTGACCGTGGTCGCCCGCGGCGAGCCCACGGCCGCGCAGCCGGGCGCCAGCCGGCTGCTGGACCCACCGCTCGTGGCGACGAGCGCGCGGGGAACCGTCGTCGTCCCCGGCCCCGCTGCGGATTAGCGCACCGCCCCGGCGTGTCGTCGTACGACACGCCGGGAGGTCGCAAAATCGCGGCGGGAACCTGCGGTCCGCGACGGGGGCGCTGACCTGCGATGACACCCCGTCGTCGCAGGTCAGCCCCAGGTTGACACCACCGGCCGGTCACCGGAAGGCTGGCCCGCGTTCACCTGAGCAGCACGCGCGTGGGGTCCTGGAGCGCGAGCGGGTGGGCCGACGGGTCGCGCACCACTTCCCGGTCGGTCCGCACGGTCACCAGGGAGCTGCACCGTGGTGGTGGATGCGGAGGGGGTCCGCGGTCCGTAGACAACTTCGTGAGCCTGGCATCCGGTCGGGACCACGTCGGTCCGAAGGCCGTGGCGACCCCCTCCGCCCTGCTGGACGCCGGCTCCTGGGCTACCGTCTCCTCGTGGTCGTCACCTTCCGCCGTCGCGCGGTTCTCGCCGCAGTCGCGGGCGGCGTCACGACCTGCATGTTCGCCCCGGTCGGCCTCGTGCTGGCCGGGCCCCTCGCCCTCCTCGGCCTCACGCTCGCCCTCCGCGGCGCCCGCCTGCCGGCCGCCGCGGCGCTCGGGGTGATCTTCGGCGGGGTGTTCTCCTTCTCCCTGCTGTGGTGGATGCGGGCGGTCGGCACGGACGCCTGGATCGCCCTGTCGCTGATCGAGACGGCCTACTTCCTGCTGCTCGGGCCCGTCGTGGCCCTCGTGCAGCGCCTGCCCGGCTGGCCGCTCTGGGTGGCCGCCGCGTGGGTCTCCTACGAGGAGCTCCGCGCCGGGTGGCCGTTCGGCGGCTTCCCGTGGGGCCGGCTGGCGTTCGGCGTGATGGACACCGGCTTCGCGCCGCTCCTGCCCTACGTCGGCACCGCCGGGGTCGGGTTCGTGGTGGCCCTGCTCGGGACCGTGACCGCCTGGGTCGTCGTGCGGGTGGCGGAGCTGCGCCGTACGGGCGGGAACGCCGCCCTCCGGGACCGGCGGGTCCTCGGGGGCATGGTCGCGCCGTACGTCGCCGTCGGCGCCGTCGTGCTGCTCGCTGCGGTGCGGCCGTACGAGGTGCCCCGGGGCGGCGAGGTCGTCGAGGTCGCCGCCGTGCAGGGGGACGTCCCGGGAGCCGGCGACGACGTCGTCCCCGTGCACCGCGAGGTGACGCAGAACCACGTCGACACCACCATCGAGCTCGGCGCCGCCGTCGAGGCCGGGGAGGAGCCGGAGCCGCGGTTCGTCGTCTGGCCCGAGAACTCCACCGCCGTCGACCCGTTCCTCGACCGTCGCACCCGCACCGAGATCGACGCCGCGGTGTCCGCGGTGGGCGTGCCGGTGGTGGTCGGCGGCATGGTCGACGCCGTCGACGACGACCAGGTGCTCAACCAGGGCATCGTGTGGGACCCGACGACCGGACCGGGGGACCGCTACGCCAAGCGGCACCCCGTGCCCTTCGGCGAGTACATCCCCTTCCGCAACGCCTGGTTCACCTCCGTGGTGGAGGACTTCGACCTCATCCCGCGCGACATGCTCTCGGGCCAGCGCACCTCCCCGCTCGACGTCGCCGGCGTGCAGGTGGGCAACGCGATCTGCTTCGACGTCGCGTACGACGACGGGTTCCGCGCGCAGGTCGGCGCCGGCGCCGAGATGCTCACCGTGCAGACCAGCAACGCCATGTTCATCCGGACCCACCAGATCGACCAGCAGTTCGAGATGACGCGGATGCGGGCGCTGGAGTCGGGCAAGTACCTCGTCGTCGCCGCCATCAACGGCGTCAGTGGCATCATCCGCCCCGACGGCTCGGTCGCTCGGACCATCGACACCCGCACCCAGGGCGTCGTGTCCGGCGAGGTGGTGCTGAACGACGCCGTCTCGCCGGCGATGCGGTACGGCGCGGGCATCGCGGTCGTGCTCGGTGCCACCACGCTCCTCGCCGCCCTGGGTGGGCTGCTCCGGGGCCGGTTCCCGCGACGTAGCATGACGCCTTCCGGCGGGCAGGAGTCCGCCGGCGCGGCCCCGGACGAGCGGGCCGAGGCGCACGACGCCGCGGGGGAGGGTCCCGCGACGACCACGAGGGAGAGAGTCGGATGACCAACGGCGGTCTCGGGCGAGGAGTCATCGTCGTCCCCACCTACAACGAGGCGCTCAACATCGAGCGGATCGTCGGTCGGCTGCGTGCCGCGCAGCCGGACCTCGACGTGCTCGTCGTGGACGACGGCTCACCGGACGGCACGGGACGCCTGGCCGACGAGCTGGCCGCGGCCGACCCGTCCGTCTCCGTCGTGCACCGCACGGCCAAGGAGGGTCTGGGCGCGGCGTACCTGCACGGCTTCGCCGTCGCGCTCGAGCGCGGCTACGACGTGATCGGGGAGATGGACGCCGACGGCTCCCACCAGCCGGAGCAGCTCGGCCGCCTCCTCGACGCGCTGCAGGGCGCGGACCTGGTCATCGGGTCCCGGTGGGTGCCGGGCGGCTCGGTCGTGAACTGGCCGCGGTCGCGGATGCTGCTCTCCCGGGGTGGCAACCTCTACGTGCGGCTCCTGCTCGGCATGAAGGTGCGCGACGCGACCGCCGGCTTCCGTCTCTTCCGGCGCACGACGCTCGAGAAGATCGACCTCGCCTCCGTGGAGTCGACGGGCTACGTCTTCCAGACCGACCTGACCTGGCGCACCGTGAAGAACGGCCTGCGGGTCGTCGAGGTGCCCATCGAGTTCGTCGAGCGTGAGCGCGGCGACTCCAAGATGACGGGTTCCGTGGCGTCCGAGTCGCTGTCCCGCATCACCCGCTGGGGCCTGCGCGAACGTCGCAGCCAGCTGCGCCGCTTCCGCGACCGCCGCCGCGCGTCGTGAGCCAGCCCCTGGGGGCCGGCCCCGATCCGCGGCACGGGCCCGACCCGACGGTGGGTCACGACCTGCCCCCGGGTGCGGTGCGCCGCGCGCGCCTGCGCGCCCTGCGGCTCACGTTGCCGCTCCTGGTCGGCGTCGTGGTCGAGGTCGGCGCGTTCGTGCTGGTCGCCGACTTCGTCGGGGTGCCCCTCGCCGTGCTGCTCGTGCTCGGCTCGACGGTGCTGGGCTTCGTGGTGCTCGCACGCGCGGGGCGCCGCTCCTGGCAGGCCGCCATGGCGGCCACCCGCGAGGGTCGCCCGCCGGCGGACGAGCTGCTCGACGGCGTCCTCGTGTTCGTCGGCGCCGTGCTGATGATCCTGCCGGGTCTCGTCAACGGGCTCGTCGGGATCCTGCTCGTGCTCGGACGGCGCCTCGTGCGCACACCGGTGCGGGCCCTGCTCATGCGACGAGCCCGTCGGTACGGCGTACCGACGGGCTCGTGGCCCACCACCGGACCCGGCCGGAAGCCGGCCGGTGGCGGGGATGTCGTGCAGGGCGAGGTCGTCGAGGACTGAGCCTCGGCACCCGCCCGGAGGGATCAGCCCTTGCGGGTGCGGTGCAGGTGCGCCGGGCCGATCTCGCCGCCGCGCAGCAGGTCGAGACGCTCGGTGAGGATCTCCTCCAGCTCGGCCTCGGAGCGGCGCTCCAGCAGCATGTCCCAGTGCGTGCGGGCCGGCTTCTCGGCCTTCTCCTCGGGCAGGATCCCGGCGGTGCTCAGACCCTCGGACCCACAGCGTGGGCACTCCCACACGGCGGGGATGTCGGCCTCGACCGACATCGTGATCTCGAACTCGTGGCCCTGCTTGCAGCGGTACCCGACCTGCTGGCGAGCAGCGAACTCGATGCCGCGCTCGTCCTCGAAGCTCTGACCCCCCAGTCGTGCCCCTCGCAGCGTGCGCTCAGCCATGCGGCACCTCCACCTCTCCGGTCGTCGTTCGGGGTGGCGCATTGCTGCGCCAAGTTGTCAACGGTACTGGCCGCGCGACGATTCCCGAAACTCGCCCCGGACGGGTCACGCCGTCGGGCGGGGCTGCCCCGGCCGAGGCGCCTTGACCGGCAGCAGCAGGAGGAGCCCGGCGAGCAGCACGAGCAGGATGCCGAGGATCCCGGCGTACTGGACGTCGTCGGAGGACCGGCCCGTGACCCCGGCCGCGACCGTGAGCGCCACCGCCCACGCGGTGGGCGCGAGGAAGCTGGCCGCACGGCCCGTGGTCGCGTACAGGCCGAAGACCTGGCCCTCGCGGCCCTCGGGGATGAGACGGGCGAGGAGCGACCGGGACGCCGACTGGGCAGGGCCGACGAAGATGCAGAGCACGAGGCCGAAGATCCAGAACACCGTGCTGCCGCCGTCGTGGAGCACGAACAGCACGAGGCCCGCGACGCACATCGCGGAGAGGGACCCGACGATGACCCGCTTCGGGCCGATGCGGTCGTCGAGCAGTCCGAACAGGATGGTGGCGATGCCCGCGACCACGTTGGCGGCGACACCGAAGATGATGACGCCGCCGGCGGAGAACCCGAAGCTGCCGGCCGCCAGCACGGCGCCGAACGTGAAGACGCCGGCGAGGCCGTCCCGGAACACGGCGGAGGCGCCGAGGAAGTAGACCGTGTTGCGATCGGTGCGCCACAGGTCGGCGACGGTCGCGAAGAGGTGCCGGTACGACGCGACGATGCCCGTCCGCGGACCCGCGACTCTCTCGGAGGCGCCCCGCGGGGCGTCGCGGATCGTCAGGATCACGGGCAGGGAGAAGACGGCGGTCCAGATGGCGCAGGCCAGCATCGTCACGCGGACGTCGAGGCCGTTCTCGCCGGTCACGCCGAACAGCCCGACCTCGGGGTTGATGAAGCCGAAGTAGACGAACAGCAGCAGCACGATGCCGCCGAGGTAGCCCAGGCCCCAGCCGAGCCCCGAGATGCGGCCGACGGTCGCCGGCGTCGAGATCTCGTTGAGCATCGCGTTGTAGTTGACCGAGGCGAGCTCGAAGAAGACGTTGCCCGCTGCGAGCAGGAAGAGGCCGAGCAGGAGCATGCTGGGCTCGGGCGTCACGAAGAACATGAGCGCCGACGCGACGATGACGACGCCCGTGTGGACCGCGAGCCAGAAGGTGCGCCGTCCCGAGCGGTCGGCGCGCTGGCCCGTGAGGGGAGCCAGCAGCGCGATGAGGACGCCGGCGGCCGCCAGCGCCCACCCCAGCTTGGTGTCGACGCCGGAGCCGAACAGGGGCTCGCCCGCGTCGTCCTCCGCGGTCAGGTAGACGGTGAAGACGAAGGTCGTGATGACGGCGTTGAACGCTGCCGACCCCCAGTCCCACAGACCCCAGGCGGCGACGGGCCAGCGACGCCCCGCATAGGGGTTGGTGGCCGCGGGTGCCTCGACGGTGCTCATCGGTCCTCCTCGTGGGGCCAGGCGCCGCGCTCCTCGAGCACGGCGCGCAGCAGGTCGGTGCGGTCCGTCATCAGGCCGTCGACCCCCAGGTCGAGCAGCTGGTGCATCTCCGCGGGCTCGTCGACGGTCCACACGTGCACGTGGAGGCCGGCGGCGTGGGCCCGACGCAGCAGACGCGGGGTGACGATGGGGAGCACGCGGCGTACCGGTACCTGCAGCGCGGCGGGACGGCCCGGCGTCACCCGGGCGGCGAGCCGCGCCGGGAGCAACAGGTAGGCCACGATCTCGCCGCGGTGGGCGGCGGTCGGCACCCGGCGGCGCGTGAGGCGGCGGAACTCGGCGATGCGGCGGCGGGCGAAGGAGCCGACGAGCACGCGGTCCCACAGGTCGTGCTCGGCCACGAACGCGGCGAGCGCCGCGGGGGAGCGGTCGCACTTGAGGTCGATGTTGAACCGCACCGTGGGGAAGCGCTCGACGAGCTCGGTGAGCAGCGGGACGCGACCACCGTGGCCGACCCGGAGCGCGGCCACCTCGGCGGCGGTCAGGTCGCCGATCGACCCCGACGAGCCGGTGACGCGGTCGAGCATCGTGTCGTGGAACGCCACGAGCTCGCCGTCCGCCGTCACCTGCACATCGGTCTCGAGGTAGCCGTAGCCGAGCTCCACCGCGTGCTCGAACGCCCGCACCGTGTTCTCCAGACCGTGGAGGTCGGGGTGCTCGGCGCCGCCGCGGTGGGCGAACGCCAGGGGGCGGGTGCGGTGCTCGTCGTGAGGTCCGTCGAGATAGGCGAACCCCGTGGCCGGCCGCGACGCTGAGGGGCTCACGGCGTCACCCTAGACCGGGCGGACCGCGCGGTGGGGGACACCGGCGGTCTTCGCCCGATCCGTGGGGGATCAGATGTCGCGGAACGTCTCGATGTTCGCGCCGAGCTGGTTGAGCCGCTCGGCGAGGTCCTCGTAGCCGCGGTGGATCACGTAGGTCGAGCGCAGCACCGAGGTGCCCTTGGACGCGAGCATCGCCAGCAGGATCACGACCGCCGGGCGCAGCGCCGGCGGGCAGATCAGCTCGGCGCCCGAGAAGTGCGTCGGGCCCTCGACCAGCACGCGGTGCGGGTCGAGCAGCTTCACGTTGCCGCCGAGCTTGGTGAGCTCGGTCAGGTAGATCGCGCGGTTCTCGTAGACCCAGTCGTGGAGCATCGTCTGGCCGTTCGCCACCGCACCGATCACGGCGAAGAAGGGCAGGTTGTCGATGTTGAGGCCTGGGAAGGGCATGGGGTGGACCTTGTCCCGCGGGGCCTGCAGCTCCGAGGGGTGGGTCGTGAGGTCCACCAGCCGCGTGTGGCCGTTGAGCGCGACGTACTCCTCCGAGCGGTCGTAGCGCAGGCCCATGCCCTCGAGCGTGGCGAGCTCGACCTCGAGGAACTCGATCGGCACGCGGCGGATGGTGATCTCGGACTCCGTGACGATGGCGGCCGCGAGCAGCGACATGGCCTCGATGGGGTCCTCGCTCGGCGCGTAGTCGACGTCGACGTCGATGCGCTCCCGGCCGGTGACCGTGAGCGTCGTCGTGCCGATGCCCTCGACGTCGACCCCGAGCTTCTGCAGGTAGAAGCACAGGTCCTGGACCATGTAGTTGGACGACGCGTTGCGGATGACCGTCGTGCCCGGGTGGAGGGCCGCTGCCATCAGGGCGTTCTCGGTGACGGTGTCGCCGCGCTCCGTGAGCACGATCGGCTTGGCCGGACCGATGCCGCGGCCCACGGCCGCGTGGTAGGCGCCGTCGGTCGCCTTCACCTCGAGGCCGAAGTGGTGAAGCGCCGTCATGTGGGGCTCCACGGTGCGCTCGCCGAGGTTGCAGCCGCCGGCGTACGGCAGCTCGAACTCCTCCAGACGGTGCAGCAGCGGGCCGAGGAACATGATGATCGACCGGGTGCGGCGTGCCGCCGCGGCGTCGATGTTCGAGAGGTCCAGGTGCTCCGGCGGCACGATCTCGAGGTCGTTGTCCGCGTTGAGCCAGCGCGTGCGCACGCCGAGGCTCTCCAGCACCTCGAGCAGGCGGTTGACCTCCTCGATGCGCGCGACCTTGCGCAGCGTCGTGCGGCCCCGGTTGAGGAGGCTCGCGCAGAGCAGCGCGACGCCGGCGTTCTTCGAGGTCTTGACGTCGATGCTGCCCGAGAGGGTCGTCGGCCCGGTCACCCGCAGGTGGGTGGGGCCGGAGCCGATCGCGACGATCTCGGAGTCGAGCGCGGCGCCGATGCGCGCCACCATCTCGAGGGAGAGGTTCTGGTGGCCCCGCTCGATGCGGTTGATCGCGCTCTGCGAGGTGGCGAGGAGGTCGGCGAGCTGCGCCTGGGTGAGCCCGCGGTGGATGCGGGCGTCACGGATGAGCTTGCCGATGCGACGCTTGTAGTCCGCCGGGTCGGCGAGTTCGGTCGTCGGGGTGACAGTCATGCGCACCAAGGTATCTCAGATATGAGATAAGGCAATTCGCTCCGGGTACGGCGTGTCCCGGGCCCCCGACGACCCTCCCGTCAGCGCCGCAGCACCTTGCGCGCGAGCACGTTGCCGAGGAGCTGCCCGAGCTGCACGATCGCCACGATGATGAGCACGGTCGCCCAGGTCACGACGGTGTCGAACGACCCGAACCCGTAGCTCTGCGCGAAGTAGCCCAGACCGCCGCCGCCGACGAACCCGGCGACCGCGGAGGCGTCGACGATCGCGACGAAGGCGAAGGTGTAGCCGAGGATGAGCGGTCCGAGCGCCTCCGGGATGAGGACGGTGAAGAGCACCCGTGGCCGGCTCGCCCCCATCGCCCGCGCCGCCTCGATCACGCCGGGATCGACGGCGAAGAGGTTCTGCTCCACGACGCGGCTGATGAAGAACGCCGCGGCCAGCGAGAGCGCGAAGATCGCGGCCTTGATGCCGAAGCCGGTGCCCACCACGACCCGTGCGAGCGGCTGCACCGCGGCGATGAAGATGATGAACGGGATGGGGCGGAAGAAGTTGACCGCGAAGTTGAGCACGACGAACGCCGGACGGTTCGCGAACAGGTTGCCCGAGCGCGTCGTGTAGAGCGCCAGCCCGATGACCGTGCCCCCGAGGACGCCGAAGAACAGTGCGATCGCGACGGTCGTCAGGGTCTGGCCGAAGGCCTCCCACAGGTCGGGGCCGAGCTCGAAGAGCCGGGTGTCACCCATCACGCCACCTCCGAGATCTCGACGTGGGCGCGGATGGCGTCGAGGGCGGCGTCGATCGCCGCGTCGTCGCCGGACAGCGCCAGGGTCAGGTTGCCGAACGTGCGGCCCTGGATCTCCTCGATCCCGCCGTAGACGAGCTCGAACCGCACGTCCCGGGCGATGAGCTCGGCGAACAGGTCGGACTGCCGCACCGATGCGTCGCGCACCGCGAGGGTCACGAAGCGGCCGGCGTGGCGCTCGCGCAGCACCGCGAGCGCCCGGTCGTCGGGACGGTCGTCCACGAGGGTGGAGACGAAGCGTCGCGTCGCCGGGTGCTGCGGGTCGGAGAACAGGTCGTAGACGGGGCCCTGCTCGATCACGCGACCGGCCTCCATGACGGCGACCTTGTCGGCGATCGTGCGGATGACGTCCATCTCGTGCGTGATGAGGACGATCGTGATCCCGCGCTCCTCGTTGACGCGCTTGAGGAGGCCCAGCACCTCCTGCGTCGTCTCCGGGTCGAGCGCGCTGGTCGACTCGTCGGCGAGCAGGAGCGTGGGGGAGGTGGCGAGCGCGCGGGCGATGCCCACACGCTGCTTCTGCCCGCCGGAGAGCTGGTCGGGGTAGTGCCCCGCCTTGTCGATGAGCCCGACGAACGACAGCAGCTCCGCGATCCGCTCGTGGCGCTCGGCCTTCGGGACACCCGCGACCTGCAGCGGGTAGGCCACGTTGGCGTACACCGTGCGGGAGGTGAACAGGTTGAACTGCTGGAAGATCATGCCGATGTCCCGGCGCAGGGCGCGCAGCTCGCGCTCGCCCATGCCGGTCACCTCGCGGCCGTCGACGGTGATCGAGCCCGACGTCGCGGGCTCGAGGGCGTTGATGAGGCGCACGAGGGTCGACTTGCCCGCCCCCGAGTAGCCGACGATGCCGAAGATGTCGCCACGCTCGATGTCGAGGTCGACGCCGTCGATGGCGACGACGTCCTTGCCTCCCCGCTGGGTGGCGGGGAACACCTTGCGCACGTCGCGGAACTCCACGAGTGCCATGTCGTCCTCCTGGGAACGAGGGGGAGCGCCGGCGTACGGCGCGGGGGGTCGCACGTCGGGGCACGCGCCGCAGCTGCGGCACGTGCCCCGGGTGGGGGTCAGCCGTTGCGGACGGCCTCGCGGGCCTCGTCGAGCGCCGCGTCGAGCTCCGCGGTCGGGGTGTCGAGGAGCACCGCGGTGCCCTCGGACGCCTCGAGCACGCCGTCCTGCACCTTCTGCGTGTCGTGGTAGATCCGCACGAGCTCGAGGTAGTCCTCGTTGTCGGCGTCCTCGGCGTTGGCAGCGAAGATGTTGATGTAGGGCTGCGCGCGCTCGTCCTCGGGGTCGTCCTGCGCGAGGGCGGCCTCGGGGTCGAGACCGGCGTCCTTGATGAAGTCGTTGTTGATGACGGCGGCGGCGACGTCCTGCAGCGACGCGGCCGTGAAGTTGGCCGCGGCCTCGGTCACCTGCACGCGGGAGCCGGCCTCGTCGACCTGGGAGAGGTCGGAGGTCAGCGTGCCGCCGTCGGCGAGCTCGATGAGCCCCGCGTCCTGGAGGATGACGAGGGCACGCGCCTGGTTGCTCGGGTCGTTGGGCACGACCACCTCGGCGCCGTCCGGGATCTCGTCGATGCTGCCGTAGTTCTCCGAGTAGAGCGCCAGCGGGTAGATCGCGGTCGCGCCGATCGGCACGATGTCGGAGTCCGGGTTGGCCTCGAGGTGCTCGGCGAGGAATGCGAGGTGCTGGAACTGGTTGAGGTCGAGCTCGCCCTCGTCCAGCGCGCGGTTCGGCTGGTTGTAGTCGGCGAAGTTCACGATCTCGACGTCGAGACCGGCCTCGTCGGCTGCCTGGGTGAAGTCGCGCCAGTAGGGGTCGCTCGAGTCGACGACGCCGATGCGGATGGCGTCGCCGCTGTCGCGGATGAAGAGGAAGTAGCCGCCGACGACGAGCGCGACGGCCACCACGGCGGCGATGACCGCGTAGAGACCGGTGCGCGACTTCGGCGCCTCGAGGAGCTGGTCGGACATGGGGAACCTTTCGCACGGTGGTGCAGGACGACGGACGCGGCCGCTCGATCGGGGCGGCCGCGCCGTGGACCACGAACGCTATGAGTCGTTAACACCACCGGAACAATCGTCTTACCTGTCGATTCCGTCACGCGGTGCGGTCGCGGGGCCCGTAGCATCGGGCGGATGGACGACCGCGAGACCTTGACCTGGGAGACCTACGGCACCGCGGTGCGGGAGCTCGCGCAGCAGGTGGCCGATGCGGGCTTCGTGCCCGACGTCGTCCTCGGCATCGCCCGCGGGGGGCTCATCCCGGCCGGCTCGATCGCCTACGCCCTGGACTGCAAGAACCTCTTCACGATGAACGTGGAGTTCTACACCGGCGTGGGCACGACCCTCGACGTGCCCACCATGCTGCCGCCCTACCTCGACGCCTCCGAGCTCGACGACACGCGCGTGCTCATCGTCGACGACGTGGCCGACTCGGGGCGCACGCTGGAGATGGTCGACGCCTTCGTGCGCGGCCACGTGGCGGAGGCCCGCACGGCGGTGATCTACGAGAAGCCGCGCTCGGTCGTGAAGGGCGACTTCGTGTGGAAGCACACCGACCGGTGGATCAACTTCCCCTGGTCGACGCTGCCCCCGATCACCGACCGTTCGGGCGTCCGCGACGCCTGAGGCCGGACCGCGGCGTACCCCCCGAGGAGGTACGCCGCGGTCGGCCCGTCACGCCGGGATGCGCTCCGGGAACAGGCCGCGGAGCATGTCGGCGAACGACACGACGCCGACGAGGCCGTCCGTGTCCTGCACGACGGCGAGCTGCGCGCTCGCCTGCCGCATCTCGGCGAGCGCCGCGAGCACCGTGACCTCCGGTGCCAGCACGTGCACCGGGCGGACCATCGGAGCCAGTGGGGCCGTGCGGTCCTCGGTCAGCGTGTCGCGGACGTGCACGAGACCCGTGGGGGCGTCGGGCGAACCCACGAGGATCCGCAGGTGGCCCGTCGTGCGGCTCGCGTCCTGCACGTCACCGACGGTGGCGTGCTCCGGCACGGCGACGGGTCGGCGCGGCCGCACCAGCTCGCGCACCTGCACGTGACCGAGGTCGAGCGCGCCGGAGAGCTGGGCGGAGTAGCTGGCGTCCAGGGCGCCGACGTTCGCCGAGTGCTGCACGAGCTGGCGCAGGGTGTCGGGATCGGCACCCGAGGCCAGCTGGTCCACCGGGTCCACGCCGACCCGCCGCAAGCACCAGTTGGCGCCGTTGTTGAGCGCGTGGATGATCGGGCGCGTCAGCCACATGAAGCCCCGCATCGGCAGGGCGAGGAGCGTGGCCGAGCGCTCGGGGTGCGCGATGGCCCACGACTTCGGCGCCATCTCGCCCACCACGAGGTGGATGAAGGTGACGACGATGAGCGCCAGCACGAAGCCCGCGACGTCGGCGAGCCAGAGCGCGATGCCCCACGACTCGAACAGCGGGGTCAGCCAGTGGTGCACGGCCGGCTTGGTGATGGCGCCCAGCGCCAGCACGCACAGCGTGATGCCGAGCTGGGAGCCGGCGAGGAGCACGGAGAGCTCCGAGGCGCTGCGGAGCGCGGCGCGGCCGGCGCGGCTCGTGGCCGCGGCGTCCTCGAGCCGGTGCTTCTTGGCGCCGATCAGGGCGAACTCGATCGCCACGAAGAACGCGCTGGCCGCGATGATCACGACCGTCGCCACCAGGACGACGACAGGGTTCTCCATCATGCCTCCACCTCCGTGCCGCTGCCGCCCGTGCCGGCGACAGCGGGGCCGTCCGGCTCGGCGTGGGCGTCGTCGTCCTGGGTCGCGTCGACCACCTGCACGTGCAGGGACGACGGGACGTACTGCTCGACCTCGAGCACCTCGACCGCCAGGTGACGGACGACGGGCTCGTCGCTCTCGGCCAGGTCGCCGGGGTCGTCGGGCAGGCGGACGAGCAGGGACGTACCCGGCTCGGGGAGGGCGCCGTGCTCGGCGATGACGAGCCCGGCGAGGGTCTCGAAGTCGCCGGTCGGCAGGTCGTGCTCGATCACGCGCTCGACCTCGTCGACGGGCAGGTCGCCACGCATCTCCCAACCACCGCGGACGGCGTCGACGCTGAACTCGGGCTCGGCCGGCTCGTCGTGCTCGTCGCGGATCTCGCCGACGATCTCCTCGACGAGGTCCTCGATCGTCACGATGCCGGCGAGACCGCCGTACTCGTCGACGACGCAGGCCATCTGCTCCTTCGCCTCCGCGATGGTGCGCAGCGCGTCGGGCATGGCCATCAGCTCGGGCAGCACGATCGGCGGACGCAGGGCGGTCGTGACCGGCTTCGACCACGGCTCCTCCCCGCCGAGCGCACCGAGGTCGAGGAGGTCGACCAGGTGGACGATGCCGAGGATCTCGTCGTCCTGGCCGAGCACGGGGTAGCGCGAGTGGCCGGTGCGCATGAGCTCGCGGACCTCGCCGAGCGTCGCGTCGTGCTCCACCGAGTCGACGCGGCTGCGGGGGACCATGGCGTGCTCCACGTCGTGCTGGGGGAAGTCCAGCACGCGGTCGAGCAGCACCGACATCTCGGCGGTGAGCTCACCGGAGGCGCGGGACTCCGCGACGATGTGCTCGAGGTCGCGGGCCGTCGCCGAGCTCTCCACGTCGTGGACCGGCTCGATCTTGAGGGACCGCAGCAGCAGGTTCGACGACTGGTCGAAGAACCAGATGAGCCATCCGGTGATCGCGAGGTAGCCCAGGGTGGAGCGCGAGAGCCACCGCGCGACGGGCTCGGGGCGCGCGATCGCGAGGTTCTTCGGGAACAGCTCACCGAACAGCATCTGCACGACGGTCGCGAAGGCGAGCGCGATCAGGGTGCCGATCGTGACGCCGAGGGCGGTCGGCACACCGCCCAGCGCGAGCAGGTCGCCGAAGGCGGATCCGATGAGGGGCTCGGCGACGTAGCCGACCAGCAGGCCGGTGACGGTGATGCCGAGCTGCGCTCCGGAGAGCATGAAGGAGGTGCGGCCCGTCACCTTGAGGGTGCGGGCGGCGGTCGTGTCCCCGGCCTCGGCCTTGGCGCGCAAGGTCGAGCGGTCGACCGCCATGTAGGCGAACTCCTGCGCCACGAAGTAGCCGGTCGCCGCCGTGATCACCAGCACGACGACCACTCCGAGCAGGAGCGAGAGCAAGATGGTCACCTGGCGCGCACCTCCCCTCGAGCGGGAGAGCGGCGTGCGTCCGCGCGCCGGGTGTGGGGTCTACAGGGTTCGTCTGTCGGCCCGGTCAAGTCCTGTCCTCGTGTCGATCTGGTGCCGACGGATGTCGGCTCGGGACGTTCAACGTCGGCCCGGGCACGAAGGTTCCCGCGACACGCCAGGAGTGTCGGTGCTCCGGCCTAGCGTGCCGTCCATGGAGACCGAACCCACCACCGCCACCGGTGAGCGCGCGGACCTGCTCCAGGCCCTCCGCACGCACCGCGCCCTCTTCCTCCGTGCCCTCGACGGCATCTCCGACGAGCAGGCCCGACTGACCCCCACGGTGAGCTCCCTCAACCTCGGCGGCCTCGTGAAGCACGTGACCGCAACGGTGGGCGAGTGGAACCGCTTCATCGAGCACGGCCCCGAGGAGCAGGCCGCCATCGACTGGGAGCACATCGACTGGTCCGACCCGCCGGCGGAGGTGCAGGCCTACCACGAGCAGTTCGTGCTGGTGGCGGGCGAGACGCTGGAGGGGGTGCTGGGCGCCTACGCCGACGTGGCGGCCGCGACGGAGGCGCTGGTGACGTCCGTCGACCTCGACGCCACCCAGCCGCTGCCGGAGGCCCCGTGGTTCGCGCCGGGGGAGTGGTGGAGCGCCCGGCGCACCTTCCTGCACGTGCTCGCCGAGACGGCGCAGCACGCCGGCCACGCCGACATCATCCGGGAGTCGATCGACGGCGCGAAGACGATGGGCTGATCTACTGGCCGGCATGCGAGTCATCGGCATGATCGGCGGGATGAGCTGGGAGTCGACGGCGGAGTACTACCGCCTCGCCAACGAGTTGGTGCGCGAGCGCCGGGGTGGCTACCACTCCGCGCGGATCGTGCTGACCTCGGTCGACTTCGCCGACGTCGAACGCCTCCAGGTCGCGGGGGAGTGGGAGGTGGCGGGCGAGCTGCTCGCGGCCGAGGCCCGACGTCTCCAGGCGGCCGGCGCGGACCTGGTGGTGCTGTGCACCAACACGATGCACAAGGTCGCCGACGCCGTCGTCGGCGCGATCGACATGCCCTTCCTCCACCTGGCCGACACGACCGCCGACGCGGTGCGGGCGGCCAGCGTCCGCCGCGTCGGCCTGCTCGGCACGCGGTTCACGATGGAGCAGCCGTTCTACCGCGACCGGCTCGCCGAGCACGGCCTCGACGTGCTCGTGCCGGACGAGGCCGGCCGCGAGGTCGTGCACCGGGTCATCTACGACGAGCTCGTGCACGGTGTGGTGCGCCCCGAGTCCCGGGAGGCGTACGTCGCGGTGATGGCCGGGCTCGTCGAGCGCGGCGCGGAGGGGATCGTGCTCGGCTGCACCGAGATCGAGCTGCTCGTGGGGGCCGAGGACACCTCTGTGCCGGTCTTCCCGACGACGCGCCTGCACGTCGAGGCCGCCGTCGCCGCGGCGCTGGGGGAGTAGGGCCTCCGTCGAGTTGGGTTGTACGGCGCGGCGCGTGCGTCGAGTTGGGGTGTATGGCGCGGCAGGGGCGTCGAGTTGGGTTGTATGGCGCGGCGGGCGCGTCGAGTTGGGGTGTACGGCGCGGCGGGCGCGCCGAGTTTGGTCGAATGCGCGCGGCAGGTGCGTCGAGTTGGGGAGTACGGCGCGGCAGGCACGTCGAGTTTGGTCGAACGGCGCGGCAGGCGCGTCGAGTTTGGTCGGATCGTTTCGCCAAACTCGACGCGAGGGCGGTCATCCACAGATCACCACCGAGAGGTGGCGATCGCATGCCTGTTCGACTAGGGAGGGCGGCATGGATCGGGGGACCCACACCACAGCGACCGCGTTGATCGACGCGGTCCGCGAGCGCACGCGAGCGGCTCGTGTGGCGGAGGCGGCTGCCTTCGTCGCCGTGGGCGACTGGGCCGCTTTCCACACGTCGGACGCTGTGGTGGGTGATCCGATCACGGTGCTGGGTGAGTGGCACGAGATTGAGCGCGCCGAGGCGTTGGCCGGGGATCAGTTCCTCGAGCTGGGTGGGCCGGGGGCGCCGGTGGTGGCGGAGTTCTGCATCGGGGAGGTCGCCGCCGCCCGGGGATGTTCGTTCGACGCTGCACGTCGGCTGGTGGGGGACGCAGTGGAGCTGCGCTACCGCCTCCCGCGCGTCCACGCGCGTGTTGCTGCGGGTGAGGTCGACGTGTGGCGGGGCCGGCGCATCGCCCAGGCCGCACGGACGCTGACGTTCGAGGCGGCCGGGGTCGTGGACCGGCACGTCGCGTACGTCGCGGGCAAGGCCACCGGTCCCGAGGTGGACCGGCTGGTGGCCGAGGCGGCGGCGCGGTTCGACCCCGAGACCACCGAGGCCGAACGGCACGCGGCCGACGGCGACCGCTACCTGTCGATCGACCTGGGCGACGTCGCCTTTGCGGACCCGCTCACCGGGACCCTTCGGGGCACCGTGAACGTCCACGGCTCCCTCGACCTGGCCGATGCGCTCGACCTCGAACGGACCGTCGCCCACGTGGCCCGGCAGCTGGGCGACCTGGGCTGCGGCACGGATCTCGACGTCCGCCGGTCCATGGCCCTCGGTGAGATCGCGCGGCGCTGCGACGGCATCAACACGCTGGACTATGCCTCGGAGAACGCGACCCCGGGGGATGAGCCACGACCGGTGCAGCGGGCCCGGCGCGAGGTGGTGCTGTTCGTCCACCTCGACCAGGCCGCGATCACCAACAACCTGGACGGGTTCGGGCCGGGCATCGACGCCTGCACCGGCATGACGGGCATCGACCTGGCCCGCCTTGACACCCGCGGCGCGCCCCGCGGGGTCGTCACGGTCGAGCAGGTCCTGGCCTGGTGCGGATCGCCCGACACCCACGTCACGGTCAAGCCGATCATCGACCTCAACCGCGACGACGCCGTGAACGGCTACAGCCCGCCCGATCGGATCGCCGACCACGTCCGTGCCCGCTGGCCGAGGTGCGTCTTCCCGTACTGCACGCGTTCATCGGGAACCGCCGACCTCGACCACTGCGACCCCTACCAGCAGAGCGGCCCACCCGGGCAGACCTCCACCCGCAACCTGTTCCCGCTCTGCCGACGCCACCACCGCATGAAGACCCACCGCGAGATGACCACCGGCAACAGATGGACCTACCGGCCCACCGACCCCACCCAGAACGAACCACCCCACGCCCTCATCTGGACCAGCCCGATGGGCCTGCGCTACCTCGTCGACCGCGACGGCACCCGCCCCTGGCCCGACGGCCGAGACCCCGGCTGACACCAGCCGTCGACCACCCCGCCGCCCGTCCCCACCCCGGGGCCGGGCGGCGAAGCATGCCCGCGGGCTGCACGCCCGCGGCGGGGCGTTCCATCCCCAGCAACTTCACAGCGTCCGTCGACCTTGCCCACGGGAAGCAGGACGAGGCTGGCGGTGTTCATCCCGCACCACGTCCCTGTCCGGAGGTTCCCATGTCGGTGTCACTCGTCTCCCGTTCGCGTCGCCGCCTGGTCGGCCTCGCTCCCGCCGCTGCGGCGGTCGCCGTCCTCGTCGCCGGCGGCGTCGGCGTCCTCCTGGCCGGTCCGGAGCACATGGCCGAGGTCGCGGGCGTGGTCGCGCTGCTGACCCTCGCGGGCGCTGCTGCCGCGGTCACCTCGTTGTCGCTGATGGCCCGTCGTCGTCTGGCGGAGCTACAGCACCTGCCCGACCTGGGGCGCCGCTTCGTCACACACCACGAGCACGGCCGCGTCACCCGGGTCACCGAGGGCCAGGGGCACCTGGTGGTCCACCTCGCGAGCGAGCAGGTGCAGACGATCGTGCTCGACGAGGCCGGCGCGCCGGACCACATGACGCCCGGTGCGGCTGAGACGTCGAGCTGGCGCATGTCGACCGCGCGCCTGACGCCGCCGCAGGTGGCGGCGCTCAAGGAGAAGCTGACGACCGGTGACGAGATCACGGTCGTCTCCTCCGGGGTCGTCGCCCTCACCGGCCCGGTCGAGAAGTCGTGGCGCCTGACGAGCAGCAACGGTCTGGTGGTGTCGTCGGGCCGCGCCTCCGGGTGACTCCACGACACGCCGTCGTCACGTGCTCGTGACCTCGATCGGGTCCTCTTGCTCCCGGGCGCTCGCCTGAGCGTCCGGGAGGGGAGACACGTGGACCTGACCGACCCGTCGCTGGTCGCTCGCCTGCTGGAGGTCGTCGAGCACGACGTCGTACCGCTGACGCGGTCGGGGGTGGCGCAGGGCAACAAGCTGTTCGGGGCCGCGATCCTGCGCCGCGAGGACCGGTCGCTGGTGCTCGCCGCCACCAACGCCGAGACCGAGAACCCGCTGTGGCACGGCGAGGTGCACGCCATCAAGCTCTTCCACGAGCTGCCCGCCGCCGACCGGCCGGATCCGGGCGACTGCCTGTTCCTCGCGACCCACGAGCCGTGCTCGCTCTGTCTCTCGGCCCTGGCGTGGTCGGGGTTCGCGGACGCGGCGTACCTCTTCAGCCACGCCGACTCCGCCGACGCCTTCGCGATCCCGCACGACATCGCGATCCTGAAGGCCGTCTACGCCGTTCCGGACCCCGACCGCGACGCACCCGCGCCGGGGCGCGACCTCTACAACCGCAGCAGCCGGTTCCTCACGACGGGGGACCTCGCCGCGGCGGTGACGGCGTCCGGGGATCCCGAGGCGGCAGCGACGGTGGGGCGCCTCCGGGCGGAGTACGACGCGCTCTCCGCCACCTACCAGCGGTCGAAGGGCACGGCAGGCATCCCCCTGCCGTGACCTCCGCGGAGGTCGGGGACAGGGGAGAGGGGCTCAGCCCGGGGGCCGCCGGGCGACGGTCAGCACGTGGGTCACCGGCCAGGGCAGCGGAGCGCCGGTGCCGGCGTCGGCGAGCTCGGCCACGGGGGAGAAGCGGTGCTCGGCCAGCCACTCGTTGCGCCAGGCCGCGGAGGTGGGATCGAGCGTGAATCCCGCCTCCGTCAGGACCGTCCGCCAGTCGGCGAAGCTCAGCCCGCAGAACGACTCGTGGCACTCGCTGAGCCAGTTGTCGGCGTAGTCCTTCGTCGTCAGGAACTCCATCGCGTCGCCGAGCCGCACCTGGTACGTCGCGGAGCCGTCGTCCGTCGGCAGGCGTTCCGCGCTGAACGCGGTACCCGACAACCGCGGGAAGTCGTGGGCGAACTGCACGAGCCGTCCCGCGGTCGACAGGCCGTCGACGTACGCCGCGACTTCGGCCTGCGCCAGGTCGTCGAGCTCGCGGTGGGGCTCGACGGGCGTGACGCCGTCGTCGGTGCGCAGCGTCAGCCGCACCAGCCGGTCCGGCTCGTCCGGGCCGAGCACGTCGGAGTTCACCCACACCCCGCCGACGCGCGTGTGCTCGTGGACGCGCCGGGCGAACGCCTCGACGTCGGCGCGACCCGCGCCGTACGAGAACACCTCGTGGGTGAGCGCCACCGTGACGGTGGAGTCGATGGAGGCGGCCGGCATCACCGGGCCGGAGAGGATGTTGGCGCGCACGAACCAGATGTTGGGGTTCGCGAAGACGCCGGTGGCCTTCTTGTGCTCGGCCTCGTCGAGCAGCGGGCGTGCGATGTCGACGCCGAACAGGTCCGACTCGGCGAACCGCGGGTCCGCGGCGATGCGCTCCAGCAGGCCGCCCGTGGCGCAGCCGACGTCGACGACGCGACCGGGCTCGAGCAGCGGCCCGACCTGCTCGAACTTGCGGTCGGACGCCGTCTCGAACGACGCCGCGTAGGTGCGGTAGTCGCGCGTCGTCGTCAGGTCGCCCTCGCTGGAGACCACCGGATCGGCGAAGAGGTCGGCGACGAGACGCGGCACGTCGTACCGCTCGTAGAACGCCACCGTCTCCGGGTGCGCGATCAGCCGCCACGAGTCGTCGCCCTCGGCGAGACGCTGCACGACCTCCCACGGTCGCGCGGGCTGGTCCTCCGGGGCGCGCTCCACCGCGTCCTCGACGCCGACGACGGCGAAGCCGAGGGCCCGGTAGGACGCGGCGACCGCCGGCGTCGAGCAGGCGACCAGGGTGTGCTCGGGCGACGGCGCCGGTCGGTGGCCGAGCGCCGTGGCGACGGTCGTCACGACGAGCTCGGCGAACCGGGGGTGCTGCGGCACGTCGGGCACCGGCACGACGAGGCTGGGCAGCCCGGAGGTGACCGAGACGCGCTCGACGAGCGCCTCGCGGCGGTGGCCCGGCAGCGGGTTGCGGCGGGTCCAGGCGTGGTTGGCCGACGTCACCGGCCAGATCACCACGGCGTCGTCGGCCACGGCGATCGGCTGGTCGGACGCGTCGGTGACCTCGCCGGCGAGCAACCGGTGCAGGTAATCGACCTGGAACGCGGTGACCGCGTGGTGGCGGCCCGGGAACAACACCTCGGTGAACGTCACGACGCACACTGTGGCAGGTCCCGGCCACTTCCCTGCTCGTGACCCGTCGCTCCACTGCGTATTACGGTGAAAGAACGTAGTACGGACCGGCTCCCCTCGGGAGGCCGGAGCGAACGGCTCAGGCGTCGTCGGACCCGCACGGCTGGCCGAGCGAGAGCCACGACGCGGTCACCTCGTCGACGAGCTGCTCCGCGTCGACGGGCAGCTCGCCCTCGGTCCACGACAGGATCGCCTGCGCGGTGCCGCCGATGAGGAAGGCGATCGCTGTCGGCGTCAGCGGCTCGATGCCCCGGTCGCGGTGCCAGAGGAGCGCGTGGTCGACGAAGGTCGCGGTCATCCGTCGCAGGGCGTCCATGCGACGCAGGTGCGCCGACGGCGCTCCGGCCGACCCCGCGAGCAGCACGAGCGCGCGACGGCGGTCCGAGCCGAGCGTGGTGACGACGGCGGCCACGGCGGCGCGCGCCTGCTCCCGTGCCGACTGTCCCGTGGTGCGCTCCTGTGCGGCCAGTGCCGCTCCGGTGACCTCGGCGGCCACCTGGTCGACGACCGCGTCGGCCAGGGTGTCGAGGCTCTCGAAGCTCTCGTAGAAGTAGCGCTTGTTCAGTCCCGCGGTCGCACAGATCGACGACACGGTCGCCGAGCGCCACCGGTTCTCGGCCATGGCCGTCATCGCCGCGTCGACCAGTTGGTGCCGACGGCGGTCCACGCGCTCCGACGTCGACCGACCGGCGTAGGTCCGTGCCTCCGCATCCGACGGCGCCGTCCGAGGCAGGTGTGGCGGGTCCCCCGGCCTCCCCGTCGTCTCCACCGCGGCAGTCTGGCACAGCCGGCGCGGGTGGACGACGGGCCTGGTCCGGGATCGCCGCATTCTGGTACGGTCTGGTACCAGATGTCCAGTGGCCCTCCCGCACGAGCCACCGCCCGGGATCCCCCGCGCGCCGACCCCATCGAATCGAGGCCCCGCCGATGCGCCGTCCGTTGCGCCGCGCCACCCGCACCGCCCGCACGCTGGCTCCCGTCGTCGCGCAGACCGTCCGTCTCGGGCTCGACGAGGCGCGACGACGTGCCCGGGGCCGCTCCCCCGGCGATGACGCGGCCGCTGTCCGCGATGCGGCGGCGGTCGGTGCCGACATCGAGGTCCCGGCACCCGCGGGGGTGGCGGCGTATGCGCGCCAGGTGAGTGCGCGACGCCTGGTGGCGGCGCCGCAGGACGAGGTGGCGCGTCTGGTCCGCAACCTCGACCGGACCCACGAGTGGCTCACCCTGCACGTCGCCTGGCGCGGGGACCGGCCGGCGGAGATGGTCGAGGGCGCGGCCTTCGCCCAGCAGATCAGCCTCATGGACATCCCGGCGCAGGCCCGGTGGGAGGTCGACCGCGCCGACGCCGACGGGTTCGCGCTGCGCGGCACCGGACCCATGGGGATCACCGTCGGCCTGTGGTGCACGCTCGTCGACGCCCCGGGCGGCACGGCGGTCCGGCTGGACGGCGCCCTCGACGGGTCCCCGGTCCGCGGCCCGGTCGGGCTGACCGCCGTGCGCAGCGTCGAGACCGCGCTCACGGCCTCGCTGGTCGAGCTGGCGGCGCTCCTCGAGGGGGCGGGCGCACCACGGTTGCGGGTGCCCGACGAGCCCGTGCGCCACGAGTCCACCGGCCGTCTGCTCGACCCGACCACACCGGTGCTGGTCGGCGTCGGCCAGGTCGTCGTGCGCGAGCCCGCAGACGACCCCGCAGCCGAGCCCGCCGAGCCGGTCGAGCTCGCCGTGCGGGCGCTGCGCGCCGCGGCGGCGGACGCCGGGGCCTCTCTCGACCTGCTCGCCGTCGCCGACCTCGTGGCGGCCGTCCCCAGCGCGTCGTGGACCTACCCCGACCAGGCAGGACTGGTCGCCGAACGCGTCGGGGCGGACGGCGCGACGACCCTCCAGACGTCGACGTACGGCGGGGATGGTGGCCAGCTCGCGCTGAACGAGGCAGCGCAGTCGATCGTGGACGGTACGGCGCGCGTCGTGCTCGTCAGCGGCGCCGAGGCGGGCGCGGCGGTGGCGTCCCTCCAGCGGGACGGCCGCGAGCCGGCCTGGACCCGCCAGCCCGCCGACGCCGCCCCCGACCGCGTGGTCGGCACCGACCGCCCCGCGAACAACGAGGCCGAGACGGCGGTGGGGCTCGGGGCACCGATCTACGTCTACGCGCTGCTCGAGTCGGCCCTCGGCGCTGCCGCCGGGAGCGGCCCGGAGGAGCACCGGGCCGCGATCGCCGACCTCTGGTCGCGGGCCAGCGAGGTCGCCGCCGCGAACCCCCACGCCTGGGACCCGCGCGCCCGCAGCCCGCAGGAGGTCGCCGAGCCCCGTCCGGACAACCGCTGGGTGAGCGAGCCCTACACCAAGCTGATGTGCGCGAACCTGCAGGTCGACCTGGCCGCGGGCGCGATCGTGACCAGCGTCGCCGCGGCGCAGGCCGCAGGCGTGCCGCAGGACCGCTGGGTGTTCCTGCACGCGGGCGCCTCCGCGACCGACGAGTGGTTCGTCTCCGAACGCGCCGACCTCGCGCACTCCCCCGCGATCGCCGCCGCCGGCCGCGCGGTCCTCGACCACGCCGGGGTCGAGGCGGCCGACCTCGGCCCGATCGATCTCTACTCCTGCTTCCCGGCGGCGGTGCAGCTCGGGGCCGAGGCGCTCGGGCTGCCGTGGGAGGACCCCGCCCGTCGGCTCACCGTCACGGGCGGGCTCACCTTCGCGGGCGGCCCCGGCAACGCCTACGGCCTGCACGCGGTGGCCGCGATGGTGCCGCTGCTGCGCGCCGATCCGGCGACGTACGGCTTGACGAGCTCGCTCGGCTGGTACGCCACGAAGCACGCCCTGGGCGTATGGTCGGCGAGCCCGCCGGAGCAGCGGTTCGCGCACCTGCGGCCGACGTTCGACCGACCGCCCAGCAGGCCCGCCCGCACCGAGCTGCGGGGAACCGGCGTGGTCGAGGCGGTCACGGTGCCCCACCGCCGCGAGGGTGGTCGGGAGGCGGTCGTGCTGGCGGTGATCGACGAGGACGGTGCACGGGTGCTGCTGCGCCGCGAGGACCCGGCCGAGGTCGAGGCGCTCGCGGACGCGGACCTCCGGCGCCGCCGGGTGCGGATGGACGCCGACCGGCTCGTCGTCCTCGACGGGCACGCTGACCTTCCCGCTCCGCCGTCCGCGCCGGTGCGCACCGACTTTCAGGGCGACGTCCTCGTCGTCACCCTCGACCGGCCCGAGGTGCGCAACGCCGTCGACCGGCGCACGGCGGAGCAGCTGGAGCGCGCGATCGACGACGCCGAGGCGGACCCGACCGTCCGCGCGATCGTGCTGACCGGGGCCGGCGGCACCTTCTGCGCCGGGATGGACCTCGCGGCGGCCCACCGCGGCGAGGTGCCGGTGACCGACCGCCGGGGACCCCTGGGCCTGACGGCGGAGCCGCCCACCAAGCCGATGGTGGCCGCGGTCGAGGGGGCCGCGCTGGCCGGTGGCTTCGAGCTCGCGCTCTGCGCGGACCTCGTCGTCGCCGCCTCGGACGCGACCTTCGGGCTGCCCGAGGTCAAGCGGGGGCTGCTGGCCGCGGCCGGCGGGCTGTGGCGCGTCGGCACCCGGTTGCCGCGACCGGTGGCCCTCGAGCTCGCCCTCGTCGGCGACCCGCTGCCCGCCGCCCGGTTGGCCGAGCTCGGCCTCGTCAACGACGTCGTCGAGCCCGGACGCGCCCTCGAGCGCGCCCTGGACCTGGCCCGCCGGATCGCGGGCAACGCCCCGCTCTCCGTGCGGGTCGGCAAGGAGATCGTCGACGCTGCGCCGACCTGGAGCCCCGAGGAGGGCTTCGCCCGCCAGAGCGAGCTCGCCTCCCCGGTGCTCCTCAGCGACGACGCCCGCGAGGGCGTGGCGGCGTACGCCGAGAAGCGCGCGCCGCGGTGGAGCGGACGGTGAGCCGCGCGGCGGGCTCGCCGTGGCGCGACGCGGGTCGCAGGGTCAGGCAGCCGAGCGGGCCGGTCCCCCGTCGACGTCCACGTCGCGACGGTCGACCCCGGTGGTGACGGCGTAGAGGAGGCCGGCGACGGCGGCGCCGGCGAGCGGCGCGACGACGAACAGCCACGACTGGCCCAGGGCGGCGGTGTCGAACCAGGCGACGCCCAGCGACCGGGCCGGGTTGACCGAGGTGTTGGTGACCGGGATCGAGACGAGGTGCACGGCGGTCAGCGTGAGGCCGATGGCCAGCGGTGCGAAGCCCACCGGTGCGCGGCGGTCGGTGACACCGAGGATGACGAAGACGAAGACGGCCGTGAGCACGACCTCGGTGACCGCGGCGGCGAGGAGCGTGTAGCCCTCCGGCGACCGGTCGCCGAACCCGTTGGTGGCGAACCCGTCGGCGACGGAGAACCCGTCACGGCCCGACGCGATCACGTAGAGCAGGCCACCGGCCACGCTCGCGCCGACGAGCTGCGCCGCGACGTACGCCGGCACGTCGCGCCACTCGAAGCGACGACCCACGGCCAGGCCCAGCGTCACGGCCGGGTTGAAGTGTCCGCCGGAGACGTGGCCGACGGCGTACGCCATCGTGAGCACCGCGAGGCCGAAGGCGAGCGCCACGCCCAGGTAGCCGACCTGCTCCCCCGCCAGCACGGCGGTGCCGCAGCCGGCCAGGACGAGCCAGAAGGTGCCGACGGTCTCGGCGGCCAGGCGGGGGCCCAGGCGGGCCGGGGCGGCCTCGGCACGGGTGGACGTGGGACGGGCGGCGCGGGTCATCGCGGTGCTCCTCGGGACGGGACGGGTCGGGGCCGGAGGGCCGGCCGGGACGTTCGGACGGGCGTTGGTCGCTCGGAGCGGCGCGATCGTCACGCGCGGCCTCCTGGGAGGATCGCCACATGACCGTCCCCCTCGGAGTGGCCACGACCGCCGACGTCCGCGCCTGCGCCGCCGTCCTCGCCGAAGCGCTCGCCGACGACCCGGCGCTCCACCGCCTCGTGCCGGGCGAGCACGATCGCCGGCGTCGGGTCGCGGCGCTCTACGAGGGCACGGTCCGTGGCGCCCTCGTGTCCGGCATCGTCGACGTCGCCCGTCGGGAGCCCGGCGGACCGGTCGTCGGGGTGGCGGTCTGGGAGGCGCCGGACCGCCGACGGGCTCCCCTCGTCGGGCTGCGCGCGCTCCCCCGCACCGTCGGAGCCGTCGGTGTCCGGAACCTGCGGGCCCTGCGCGCGGAGACCGAGCGGTACGCCGCGGTGCGGCCCACCGAGCCGCACTGGTACCTCACGGACATCGCGGTCGGAGGCGCCGCCCGCGGGCTCGGCGTCGGCAGCGCGCTCCTGCGCCACCGGCTCGCGACGATCGACGCGGACGGCGCCGCGGCGTACCTCGAGGCGACGAGCCCCGTGAACCGCCGGCTGTACGAGCGCTTCGGGTTCGTCGCCCGGGACCGCATCGGCGGGCCGGGCGACGACGAGGGCCTCACGACCATGTGGCGCCCCGCCCGCACCTGACCGCGCGCCTCCGCCGCGGCGAGCGGGGACCTGGCTACCGTCCTCCCGTGGTCGCTGCACGAGAGCTGGACCGGGTCACGGTGCGGGTGGCGGTCGACCGCTACCTCGACGGCGTCGCACGGGCCGTCGCCGGCCACTCGCTGGCCGCGACGACGGCCGCCAACTACCGGCGCGACCTGGCGGAGTTCGTCGAGCTGGCCGGTCCCGAGACCGTGCTCGACGACATCACGGGGGCCCAGCTCGACGACATCGTGCTGGCCTACGGCGCGCGGCCCGACGGGCGCTTCCGCGGCAACCGCGAGGGCGCGACCGGCGCCGTACCCGCGCCCGGGGCCGGCAAGACGCGCGGCGCCGGCGCGACCCGTCGCTTCCAGTCGTCGGTGTCACGGTTCTTCGAGCGCGCGACCCGTGAGCGCTGGGTCGAGGCGAACCCGGTGCTCGACGCGGAGGTGCGCGTCAAGCGGCCCCGCACCTCCGACCCGTCCCGCAAGGCCGTGCCCACGCCCGTCGCCAAGGCCCTGCTCGACGGCACCACCGCGACGCCGCCGGGTGCGGCGACCAAGCCCGGCGCCGATCGCGACCTCGGTCCGCGGGACGAGCTGATCTTCCGGCTGCTGCTCGAGACCGGCATCCGTGTCTCCGAGCTCTGCGGGATCGACCAGGCCGACATCGAGGAGCGGATCGTCGGCGAGGCGTCGGGCGCGGACGACGACTACGAGACCCAGACGTGGCTCCGCGTCCTCGGCAAGGGCAGCAAGGAGCGGTGGGTACCCCTCTCCCCCAGCACCGTCGCCATGGTGGACGCGTACGTCGCCGGTTCGCGCCCGACGCCCCAGCCGCGGACGGTGAAGGACCCGGAGACCGGCGAGCGGGTCGTCACGGTGGGTGTCGAGGACGCCGAGCGCGCGCTGCTCCTCACCTGGCGGGGGCTCCGCATCCGTCCGCGCGACGTGCAGCTGATGGTGAAACGGTCCTGCGACGCGCTCCCGCCGCGGCTGCGACGACGCGTGACGCCCCACGGGCTCCGGCACACGGCGGCGACCGTGCTCGTGCACCATGGTGTGCCGGTCAACGTGATCAAGGACCTGCTCGGCCACGCGTCGATCGCGACCACGGACGTCTACCTCGACACCGTCGCCGAGGAGCTGGTCGCCGCCGTCAATCGCCACCCCCTGACCTCCGGCACATAACCTGACTCAAGTCAGGTAATCTCGGTGGCGTGACCGTCGTCGACACCCTCCGCCGCTTCAACCGCACCTACACCCAGCGCGTCGGCGTGCTCGAGGAGTCGCACCTCGGCACGGGGCGCACGCTCGGGGCCTCGCGCCTGCTCTACGAGGTGGACGCCGAGGCGGGCTCGACCGTCGGGGAGCTGCGCGACCTGCTCGGCCTCGACTCCGGCTACGTCGCCCGGCTGCTGCGCGCCCTGGAGTCGGACGGCCTCGTCGCCACCGAGCCCGACCCCGCGGACCGCCGACGTCGCCGCGTGGTGCTCACCGACGCCGGCCGGGCCGCCCGGGCCGACCTCGACCAGCGCTCCGAGGACCTCGCTGCCCGCCTCGTCGCACCGCTGACGCCCCGGCAGCAGGCGCGGCTCGGCGACGCGCTCGCGACCGCCGAGCTCCTCGTGCGCGCCGCGACCGTCGAGCTCCGCGAGGTCGACCCCGCCGACCCCGCCTCCGTCCGCGCGGCGCGGACCGCCCTCGACCGGTACGTCGCGGAGGTCGCCGACCGGCTCCCCGGCGGCTTCGCACCGAGCGGTCTCGACGCGGTCGAGCCCGGGTCGACGTGGGTCGTGGCGACGAGCGACGGCCGCCCCGCGGCGTACGGCGGGATCCGTCCCCTCGACCTGCCCGTCGGCGTGGCGGGTGACGGGCCGGCGGTCGAGGTGAAGCGGATGTGGGTCGACCCGGCCTGGCGCGGCGCGGGGCTGGGCGGTCGCATGCTGCGGCACCTCGAGGAGCTCGCGCGGGAGCAGGGCGCGACGCGGATCGCCCTCGACACCAACAGCGCGCTCGACGAGGCGGTGGTGCTCTACGACCGGGCCGGGTACGCGCGGGTCGAGCGCTACAACGACAACGCCGACGCCGAGCTGTTCTTCGCCAAGCGCCTCTGAGGGTGGCCCGGGCCCGACGGGCCCCGGCCCGACGGCCTCAGCGCGGCGTCCAGACCCCCACGACGTAGCCGCCCCCGTCGTAGGGCGCGCGGTCCCACGACGCCCACAGCTCGGGCGGGGCCAGGCCGGCGCCGGCGAAGGCCGCCTCGACCTCGGCCAGCGGGGTGGGCGGGCAGCCAGCCGGCAGGTGCGCCGCGTCGAGGCCGAACCCCGCCACGAGCAGGCCCTCCGGAGCGACGTGCGCCGCGAGCGCCGCGGCCGTCGCCCCGAGCGTGCCCGGCTCCAGGAGCGGGAGCACGTTGCCCGCCACCACCACGACGTCGAAGCGCCGGCCCAGGTCCAACGTCGCCAGGTCGGCCACGTGCCAGTCGAGGTGCGGGGCGTCGCGCCGCGCGACCTCGACCATCGAACGGTCCACGTCGACGCCGACGACCGGGTGGCCCAGCTCGTGCAGGCGCACCGCTACCCGACCGGTGCCGCAGCCGGCGTCGAGCACGCGCGACGGTGGCGGGGCCAGCGCCGTCACCAGCGCGGCCTCGCCGTGCACGTCGGCTCCCGCCTCCGCCTGCTTCCGGAACCGGGCGGCGTACGCCGCGGCGTAGTCCTCCCCCGCCTGCGCCCGCGCGACCTGCTCCCACCTCGTCACCACGGGACGAGTCTCCCGCACGGCCCTACTTGCGGCCGCGACCCCAGTTGAGGCCCCACCCGAAGGCCTGGTCCAGCTCGACCTGGTCCGCGCCGTACCGCACCTCGCGACGCACCTGCAGGGAGCCGCCCTCGTTGGTGAGCAGCGCGATCGCGCAGGCGCGGCGGTCGGCGGCGGGCTCGTCGAGCCGCACCTCGATCGGGGGCGCACCCACCGGGTGCAGCGTCACGACGCCGTCGGCGGCCGCCCAGTTGGGGACGCCCTCGTAGATGAACGCGTAGACGAGGATGCGCTTGATGTCGCCCAGCCGGTCGAGGTTGACGTAGAGGTTCTCGCCGCCCTGCGCCGTGCCGGAGCGGTCGTCGCCGTCGAGCATGACCCACGGCGGACCGTCGATGCTGCCGAACGCGTTGCCCAGCGCCTGCACGCCGCCCTTGCGGCCGTCGCTCAGCTCCCACAGGCAGCCGAGGTCGAGGTCCACCGCCCCGCTGCCGGCCGCGAAGGCCCGCTTGAGGAAGCCGCCCTTGGCGGGAGCGGCGCCCTGCGACCAGTTGAGGTTGATCCGCATGCGGCCGCCCGCACCCGCGCCCTTGGTGAGCGAGATGCTGGGTGCGGCCTTCGTGAGGGTGACCTTGGAGAGGTTCGGCCCGCCCGCCGGCGGCTGGTTCGGCGGCTGGCTCGGCTGCTGGGGGCGCTTGGTGTAGTCGACCATGACGACCGTCCTGCCCCGCGGGCGCGCGGGCGAACCCCCCGCGGGCCGTCGGAGATGGCCGGCGTTTGGGCCGCGCGAGACGGGCAAGAGTGCGCGACGGCCCGGGAGGTCCGGTCCAGGCACGGAGGAGGAACCAGTGGTCGACCTGACGAAGCGCGCCGACACGGCGCAGGGTGCCATCATCTCGCTGCTCAAGCGCGAGGCGGACAAGGGCATCGACCTGGGCGAGATCACCGCGCGCGTGGTCGTCGCGATCGACTACTCGGCCTCCATGCAGGGCCGCTACGCCAACGGCGAGGTGCAGGACCTCGTCGAGCGCGTGCTGGCCCTCAGCCTCGCGGGCCTCGACGACGACGGCGACATCCAGGTGCACTTCTTCCACAACGACCCCTTCCCGCCGCAGGAGGTCGACAGCACGAGCTACAGCGGCTTCGTCGACCGCTGGCGGTCCGGCAAGTCGATGGGCGGCACCAACTACGCGGGCGTCATGAAGGCCGTCCTGGCCGAGGCCGGACACGGCAAGAAGGGGCTCGGCAAGCGGCTGTTCGGCCGTGGCGGCGCGCAGCCGGACGGCCCCGTCGCGGTCCCGACCCTCGTGCTGTTCGTGACCGACGGCGAGCCGTTCGACAAGGACGCCACCAAGAAGCTCCTCGTGGAGGCCAGCGCGAAGCCGGTGTTCTGGCAGTTCCTCGGCCTGGGCTACTCGCCCCGGTTCCTCCAGGACCTCGACACCATGGGCGGCCGCGTCGTCGACAACGTCGGGCTCACCTCGATGCAGGACTCGAAGGGCACCGCCGACGAGGCGTGGTTCCACGCGGTGCTCGAGGAGTACGTGACGAGCTGGGTGCCCGCCGCCCGGCAGGCCGGCCTCATCATCTGACGGGTCGCCCCGGGAGGGCGGCCCGGCCGCCCGTGAGGCCCCACAGGGCCGCGGTGCCGGTGACGACGGCGAGACCGCCGACGACGAGCAGCATCGACGCCCAGCCGCGCACGTCGTACACGTGGCCGGAGGCCCAGCCGACGACGGCGACGCCCGCGAGCCACGACAGCTGGTAGAGCGCCGTCGACTGGGCCCGACCGCTGCGCGCGAGCTGACCGGAGAGGCTGCTCGTGACGGGGTGGGCGCAGAAGATGCCGGCCGTGAAGACGGCGAGGCCGAGCACCACGACGACCAGGTCGTCCGCCAGCAGCAGGGGCAGCGACACGAGCACCGTGACCACACCGACGAGCACCACGGGCAGGGCGCCGACCCGGGTCACGACCGAGCCGCCGAGGCGGCTCGCCAGCGTCCCGCACAGGTAGACGAGGAAGAGCAGGCTGACGAGCTGCTCGGGCACGGCGAAGGGCGGCGCGGTCACGCGGAAGCCCAGGTAGTTGAAGACCGTCGCGAACGACCCCATGAGGCAGAACCCGGCGACGTACGTCGCGACGAGCGGCCGGGTGCGGAGGTGGCGCAGCACGCGGCGTACCGCACGGTCGCCCTGCGGGCGGCCCGCGAAGCCGCGGGGAGCGGGCACCACCCGCCAGAACACCCACGCCAGCACGGCGCACAGGGCTGCCACGGCGAGCAGCCCGGCCCGCCAGCCGACCCACTCCGACACCGGCCCCGCGACGAGCCGCCCCACGATCCCGCCGATCGTGTTGCCCGCGATGTAGGTCGCCGCGGCGACCGCCACCTGGTCGCGCCGCACCTCCTCGTTGAGGTAGGCCATCGCGACCGCCGGCACCGCGCCGAGCGCGACGCCCGTCAGCGCCCGCAGGGCGACCACCGCGGTCAACGACGGCATGAGGGGCGCGAGCAGCGACAGCACCGTGGCCACCCCGAGGGACCACGTCATCGCCCGGGTGCGGCCGATCCGGTCGGAGACGGACGCCCACACCAGCACGGAGCAGGCGAGGCCCGTCGTCGTCGCCGACACCGCGAGCGCCGCGGTCGCGGGTGGCACGTCGAGGTCGCGCGCCAGCGCCGGGAGCACCGCCTGCGCGTCGAAGATCTGCGCGAACGTCGCGAACCCGGCGGCGAAGAGCGCGACGACGAGCCGCCGGTAGTCGCCCGACCCGCGCACGTGGCCCGCCCAGGGCCCCTCGTCCTGCTGCACCGGGAGATCCTCCCGCGGCCCGGGACGGGTGCCTGCCACCACGTACGTTGGTGGACATGAGCATCGACGTCCCCCTGCGCACCCTCAACGACGGCACCACGCTCCCCGCCGTCGGCTTCGGCACCTACCCGCTCACGGGCGAGGAGTGCGTCAGCGGCGTGCTGTCGGCGCTCGACGTGGGCTACCGCCTCATCGACACCGCCGTGAACTACGAGAACGAGGAGGCCGTGGGCGAGGCGCTGCGCCGCAGCGGCCTGCCCCGCGACGCCTAGCAGGTCACGAGCAAGATCCCCGGCCGCGACCACGGGTACGACGACGCGATCGCCAGCGTCGAGGGCAGCCTCGCGCGGCTCGGCCTCGACCACCTCGACCTGCAGGTCATCCACTGGCCCAACCCGAGCCGCGGGAAGTTCGTCGAGGCCTGGCGTGCGCTGGTCGACCTCCGTGAGCGGGGGCTCGTGCGGAGCATCGGTGTCTCCAACTTCACCGAGGCCCACCTGGAGCAGGCGATCGACGCCACCGGCGTGGCCCCCAGCGTCAACCAGGTGGAGATGCACCCCTACTTCCCGCAGACCGCCCTGCGCCAGGCCCACCGACGGTGGGACGTGCTGACCGAGGCGTGGAGCCCGCTCGCCCGGGTCGGGGACCTCGCCGAGGAGCCCGCCGTCACGGGTCCCGCCGCGCGGCTCGGCGTCGACCCCGCCGCCGTCGTGCTGCGCTGGCACGTGCAGGTCGGCTCCCTGCCCATCCCGAAGTCCGCCTCGCCGGAGCGGCAGCGCAGCAACCTCGACGTGTTCGGCTTCGAGCTCACCGACGCCGAGGTCGAGGCGCTGACGGCGCTCGGCCGACCCGACGGCCGCATCTTCGGCGCCGACCCCGAGACGCACGAGGAGATGTGACCGGCTCCCCCGCGACGCCGTACCTCGCCGTCGACGCCGCTCGCCTCGACGCCAACGTCCGGCGCGTCCAGGCCGCCGCCGACCGCGCGGGCGTGCGGCTGCGCCCGCACGTCAAGACCCACAAGGTCCCCGGGATCGCGCGTCGCCAGCTCGACGCCGGCGCCGTCGGCATCACCGTCGCGACCGTCGGCGAGGCCGAGGTCTTCGTCGCGAACGGGTGCACGGACGTGCTCGTCGCCTACCCGGTCTTCCTCGACGAGGACCGGGTACGCCGCGTGCTCGCCCTCGCCGACCGGGCGCGGGTGGTCGTCGGGGTGGACTCCGTCGACGGCGCCCGGCGTGCGGCTCCCCTGGCGGGGGCCGTGGGCGTCGCGGTCGAGGTCGACTCCGGCCACCACCGCAGCGGCGTCGCCCCGGGTGGGGCCGGTGCGGTCGCGCTCGCCGCGGCCGACCTGGGCGTCGCGGTGGAGGGCGTCTTCACGTTCCCCGGTCACGGCTACGCCCCGGGCGCGGCGGCGGAGGTGGCGGCCCAGGAGGCGGCCGCGCTCGCCGAGGCCGCCGGGGTCGTCGTCGCCGCGGGCGTGCCGTGCCCCGTGCGCAGCGGCGGCTCGACGCCGACGCTCGGGGCCACGCTCAGCGGTCTCGCGCAGCCGGGCGCCTCACCCGTGGCCGACGAGCTGCGCCCCGGCGTCTACGTCTTCGGCGACGCGCAGCAGTGGGAGCTCGGCCACCACGCGCCCGACGACATCGCCCTCGTGGCCGTCGCCACGGTCGTCAGCCACGCCGGCGGACGGGCCGTGCTCGACGCGGGCTCGAAGACGTTGGGGGCCGATCGCGCGGCGTACGCCAGCGGGTTCGGTCGCCTCCTCGACCACCCCGACGCACGCATCGTCCAGCTCTCCGAGCACCACGCCGTGGTGGACCTCGCCGGGGCGGCCCTGCCGGCCGTCGGCGAGCGGGTGCGGGTCGTGCCCAACCACGTCTGCGCCGCGGTGAACCTGGCCGACGCGCTGGTCGTCGACGGCGAGCGGGTGGCGGTCGCGGCGCGCGGGCGCAACACCTGACGGCGGAGCCCCTCTGCGGGAAGGCCTCAGGAACGCCCCCTACGATCGCGGCCCATGAGCTACCGCGCCTGGTCCTCCCGCCGCCTGATCGCCGTCGCCGCCCTCGCGGCCGTCCCGCTCCTCGCCGCGTGCGGCGCGGACGACGGCGACTCCGACAGCTCGGGCAACGGCTCGTCGGTCGGGGCGTCGGACGGGTCGTCCGCCAGCGCGTCGGACGACGCCGCCGGCACGTGCGAGTACCGCGAGACCGGCCAGGCCGCGCGCGACGTCGACCTCCCCCCGGCCGAGCCGACGGTCACCGCCGACACGTCCGCGACGATCACGACCTCCAACGGCGACCTCGACGTCACCCTCCTCGGTGCCGACGCGCCGTGCACCGTCGGCTCGTTCGTCTCCCTGGCGGAGCAGGGCTTCTACGACGACACCCCGTGCCCGCGGATCACGACCATGCCCGGCTTCGAGCTCCTCCAGTGCGGTGACCCCACCGGCACGACGTCCGGCGGACCGGGCTACGAATTCGACGACGAGCTGTCAGGTGACGAGACCTACGAGGCCGGCACCCTGGCCATGGCGAACGCCGGGCCGGGCACCAACGGGTCGCAGTTCTTCATAGTCTACGGCGACACGCAGCTCAGCCCCGACTACACCGTCTTCGGCACCGTGTCCGCCGACAGCCTCCCCGTCATCGAGGAGATCGCGGCGGACGGTGACGACGGCAGCAACCCCGCGGGTGGCGGTGCGCCCGTGACGCCGATCGACATCGAGTCGGTCACCATCGGCTGACCCCGCTCCCTTTCCCCGGAACGTCAGGCGTCGTGGCGCCCCGGGCGGCCGGGGCGCCTGACGTCCCGGGACCGCCTCGGGGCGCGACGTCCCGGGGGCGTCCCCTCCGCGGCGGCCACCGCGTCGAGCCGGCGTTCCAGCACCTCGATCCGGCGGTCCGCCGCGGCGCGGTACGGCGCGAGCCAGCGGTCCACGGCACCGAGCGGCGTCGGGTCGAGGGCGTAGACGCGGCGCGCGCCCTCGGCCCGCACCCGCACGAGCCCGACGTCGGCCAGCACCGCGAGGTGCTTGGACACGCTCGGCTGGGCCATCCCGGTGGCCTCGACGAGCGCCCCCACCGACCGCTCCCCCGCCACCAGCTCGTCGAGGAGCGCCCGTCGCGCCGGCTCGGCCAGCACGGCGAAGAGGTCGCGTCCCATGGCGCCATATTCCCCGTCGGGAATAGAACGGGCAAGGAATCGGGAATCCCGGATCTGCCCTGGTGGAGCGGCATCGCGCCGGCGCGGTCCGTCGTCGACCGCGAGGAGACCGCCCCGACCCCTTGATCCCCCCGCCAGGACGGGCACGGTGGGACCGGTCAACGGACGCGACACGGAAGGCGGAAGCACATGCTGACCCTCACCGAGAACGCCAGCACGATCGTCAAGGACATCACCGACGCACAGCCCGATGCCGCGGGGCTGCGCATCAGCAGCGAGAGCGCGACCGAGCCGGCCTTCGCCGTGGCGGTCGCTCCCGCACCCGAGGAGGGCGACCAGGTCGTCGAGCAGAGCGGGGCGACCGTCTACCTCGACACCGACGCCGCCCAGCAGCTCGACGACAAGGTGCTCGACGCCGCGGTCGACGACCAGGGCGCGGTGCAGTTCGCGCTCGGGATCCGCGACTGACCGCGGCTCACTCCGTCGTGTAACGCGGTGTCCGGGCTACTGGAACGGTGGTCGACCACGTCCATGGACGCCCGGACACCGCGTTACAGCACGGCACGGCGGCCACCCTTCTCCTAGGGTGGCCGCCGTGACTGCTTCCAGCGTGTCCCTCCGCCACGACGAGGCCCGGGAGCGGGCGGACCTGCTCACCGTCACCGCCTACGACGTGGAGCTCGACCTGGCCGCGTCGGAGGAGACCTTCGCCTCGCGCACCACCCTCCGCTTCACCAGCCGCGGCGGGGCGACCTTCGTGGACGTGAAGCCGCGCGAGCTGCGGGGGGCCACCCTCAACGGCACCCGGCTCGACCCCGCCGACCTCGACCGCGGTCGGCTCCCCCTCGTCACCGAGGCGGGCGAGAATGAGCTGGTGGTCGAGGCCGTGATGGCGTTCCGCACGGACGGCGAGGGGCTGCACCACCACACCGACCCGGCCGACGGGCGGCGCTACGTCTACGGCATGAGCTTCATGGACGCGGCGCCCAGCGTCTTCGCCTGCTTCGACCAGCCGGACCTCAAGGCGCCGTACACGTTCACGGTCCGCGCACCGCGCGGCTGGACGGTGACGGCCAACGCGCCCGGCCGGGAGGTCGAGCCCGGGCTGTGGCGGTTCGACGAGTCGCAGCCGCTGTCGACGTACTTCGTCACCCTGGTGGCCGGGCCCTACCACCACGTGCGGGACAGCCACGACGGCATCGGGCTCGGCCTCTCCTGCCGCCGGAGCATCGCCCGGCACCTCGAGGCCGACGCGGACGAGCTCTTCACGCTGACGCGGCAGTGCTTCGACGAGTTCCACCGGCTGTTCGGGATCCGCTATCCGTTCGGCGACTACCACCAGGCGTTCGTGCCGGAGTTCAACGCCGGGGCGATGGAGAACCCGGGGTGCGTCACCTTCCGCGACCCGCTCGTCTTCACGAGCCGGGTCACGCGCGGCACCCGGATCCAGCGCGCCACGACCGTGGCCCACGAGATGGCGCACCAGTGGTTCGGCAACCTCGTGACCCCGCGGTGGTGGGACGACCTGTGGCTCAACGAGTCGTTCGCGGAGTACATGGGCAACCGCGTCACCGCCGACGTCACCGAGTACGGCGACGCGTGGGTCCACAACGCCCACCGCCGCCGTCAGTGGGGTCTGGTCGCGGACCAGCGACCCACCACCCACCCCGTCGCGGGCAACGGCGCGACGGACGCCGCGGGGGCCCTGCAGGACTTCGACGGGATCTCCTACGCCAAGGGATCGAGCGTGCTCAAGCAGCTCAACGCCACCCTCGGCGACGACGTCTTCCTGGCCGGGGCGATCGACCACTTCACGCGGCACCGCTTCGGCAACGCCACGATGCACGACCTCGTCGGCTCGTGGGAGCGCGCGGGTGCCGGCGACCTGTCGGCCTTCGTCGAGGGCTGGCTCCGCACGCCGGGCGTCGACGACCTGCGGCTCGACCGGGCGGCCGGTGCCGTGCTGAGGGTGCCGCCCGCCGAGCACCCCGCCGACCGCAGCCACACGGTGCGCATCGCGACCGCGGAGCCCGACGGGGCGTGGGAGGTCCGCACCGCGACGCTGGCGGCTCCCGCGACGCCCTTCGCTGTCGGCCCGGGCACGGCGGTCGTGATCGACGCCTTCGAGGACTCGTGGTCGCGCTCGGCCCCCGACGCCGCGACCCTCGCCGCCCTCCCCGCGCTGCTGCGGAAGGGTGGGGACCCGATGCTGCGCGCCGGCGTGTGGAACAGCCTGCGCACCGGCGTGCACACCGGGGCCGTGTCCCCCGCGGAGGCGACCGAGGTGGTCGTCGCGGGGCTCGCCGCCGAGGTGGACGACGACGCGGTGTCGGTCGTCGGCGCCTGGGCGCTCGGACGGCTGCGCGCGGTGGTCGACGACGCGGCCGCGCTCGACGCCCGCGTGCACGACGCCGCCGGCGAGGTGGTGGCGCGGGCGACACCGGCGAGCACCCTGCAGCTGGCGGCGTTCGGGCTGCGGGTGACGTCGTGCGCCGATCCCGCGGCACTCCGCGGGTGGCTCGCCGGGGAGGACCTGCCCGCCGGTCTCGAGCTCGACGAGGCGGTCCGCTGGCGCATCCTGCTGCGCCTGGCGGTGCTCGGGGACGTCGACGCGGCGTACCTGGACGAGAGCCTCGCCGAGGCGCCGACCGCGGTGGCGCGGGTCGAGCACGCCCGCGCCCGAGCGGCGCTCCCCACCGCGGAGGCGAAGGCCTGGGCGTGGCGCCGGTTCACCGGCGAGGACTCGGCGGCCAACTACGAGGTGGAGGCCGCCGGGCTCGCGTTCTGGCAGCGGGGCCAGGAGGAGCTGACCGAGCCCTACGTCGAGCGCTACGTCGCCGGGGTGCCCCGGTTGGGCGACGTGTTCTCGGGCTGGCTGCTCGGCGACGTCGTCGAGGCGTTCTTCCCCCTCACCGCACGCCGTCCGGACGTGGTGGAGCGGGTCCGTGGGCTGGCCGACCGGCCTGACCTGCCCGGACCTGTGCGCCGACGGCTGACGGACATGGCGGACGAGCTGGCGCGACGGCTGTGAACGACCTCCTCCACGGCTCGGTGGCCTTCGGGCCTGTCGGCGACGCGTCCGGCGCCGAGCTGGAGGCGCTCTGAGCGGGCGCGACCTCGCGGTCGGCCCGGCTCCGGGCCGGGCTCGAGCTGTGCAAGCGGGGCCGTCGCGACGTGGCCGCGGCGCTGCGGGACGACCTCTACGACTGGCGGGCGCGGGACGGTGCCCGCGCGGTCGGACCCGGTGACGAGCTGCTCGAGGTGCAGCACCAGAGCCTCGTCGCATGCCTGTTGACCGCCACCGACGCGGCGTCGCCCGCGTGGTCCGCCTACCTGGGTCGTGACGGCGGCGCGGTCGTGGAGACGCTCGCCGCCTCGGGAGCACAGGTGCTCGCCGCGTCCGCGCTCGACGGCTACCTGGACCTCGCCCGCGACTGGTGGGACGACGCACCGGCGCCCTGGGTGCGGGCGGCGATCGACAGCGTCCACGCCCTCGCCGGGACCTGGGTCGACGAGTGGGACGAGGACGCCGATATCGACGCCTGGGCCGACGAGGCCCGGGCCGCCGTCGCGGCGGCCGGCACCTCGTACGTCCACCAGGGGCGACCGCTGTCGGCAGCGACGGTGGGGCGCTCGGCCGTCGCGGGGGTCGCGCGCGCCGTGGCGTCCGGGCGACCCGCCGCCGTGGTCGAGCTGGAGGACCTCAGCACCTGGAGCGGCGTGATGGCACCGCGGCTCCCCCGGGACCGGCCCGCCACCGCGGCCGACGCCGCGGCCGTCGAGGAGTACGTCGCGGTGGTCCTCGCGCTGCCGTGGCGCGACGGGGTCAATTACTTCTACGGCCACGACGTCGACGGCGGGCCGGGGCTGCACCCGTGATCGGAGGCACCCTCGCGCGCGGAGCGGCGTGGGACCCCAGAAGTGTCGGCGCCGCCTCCTAGGTTCGTCGCGTGCGCATCCTCCACACCTCCGACTGGCACCTGGGCCGCTCGTTCCACCGAGCCGACCTGCTGGGCCACCAGGCGGCGTTCGTCGACCACCTCCTCGAGGTGGTCGTCAGCGAGGGCGTGGACCTGGTGGTGGTGGCGGGCGACGTCTACGACCGTGCCCTCCCGCCGGTGGACGCGGTGCGGCTGGCCGACGACGCCATCGCCCGGCTGGCCGCGACCCCGGCGCGCGTCGTCGTCTCGAGCGGCAACCACGACTCCGCGCGGCGGCTGGGTTTCGGCGCGCGGGTGATGGACGCCGCAGGGGTGCACGTGCGCACCGACCCGGCCGGCGTCGGCGTCCCCGTGCTCGTCGAGGACCGGCACGGCCCGGTCGCCGTCCACGCGCTGCCCTACCTCGATCCCGACGCGGTCCGCGAGCCGTGGGGCCTCGCGGCCCGCTCCCACGAGGCGGCGCTGGGTGCCGCGATGCAGCGGGTGCGGGCCGACCTCGCCGGGCGGCCGGGCACCCGGTCGGTCGTCCTGGCCCACGCCTTCGTGGCGGGCGCGCAGCCGAGCGAGTCGGAGCGCGACATCGCCGTCGGCGGGGTGGACCGCGTGCCCACGAGCGTGTTCGACGGGGTGGACTACGTGGCGCTCGGCCACCTCCACTCCCCCCACGTGCTCGACGACCGGTTGCGCTACTCGGGGTCCCCTCTCGCCTACTCGTTCTCCGAGGCCGCCCAGACCAAGGGCTCCTGGTTGGTCGACCTCGCCGCCGACGGCAGCGTCCGCGCCGAGCTCGTGCCCGCCCCGGTGCCCCGGCGCCTGGCGCGGCTGCGGGGCACGCTCGAGGAGCTCCTGGCCGACCCGACGCTCGCCGGTCACGAGGACGCCTGGGTGCAGGCCACCCTGACCGATCCCGTGCGCCCACGGGGAGCCATGGACCGGCTCCGCCGCCGGTTCCCCCACGCCCTCGTCCTCGGCTTCGAGTCGTCCGACCGACCCGCCGGCCTGCCGCCGCGCCCCACCGCCGGGCGCGGTGCCCACGACGTCACCCTCGACTTCGTCTCCTTCGTGCGCGGCACGGCGGCCGACGCGGCCGAGGCGGCCCTGCTCGCGACGGCGTGCGAGGCGTGCACCGGCGACCGCGAGGCCGATCCCGTGCAGGGTCCGGTGCGGGGTCCCGCGGAGGTGGCGGGATGAGGCTGCACCACCTGGAGATCACGGCGTTCGGCCCCTTCGCGGGCACGGTGGCGGTCGACCTCGACGCGCTGGCCGACGGCGGGCTGTTCCTGCTGTGCGGGCCCACCGGGGCCGGGAAGTCCAGCGTGCTCGACGCGATCTGCTTCGCGCTGTACGGCGCGGTGCCGGGCGAGCGCAACGGCGCCCGCCACCTGCGCAGCGACCAGGCGGCCCCCGAGGTCGCGCCCCGCGTCGTGCTCGAGGCGACGTTGTCGGGGCGTCGCTTCCGCTTCAGCCGCAGCCCCGCGTGGGAGCGGCCCAAGAAGCGGGGCGAGGGACTCACGACCCAGCAGGCCACGGTGCTCGTGGAGGAGCGGGTCGACGGGTCCTGGAGCCACCTGACGGGGCGCATCGACGACGCCGGTCACCTCGTCGCGCGGCTCGTGGGGCTCACCCTCACCCAGTTCTGCCAGGTCGTTCTCCTGCCCCAGGGCGAGTTCCAACGCTTCCTCCGCGCGGGCGGCGACGACCGGCAGAAGCTGCTCCAGAGCATCTTCCGCACCGGTCGGTTCGGCGACGTCGAGCGGTGGCTCGCCGAGCACCGACGGGCGCTGCGGCAGGACTCGTTGGCCCTGCAGCGTCCCCTCGCCGAGGCCGTCAACCGCATCAGCGAGGCGGCGGCGGTCCCCCTGCCCGAGGAGGCCCGGTTCGACGATCCCGCCGGTGGGGTCGGGGCGGACGAGCTCGAGGCCTGGGCGGCTGCCGCCGAGGCGGACGCCGCCGAGCGGTCCACGGCGACGGCGGCGGCGCTCGCACCGGCCGTCGCGGCCGCTGCCGCGGCGGCGGAGTCCCTCCGCGTGGCGGAGGAGCTCGAGGGTGCCCGGCGCCGGCAGCAGCAGCTCGCCGCGCGCCACGAGGCCCTGCTCGCCCGCGAGGCGGAGATGGACCAGCAGCGACGCCGGGTCGAGGAGGCGCGTCGTGCCGCCCCGGTCCTCGGTCTCGTGACGACGCGGGACCGTGCGGCGGAGGCGGTGCGCGCCGCGGACGCCGCCCTCGCTGCTGGGCTGCGGCGCCTGGGTCCCGTCGCCGCCGAGACCGCGGGCACGCTCGTGCTCACGCTCGACGACGTGGTCGACCCGCTCGTGCAGGCCGCGCTCGACGAGCCGGCCATCCGGGCCGCGCTGGCTGACGCCCGGGCGCGCCGCGAGCGCTGCACCGATGCGGTCGCCCGCCAGGCGGAGCTCGCCGAGCTCGAGGCCGCCTCGACGCGGGCGTCGGCCGAGCTGGCCGAGCTCGAACGCCGCAGCGTCGAGCTCGACGAGGCCGCGACGACCCTGCCGGCGCGGATCGGCCGGGTGCGCACTGCGCTGCGGGCCGACAGCGCCGCCGTGGAGGCCCGTCGTGCGGCCGAGCACCGGCGCTCCACCGCTGCGGCCGCGTTGGCCGCGGCGGAGCGGGTCGAGAGGCTCGCGGTCGTGCTCGCGGAGGCCGAGGTCGCGCTCGTGGCCGCGCGTGAGGAGACCCAGGCCCGCCGGGAGCACTGGCTCGACCTGCGGGAGCGCCGCCTCGACGGGATGGCCGCCGAGATCGCCCTCGACCTGGCGGTCGGCGACGCCTGTCCCGTGTGCGGTTCCTGCGACCACCCCCACCCGGCCGCAGCCGGCGCGGACGCGCCCGACGCCGCAGCCGAGCGCCGCGCGCGACGGGCCGTCGACGACGCCGAGGCCCACCAGCAGGCGCGGGTCGACGCCGTGCGCGCCGCCGCCGAGAACCTGGCGCGGGCGCGCGAGGCCGCCCAGGGCACCGACGTCGCCGGGTGGCGCACGGTCGTGGCCGACCTCGACGCGATGGTGGCCGACCTGACCGAGCAGCTCGACGGTCTCGCCGACCGGGAGGCCGAGCTGGCGGACCTCGAGGCGCGCCAGCAGGCGCTGGCGGACGACCGCCGCGCCCTCGCCGACCGGACGGCCACGTTGACGGCCGAGCGGCAGCAGCACGCCGTGCGCAGCGGTGAGCTCGCCCGGGTCGTCGGCCGGGTGCGGGCCGTCGAGGGGCAGGAGCCCGCGGCGGCGCTCGCGGCACTGACCGCCACGACCGAGCAGTGGGAGCACGTGCTGGCGGCGCGGATCGACCTCGACCGGGCCGAGGTGCACCTCGCCGAGACCCAGGAGCTGGCGCTCGCCGAGGCGAAGGAGCACGGGTTCGACGACCTCGACGCCGTCGCGGCGGCAGGGCTCCCCCACGCCGAGCTCGCCGCCGTCGAGCAGCAGCTGCGGCGCCACGACGAGGAGGTCGCCTCCACGCGGGAGCAGCTGGCCGACCCGCTCCTCGTCGCCGCGTCGTCCGCCGCGCCGGCCGATCTCGACCGGCTCCGTGCCGCGGCCGAGGAGACGGCGCGCGAGGCCGGCGAGCTCCGCACGCGCCACGACGTGGCCGGGAGCCGCCACCACCGCCTGCAGGCGTTGCTCGCCGACCTGCGTGCCGCGCTCGCGGCATGGGTCCCGGTCCGCGAGCGTTACGACGTGGCCGACCGGGTCGCCACCCTGGCCTCCGGCCGGTCGGCGGACAACCGCGTGCGGCTCGGTCTGGCGGCGTACGTGGTGTCCTGGCGGCTGGGGCAGGTCGTCGCGGCCGCCAACCAGCGGCTGGCGCCGATGACGGCGGCGCGCTACTCGCTCGAGCAGGAGTCGGGCGCCCTGCGGCTCCTCGTGCGCGACGAGTGGAGCGGTGAGCTGCGGGACCCGGCCACGCTCTCGGGCGGCGAGACGTTCCTCGTGTCGCTGGCCCTCGCGCTGGGTCTCGCCGACGTCGTCGCCGGCGAGTCCGCCGCGGACGGCGAGGGCAGCGACCTGGAGACGCTCTTCGTCGACGAGGGCTTCGGGTCGCTCGACGCGGAGACGCTGGACGACGTCATGGACACGCTCGACGAGCTCCGCGAGGGCGGACGCGTCGTCGGCGTCGTCAGCCACGTCAGCGAGCTGCGCACCCGCATCCCGACCCAGCTGCAGGTGGCGCCGTCGCGGTCCGGGTCACGATTGAGCATCGTCCACGCCGACGGCTGAGGCGCGGACGCGGTGCCGTGGCCCGGTGGTCTAGGTTCGGTCGCATGAGCGGTCTCGGCATCGACGCGTCATTCCTCGACCTCCCGTTCCGGCACCTGGCGGACGTCGCCCTCGGCCGTGCGGCCGACCTGGGGGTCACCCACGCGGACTTCCGGTTCGAGCGGGTGCGCTACCAGGACCTGCACGTCCGCGACGGCTCGCTGCTCGGCACGCAGGACAGCTCGGACGTCGGCTTCGCCGTCCGTGTCGTCCACGGCGGGGCGTGGGGGTTCGCGTCGGGGGTCGTGCTCACGGAGGCCGAGGCCCGCCACGTGGCGGAGCGGGCCGTCGAGGTCGCCCGGGTCGCGGCGGCCATGACGACCGTCCCCGTCGAGCTGGCCGACGAGCCGGTCTACGCCGACGTGTCGTGGACCTCGCCCTACGAGATCGACCCCCTCGAGGTGCCCGTCGCCGAGAAGGTCGCCCTGCTCGTCGACTTCACCGAGCGCCTTCGGGCGCACGACGTCGTCGGCCACGCCACCGCCGGCCTGCGGCAGGTGCGGGAGAACAAGTTCTACGCCGACCTGGCGGGCACGCGCACCACGCAGCAGCGGGTGCGGCTGATGCCCGAGGTCACCGCGATGGGCGCCGACGCCGAGCGCGGCATCTTCGACTCGATGACGTCGATCGCCCCGCCCGTGGGCCGCGGGTGGGAGTACCTGGTCGGCCGCCCCGGCGCCGGCGGGTGGGACTGGGACGCGGAGCTGGCCGAGATGCCCGACCTCCTGGCCGAGAAGCTGCGCGCGCCGAGCGTCGAGGCCGGCACCTACGACCTCGTCATCCACCCCTCGAACCTGTGGCTCACCATCCACGAGTCCATCGGTCACGCGACCGAGCTCGACCGGGCGCTGGGCTACGAGGCGAACTACGCCGGCACGAGCTTCGCGACCTACGACCAGCTCGGGTCGCTGCAGTACGGCTCGCCCGTCATGAACGTCACCGGCGACCGCACCGCGCCCCACGGGCTGGCGTCGATCGGCTGGGACGACGAGGGCGTCGCCACCCAGTCGTGGGACATCGTCAAGGACGGCGTGCTCGTCGGCTACCAGCTCGACCGGGTGATGGGCCGGCAGAAGCCCGAGCTCAACGACGGCCGCTCCAACGGCTGCGCCTACGCCGACTCGCCCGGCCACATCCCGATCCAGCGGATGGCGAACGTGTCGCTGCAGCCCGATCCCGACGGCCCCAGCACGGAGGGCCTCATCGAGCGCGTCGAGCGCGGGATCTACGTCGTCGGCGACAAGTCGTGGTCGATCGACATGCAGCGCTACAACTTCCAGTTCACCGGGCAGCGGTTCTACAAGATCGAGGACGGCCGCCTCGCCGGCCAGCTGCGCGACGTCGCCTACCAGGCGACGACCACCGACTTCTGGGGCTCCATGGAGGCCGTCGGCGGCCCCGAGACCTACGTCCTGGGAGGCGCGTTCAACTGTGGCAAGGCCCAGCCCGGCCAGGTGGCCTCGGTGAGCCACGGCTGCCCGACGGCGCTGTTCCGCGGCGTACGGATCCTCAACACAGGAGAGGAGGCGGGCAAGTGACCACCTCGCCCACGCCCCAGGAGCTCGTCGAGCGCGCCCTCGAGGCCAGCCGTAGCGACGACGCGGTCGTCATCGTCCGCACCACCTCCAGCGCCAACCTGCGCTGGGCCAACAACACCCTCACCACCAACGGCGAGATGAGCGGCATCCAGGTGTCGGTGCTCGCCTTCGACCGCCGCGGCGACGGCGTCGCGGTGGGCTCGGTCACGAGCGCGGCGAGCGACCTCGCGGAGGTCCTCTCCCTCGTCGAGCTGGCGGACGCCGCTGCGCGGGCGGCGGACGTCGCCGACGACGCCGCCGACCTCGTCAGCGGCGTCGCTGCCCCCGACTGGGCGGAGCCGCCGGCCCGCACCTCCATCGGCGTGTACGACGCGGTCGCGCCCGCTCTCGGCACGGCGTTCGGCACCGCCGGGGGCGGCGGTCGGGTGCTCTACGGGTTCGTCGACCACGAGGTGGCGACGGTCTACGTCGGTTCCACCACCGGGTTGCGGCTGCGGCACGTGCAGCCGACCGGCCACTGGGCGTGCACGGCCAAGCCGACGTCGCTCGACCAGAGCGCGTGGGTCGGCGGCGCCACCCGCGACTTCACCGACGTGGACCCGGTCGCGTTCGAGGCCGAGCTGACGCGCCGCCTGGGCTGGGGCAGCCGGCGGGTGGACCTGCCCGCAGGGCGCTACGACACGGTGCTCCCCCCGACGTCGACGGCCGACCTCATGATCTACCTGCTGTGGATCTCGGGGGCGCTCGACGCCCACGACGGGCAGTCGGTGTGGAGCCGTCCCGGCGGCGGCACGCGCGTCGGTGAGCAGGTCGCCGCGCCCGGCGTTCGGCTGCACTCGGCGCCGGCCTACCCCGGGCTCGAGGCCGTGCCGTTCGTCCACACCACCGCCTCGAGCGAGAGCGCCTCGGTCTTCGACAACGGCCTGCCGATCGTGCCGACGGACTGGATCCGCGACGGGGTGCTCACCTCGCTGCTGACGAGCCGGCACTCGGCGCGCGTGACGGGTCTCCCCGTCAACCCGGCGCCGGACAACCTCGTGCTCGACGTCGCCGGCGGAGAGGGCATGACGGAGGACCTCGTGGCCGGCACCGAGCGGGGCCTGCTCGTGACGTCGCTCTGGTACATCCGTGTCGTCGATCCGCAGTCGATGCTGCTGACCGGCCTCACCCGCGACGGGGTCTACCTGGTCGAGGGCGGCGAGATCACCGGTCTCGTCACCAACTTCCGCTTCAACGAGAGCCCCGTCGACCTCCTCAACCGGTTCAGCCACGCCGGCGCGACCGAGCTCAGCTTCAGCCGCGAGTGGGGCGACTACTTCTCGCGCACCGCCACGCCGGCGCTGCGGATCCCCGACTTCAACATGTCGAGCGTGTCGCAGGCGCAGTAGGCGCGCCTCGGTGGGTACCGGTGGCCCGCTGCGCCGGCCGGGCGCAGCGGGCGCACGAGCGCCGGACCACCGACCGAGGGAGACGGACATGCGCAAGCTGACGCTGGTGATCGGGATCGGGATCGGGTACGTGCTGGGGGCGCGTGCCGGCACGCAGCGCTACGAGCAGTTGAAGGCGCAGGCCCAGAAGGCCTGGCAGAACCCGACGGTGCAGGACAAGGTCGAGCAGGCCCAGGAGAAGGTCAAGGAGACCGCCCCGCAGGTCGCCGAGAAGGTGAGCGGCAAGGCGAGCGACGTCGCCCACACCGTCACCGAGAAGGTCCGGGGCGACGACAGCGGAGACGGCGGCGAGAACGGCGGCGCCCACGCGGCCGGCGCCGCGCAGCCCGGCTCCGCCTTCGGCGCGTGAGGGGCTGCCGGTGAGCAGCGTCCACGGGGACGAGACGACCGGCGAGCTGATCGCGCGCCTGTCGACGCAGACGTCCGAGCTGCTCCGCGGCGAGATCCGTCTCGCCCAGGCGGAGATCACCCAGAAGGTGAAGTACGCCGGGTTCGGCGCGGGGGCGTTCGGCGCCGCCGGCGTGCTGGCGCTGTACGGCGGGGGTGCGCTGATCGCGACGGTGATCATCGCCCTCGCCTTGGTGCTGCCCGCCTGGCTCGCCGCCCTCGTCGTGACCGCGGCCCTGTTTCTCCTGGCCGCCCTGCTCGCCGTGGTCGGCCGGAGCCAGGTCAAGCACGCGGCTCCCCCGGTGCCCGAGCGCGCCGTGGAGGGGCTCAAGACCGACGTCCGCACCGTGAAGGAGGCCCGCGAGCATGGCCACGCCTGAGGGATCGAGCGACGAGCAGCAGCAGCCGAGCGTCGCCGAGCTGGAGGAGCAGGTCGCGCAGACCCGCGCCGACCTGGCCGACACCGTCGAGGCGCTGGCGGCGAAGGCCGACGTGACGGGACGCGCCAAGCACAAGGCCGAGGAGGTCGTGCAGCACGCCCGCGCGTCCGCCGAGGTGACCGCCGGGCAGGCCGCCCAGGCGGCGGCGCACGCCCGCGAGCAGCTGACCGACGACCGCGGTAGGCCCACGCCCGTCGCCCTCGGCGTCGCCGGCGGCCTGCTCGTGCTGGGTCTCGTCGTCGGGGTCGTCGTCCGGCGGCGCAGGGGCTAGGCGTGGGGGCTCCTCCGCCGGACGACCCGCGCAAGCCCGACGAGGTCCGCGACATCGAGGCGCCGTCGTGGCGCTACGTGCTGCGCCGCACGTTCCGGGAGTTCGGCAAGGACCAGTGCACCGACCTCGCGGCAGCACTGACCTACTACGCCGTCCTGGCCCTCTTTCCCGGGCTCGTGGCGCTCCTCGCGCTGGTAGGTCTCGTGGGGCAGGGACAGGCCACGGTCGACACGCTGCTGCAGGTGCTCCGGGACGTCGGCGCGGGCAACGCCGCCACCACGCTGGAGCCCACGCTCCAGCAGCTGGCCTCCTCGCAGACCGCCGGCGTCGCCTTCGTCGTCGGTCTCGCCACGGCGCTGTGGTCGGCCTCGGGCTACGTCGGCTCGTTCGGCCGGGCGATGAACCGGGTCTACGAGATCCGCGAGGGTCGGCCGGTGTGGAAGCTGCGTCCGGTGATGCTGCTGCTCACGGCCGTCGCCGTGGTGCTCGTCGCGCTGGTCGCGCTCGCCCTCGTGCTGACCGGCCCGGCGGCGTCCGCGGTGGGCGACGCCATCGGCCTCGGCGACACCGCGGTGCTCGTCTGGAACATCGCGAAGTGGCCCGTCGTGCTCGGTGCGGTGGTGCTGGTCGTCGCGCTGCTCTACTACGTGACGCCCAACGTGCAGCAGCCGAGGTTCCGCTGGATCAGCCTCGGCGCCGTCCTGGCGATCGTCGTCTGGCTGGTCGCGTCGGCGGCGTTCGGCTTCTACGTGGCGAACTTCGGCAGCTACAACCGCACCTACGGGTCGCTCGCGGGGGTCGCGGTCTTCCTGCTCTGGCTCTGGATCACCAACCTCGCGCTGCTGCTCGGCGCCGAGCTGGACGCCGAGCTGGAGCGCGGTCGCGAGCTCCAGGCCGGGATCGCCGCGGAGGAGAGCATCCAGCTCCCGCCCCGCGACACCCACGCCATCGAGAAGAGCGACGAGAAGCACGCGGACGACGTGCAGGACGGACGCGAGCTCCGCCACGCCGCCGGACGGCGGTCCGACGGCGCCGCCTCGAGCGACGGGTGACCCTCAGGTGCCGGTGGTCGGGTGTCCGCCCGGCACCGGCACCTCGGGGTCGTACGGCGTGCGCGTGTAGACGAACGTCGCCACGACGAGGTGGCTGACGCTGCCGTCCCGGCGGCGGTGCACCTCGACCGTCTCGCCGTCGTGGTAGCCGCCGGTGCCGACCAGCCGCTCCTCCCCCGGTGCGCCGCGCAGGGCGAACCGGTGCGCCACGGCGCCACCGCGACGCACGACGACCTCGTCGCCCGCTGCGCCCTCCACCCGCACGACGTACGGCGTGTTGCCCCAGTGCCACACCCCGACGACGTCCCGCACCAGCGCGGGCACGGCGGCCGGCGCCCGCCAGGGCGTCGGCAGCGTCGGTTCGTGCGCGTGCAGCAGCTCGAGCAGGTCGACGGCGAGCCCGCCCGCCGGTACGCCGGTGGTCGAGCCCGCGAGGACGACCGCTCCCGTGCGGCGCGGGGCGTCGACGAAGCAGGCCGCCTGGAAGCCGGGCATCGAGCCGGTGTGGCCGCGGAGCATCCCGGACCCGCCCGCCAGGAGGGCGAGCCCGAGCCCGTGGGCGCTGGCCAGGCCCGACGCGCGGGTGGCGCCCACCGGGTGGCTCGCCAGGTCCAGCCACGGCCCGTCGAGCACGTCGGGGTGCCCGGCGGCGAGGAACGCGGCGTACCGGCCCAGGTCGGTGACCGTCGACCAGGCCTGCCCGGCGGGTGCCATGGCCCCCGTGTCGGTGGCGGGCTCGGGCACCAGCTCGCTCGTGTAGGGGTGCACCGAGGCGCCGCTGGCGTGCGGGGCCTCGGGGCCGTAGGAGGTGCGCGTCATCCCGAGCGGCTCGAGCACGGCGGAGCGCGCGAGCGACCACCAGTCCGTGCCGCGGACGCGCGCGGCCGCCTCGCCGAGCAGGGCGAAGCCGAGGTTGGTGTAGTGGTACTGCTGGCCGGCCGGGAAGACCGCGCCCGCGCCCGGGTTGGCGGCGACGAGGTCGGCGAACGAGCCGCCCTCCGTGCGCTCCCACCACTCGCCCGCGGGCTCGGACTGCATGCCCGACGTGTGGGAGAGCAGCTGGCGGAGGGTGCGGTCGCCGTAGGTGCCGATCGGCTCGCCGAGGGCCTCGTCGATCCTGCCGCCGAGGTCGAGCAGGCCGTCGCGCACGGCCTGCAGCACGACGACCGCGGTGAGCGTCTTCGTGATCGACCCGATGCGGTACTGCGTGTCCTCGACCGGCCCGGGCACCTCGCCCCAGCCGCCCGACCACACGAGCGTCCCGTCCCGCACCACGCCGGCGACCAGCGACGGCGCCCGGGCGGCGACCTGGGTCTCCGCGACGCGGGTGAGCAGCGCGCGGGCGGTGCCGGCCAGGACCGGCGCGTCGTCCCTCACGCGCCCTCCCCCACGAGGACCCCGTCCTCCGCGAAGGCCTCGAGGGGCGGGCAGGCGCAGACGAGGTTGCGGTCGCCGTACGCCTGGTCGATGCGGGCGACCGGCGGCCAGTACTTGTCGACGTCGTGGCCCTGGGGGAAGACGGCAGTCTCGCGCGAGTAGGCGCGGTCCCACTCGCCGACCAGGGCGCGGGTCGTGTGCGGCGCGTGGCGCAGCGGCGACTCCTCCGCGCTCCACTCCCCCGCCTCGACCCGGGCGATCTCCGCACGGATCGAGATCATGGCGTCGCAGAAGCGGTCGAGCTCGGCCAGGTCCTCCGACTCGGTCGGCTCCACCATGAGGGTCCCCGCCACCGGGAACGACATGGTCGGCGCGTGGAAGCCGTGGTCGACGAGCCGCTTCGCGACGTCGTCCACCGTCACGCCCGTGGCCTTCGTGAGCGGCCGGAGGTCGAGGATGCACTCGTGGGCCACCAGCCCGTTCGCGCCGCGGTAGAGCACCGGGAAGTGCTCCCCCAGTCGCGCGGCGACGTAGTTCGCCGACAGCACGGCGACCGCCGTCGCCCGCGCGAGCCCCGCGGCCCCCATGAGGCGCACGTAGGCCCACGAGATCGGCAGGATGCCCGCCGACCCGTGCGGCGCAGCGCTGATCGGGCCGATCCCGTCCCGCCGCTCCGGGTCGGGGTGAAGGGGGTGCGAGGGCAGGTACGGCGCCAGGTGCGCCCGCACGGCCACGGGGCCCACGCCGGGACCGCCGCCGCCGTGCGGGATGCAGAACGTCTTGTGCAGGTTGAGGTGGGAGACGTCGCCGCCGAAGGCCCCCGGTCGGGCGTGGCCGACGAGGGCGTTGAGGTTGGCCCCGTCGACGTACACCTGGCCGCCGTGGGCGTGCACGACCTCGCAGAGCTCGGTGACGGTGTCCTCGTAGACGCCGTGGGTCGAGGGGTAGGTGATCATGATCGCCGCGAGGTCGTCGGCGTGCTCCGCGCAGGCGCGGCGGAGGTCGTCGAGGTCGACGCCGCCGTCGTCGCGGGAGGCGACGACCACGACCCGCATGCCGGCCATGACCGCGGACGCCGCGTTGGTGCCGTGGGCCGAGGACGGGATGAGGCAGACGTCACGGGCGGAGTCGCCGCGCGCCTCGTGGTAGGCCCGGATCGCCATCAGGCCGGCGAGCTCGCCCTGCGAGCCCGCGTTGGGCTGGATCGACACGCGGTCGTAGCCGGTCACCTCGGCCAGCCAGCCCTCAAGGTCGGCGACGAGGCGCCGGTAGCCGGCCGCGTCCTCCGCGGGCACGAAGGGGTGGAGGTCGGCGAAGCCCGGGAGGCTCACCGGCTCCATCTCGGTCGTGGCGTTGAGCTTCATCGTGCACGAGCCCAGCGGGATCATGCCGCGGTCCAGCGCGTAGTCGCGTCCCGAGAGCCGGCGCAGGTAGCGCAGCATCTGCGTCTCGCTGTGGTGGCTCGAGAAGACGTCGTGGGTGAGGTACGGCGTGGTGCGGGCCAGCGCGGTGGGAAGGGCGTCACGGGCCGGGTCCACGCGGACAGGCACCACGCCGAACGCCGCGTGGAGGGCGCGGAGCGTGTGCGGCCCGCTCACCTCGGAGAACGCGACGCCGACCGTGTCGGCGTCGACGAGCCGCAGGTGGAGACCCTCGTCCCGCGCCGCGGCGACCGTCCCGGCGGCGCCGCCGGGGACCCGGACCGTGACGGTGTCGAAGAACGCGGTCGTCGGCACGTCGAGACCGGCCGCCCGCAGCGACGCGGCAGCCCGAGCGGCGAGGTCGTGGGTGCGCTCGGCGATCCGGCGCAGTCCGTCGGGACCGTGGTAGACGGCGTACATCGACGCCACCACCGCGAGCAGCACCTGCGCGGTGCAGATGTTGGAGGTGGCCTTGTCGCGACGGATGTGCTGCTCCCGGGTCTGCAGCGCGAGCCGGTAGGCCGGCCGCCCCTCCGCGTCCACGGACACCCCGACGAGGCGCCCGGGGAGGTTCCGCTCCAGCCCGGCGCGCACCGCGACGTACGCCGCGTGCGGTCCCCCGTGGAAGAGCGGCACCCCGAAGCGCTGGGTCGAGCCGACCGCGACGTCGGCCCCCAGCGTGCCCGGGGACTCCAGGAGGGTGAGCGCGAGGAGGTCGGCGGCGACGACGGCGAGCCCGCCGTGCTCGTGCGCGGCGTCGATGACCGGCCGGGGGTCGCGGACCTCGCCGGAGGCGCCGGGGTACTGCACCAGCACGCCGCACAGGCCGGTCTCGGCGACCGACGACGGCAGTCCGCCGGCGAGGTCGGCCACCACGACCTCGATGCCCATGGCGGCCGCGCGGGTGCGCACGACCGCGATCGTCTGCGGCAGCGCGTCGGCGTCGACCACGAAGGGCCCGCGGGCCTTGCGGTTCGCTCGCCGCACGAGCGTCATGGCCTCCGCGGCCGCCGTGCCCTCGTCGAGGAGGGACGCGTTCGCGGTCGGCAGGCCGGTCAGGTCCCCCACCATCGTCTGGAAGTTGAGGAGCGCCTCCAGCCGGCCCTGGGAGATCTCGGGCTGGTAGGGCGTGTAGGCCGTGTACCAGCTCGGGTCCTCGAGCACGTTGCGGCGGATCACCGCCGGGGTCACGGTGCCGTGGTAGCCCAGCCCGATCATCGGCTCCGCCAGGCCGTTCGCCGCGGCGAGGGCGCGCAGCTCGGCGGCGACGTCCTGCTCCGAGGCCGGCGCGGGCAGGTGCAGACGGACGTCGCGGTCACGGATGGAGGCGGGCACGGCCGCGTCCATGAGGGCGTCGAGCGACTCGTGGCCCAGGCGGGCGAGCATGGTGGCGACGGCATCGGCGTCGGGGCCGATGTGGCGGCGGGCGAAGCCCAGCACGTCGTCCGTCGCGAGGTCGGGGGTCGTGGGATCGGCGTCCATGAGGCGCTCCGTTCGGGGTCGGCCGGTTCGCCTCCCCCTCTGTCCCGACCACGGCGTGCGGTTCAGAGTCGCCTGCCCGTGCGGTCCGGGTGCCTGAGAGGTTCCGGGGAGGAATTGCCCCTTCGGCGCGCCGCGGGCGGACCCGCGGAGGCTCTCCCGCACGGGATGAGCAGCGACCGCCAACCTAGCACCCGGCACGGCGGCGTACCGCCCCCCTCGACGACATCGTCCCTGACGTTCCGCACTCGACACGCCGCCCCGGAGGGGCGACACGGTGCGGAACGTCAGGGACGACGGGGAGAGGAGGAACGCCCGTACGGCGCGGGGAGAGGTCAGCCGATGCGTCGGGCGCGGCGCGCGGCGAGCTCGTCGACGGCGGAGGGACCGGAGGACGCCGCGGCGGCGTCGTCGCCGGTGCGCTCGCTGGGGAGCTCGGCGAGCGAGCCCTCGATCTCCCGCCAGACACCGCCGATGGCGATGCCGAACACGCCCTGGCCGCCCTGGAGCAGGTCGATGACCTCGTCGTTGGTCGTGCACTCGTAGACCGACGCGCCGTCGCTCATCAGCGTGACGCGCGTCAGGTCGTCGGTGCCGCGCTCACGCAGGTGGGAAATCGCCGTGCGGATCTGCGGCAGCGAGATCCCCGCGTCGAGCAGACGCTTGATGATCTTGAGGATGAGGATGTCGCGGAAGGAGTACAGCCGCTGCGAGCCCGAGCCCTTCGCGCCGCGGATGGTCGGCTCGACCAGCCCGGTGCGGGCCCAGTAGTCCAGCTGGCGGTAGGTGATGCCCGCGGCGTTGCACGCGGTGGGACCGCGGTAGCCCTGGTCGCTCGGGAGCGGCGACACGTCGTCGGTGAACAGCAGACCCTGCTCCTCGGCGACCTCGGTCGCCTCGACGACCGCGCGGTCGTCAGCAGCACCGCGCACGTGCTGCTCGTCGTTCATGCCCACTGCGACCTCTTCTCCGGTTCCTCCGCGCATCGCAACTCCGGTGGGGGAAGGGTGTCGTGCGGAGCACAACGGTGGAGTTACAGCGAAGGGCTCCAACGTAGGCGGCACCCGTACCCCGGTCAACGCACGACACGCCGACCGGAAGCCTCAATCTCAAGTTGAGGGTCAGACCTGGCCCCCGGATCAGTCCGACTCGAAGTCCTCGGGCGTCACGTGGTCGAGGAACTCGCGGAACTTCTCGACCTCGTCCTCCTGCTCGGCGGGGACGGCCAGACCGGCCTCGTCCAGCACCTCGTCGGCGCACACGATGCGCGAGCCGGTGCGGAGCGCCAGGGCGATGGAGTCCGACGGACGGGCGCTGACCTCGACGCCGGAGGCGAGCACGAGCAGCGCGAAGAAAACGCCGTCGCGCACCTCGACGATCCGCACCTCCTCGAGAGCATTGCCGGTCGCCTCGAGCAGGTCCTTCATCAGGTCGTGCGTCAGCGGGCGGGGCGGCGTCACCCCCTGCTGCGCGAACGCGATGGCGGTGGCCTCCACGGCACCGATCCAGATCGGCAGGTACCGCTCCCCCGCCGCCTCGCGCAGCAGCACGATCGGACTGTTGGAGGGCATCTCCACCCGGACTCCGACGACATCGACCTCGCGCACGACGTCCACCATAGACGCACCCCCGAACCCGGGCGGTGCGGCCGCCGCCGTCAGCGGTCGGGCAGGGCGGCCTTCACGAGCGTGGCGTGGAGGCGCACCGTGAGGGCGGCGATCTGGGCCGCGGTGTCCGCGGCGCGCGCCTCCGCCGCGGCGTCGCGGCTGCGACGCACGGGCGCCACGACCTGCTCCACCAGGCCCGCCTCGCGGTCCGCCGCGGCACGGAAGGCGCGCAGGTGCCGGGGCTCGATGCCGAACGCGTCGAGCTCGCGGGCGGTGTCGGCGACGACGAGGTCCTCCGCGTCGTAGTGGCCCGACGCGTTCGCGCGGACCAGCCCGAACTGCTCGAGCACGGCGAGGAACGCGTCGTCGATCCGGGCCACCTCGACGAGCTCGCGGCGCGTGAGGCGCATGGAGGTGCGCCGGCGGAACTCCTCCGGACCGGGGAGGCCGTCGGACGCCAGCGCCACCTTCGGCACCTGCGGCTGCAGGCCCTCGATCGGCGGCGGCTCGAGGCCGCGGTCGATGGCGTCCAGGTGCTCGCCGATCACCTTGAGCGGCAAGTAGTGGTCGCGCTGCATGACCAGCACGTACCGCAACCGCTCCACGTCGTGCGCGGAGAACTTGCGGTAGCCCGCCGAGGTGCGCTCGGGCTTGATGAGCCCCTTGTCCTCGAGGAAGCGGATCTTGGGGATCGTGATCCCCGGGAAGTCCGGACGCAGCAGGTCCAGGACCTGCCCGATGGTGAGACGACCCGCCGGTGCGTCCTCGCTCCGGCGCGGGGCCGGGCCGGGTGCGGCCATGCTCAGACCGGCGAACCCGAGAAGAAGACGAGCCGGTACTTGCCGATCTGCACCTCGTCGCCGTCCTTGAGCGTGACCTCGTCGATGCGGTCACGGTTCACGTAGGTGCCGTTGAGGCTCCCGACGTCGCTGACGGTGAACACGCCCCCGTCGCGGCGGAAGTCCGCGTGACGGCGGGAGACGGTGACGTCGTCGAGGAAGATCTCGCTGTCGGGGTGACGACCGGCGGACACGAGGTCGGTGTCGAGCAGGAACCGGCTGCCCGCGCCGGGCCCCCGCTGCACGACGAGCAGGGCGTGGCCCGGCGGCAGGGCGTCCACGGCGGCGGCGTCGACCGCGTTGAGCGCGCGGTCGGAGCTCTCCGTTGCCGACGACGACGGGATCGAGATCGTCGCCGTCGCGTCCGACACCGCGCTCGGCGCCGAGGTCACCATCTTGGTGCCGCACTGGGAGCAGAACCGTGCGTCGTCCGGGTTCTGCCTACCGCAGGCTGTGCAGAACGGCATGGTGAGGGCCTCCTGAGCGTCCTTCGTCGATGGCACGAACCCTCAGCACGCGGCTGAGGGTGTCGGGTGGTGAGAACCTATCAGCCACGCTGGTTCGATCAAGCCGAAAGGGCCCGTCGCCGGGGGCGGTCCAGCCCTCCGGACCTCAGCCCGGGAGGTCGGCCTGGTACGTCGCGGCGTCGAGGAGCCCGTCGACGGCGTCGGCGTCGGCCGGGACGACCTCGAACAGCCACCCGTCGCCGTACGGGTCCGCGTTGACGACCTCCGGGGTGGCGTCGAGCGTCTCGTTGACCGCGACCACCTCGCCGGTGACGGGCGCGTAGATCTCGCTCACCGACTTGTGCGACTCCAGCTCGCCGCACGGTGTGCCGGCGGTGACGGTCTCCCCCACCTCGGGCAGCGTGACGTAGACGATCCCGCCCAGCTCGTCCTGCGCGTAGTGGGTCACGCCGACCCGGACGGCGGGCCCGTCGCCGGTGCGGACCCACTCGTGCTCGGCGGTGTACTTCAGGTCGTCGGGGTACACGGCGCTCCTCGCGTCGATCGGCTGCGGTCGTGCCCGACCCTAGGTCATCGGCCCGCGGTCGTCCCCGGGGTCGGGCCCGGGGTCGGCCCGGGTGCGGCCGGGACGTCAGTCGGAACGCCGCGCGAACTGCGGCTCGGCGACGTCGGGCACCGTCGAGGCGATCTCGAGCTGGTCGACCTCGTCGACCTCGACGGTGGCCGCGTTCCCCCGCTGGAAGGTCTGCGTCGGTCCGTCGGGGAAGGACATCGCCCCGTCGAGGGTGCTGGCGGTGCCGATCGCCTCGACGACGTACGGCGGGCTGAGCGGGACCCCGTCGACCTCGATGCCGTCGCCGTCCTGGATCGCCCAGGAGCCGGCGACGAGCCGCACCTGGTCGTTGATCTCGATGGCCTCGGCGCCGGCCGAGCGGAGCTCCTGCACCATGTCGACGATCGCCGAGGCGCGGATCGTGCCGTCGGCCTCCTCGATGGTCACCCGGATGCCCGGCCCGCCGACGGGGACGGTCCCGGCCAGCACCTCCAGCGCGCGCGCCTCGCGACGTGCCTCCTCGATCGCCGCGCTGCGGGCCGTCGTGGAGGAGCGCAGGTCGTCGCGGATGTCCTCGAGGCGGGCGATCTCCGCCTCCGCGCGCTGCGTCGTGCCGGCGAGGCCCGTCAGCAGGTCGATGAGGTCCTGCTCGCGGTAGCCCGAGTAGGTGTCGTCCTCCGCGGTGGTGCGCATCTGCACGACCCCCGCGAAGCCGACGACGGCCAGCAGGACGGCGACGACCACCTGGCTGCGCGACGGGCGTGTGAGGGCGTCCCGGAGGCGAGCGACGCCGGGAGGCCCCATGCGCTCGGCGTCCGGCGTGGGCTCCGGGGTGGGCTCCGGCACGTGCTCAGGCATGGAAGACGTGCCGGCGGATCGCGGCCATGTTGGAGAAGATGCGGATGCCGAGCACGACGATGACGCCGGTCGACAGCTGGCCGCCGACGCCGAGGCGGTCGCCCAGGTAGACGATCACGGCGGCGATGACCACGTTGCTGACGAACGAGACGACGAAGACCTTGTCGTCGAAGATCCCGTCGAGGTAGGCGCGCAGGCCGCCGAACACCGCGTCGAGCGCGGCGACCACGGCGATCGGGAGGTAGGGCTGCAGCGCGAGCGGCACCTCGGGCTCGAGCACGATCCCGAGCACGATGCCGACGAGCAGGCCGAGGGCGGCGATCATGGGGTGGCCTCCGTGGGACGGCTGGACGAGCTGGACGGCGTGGTCGGGCTGGAGAGCGTCGGCGCGTCGGCGCCGAGCGGGAGGGCGTTGCGGAGCACCGGTGTGCTGCCCGCGGGCAGCTCGAGGGCCTCCACGTTGTCGATCTGGACCTGCAACCCGAAGCGCGACACGACGGCGAAGAAGGTCTGACCGTAGACGGTGTCGGCGAAGTCCGCCTGCAGCGACCGCGTGTCGCCGATGGCCGAGACGACGTACGGCGGGGCGAGCGAACGCTGGTTGACCGTGATCGCCGTGCCGGACATGGTGATCGAGGACAGGGCCGTGAGCCGCAGGCCGTTGATGGAGATCGCCTCCGCCCCAACCTCCCAGAGCCCGGTCACGAGCTGGCGCAGGTCGCGGGCCATGACGAGGCTGTCCTCGCCGTCCTCACCGTCGTCGACGACGATGCGGACCCCGGGGCCGGTCACCGCGCTGTAGCCGGTGGCGAGCCGGAGGGCCTCGACCTCGGAGGCCACCGCGTTCTCGTCGCCCAGGGTGCGGTCGTAGGCAGCCTGCAGGTCGGTGGTCTCCTGCGTGAGGTCGGCGATCCGGTCCTGCAGGTCGGCGAGCCGGTCGCGTCCCTCGTTGGCCCGCCCGACCAGCTCGGTGCGCGAGGTCTCGTCGGTCGCCGCCTGGCGCTCGGTCTGCACGGCGGCGGTGGCGACGAGCAGCCCGAACACGCCGACGACGACGGCGGCCGTGCGGCCGATCCGGCGCTCCCGGGGCTGCTCCGGACCGCCGGCCCGCGCGCGCTGCGCCGCCACGTGCGCGTAGTCGCCCTCGAGCGACTGCTGGACGACGCGCTCCAGCAGCGGCAGCGTGATCGGCGACCGGTCGCTCACCGCGCGCCGTCCGTGGGGGGAGCAGTGTCCACACCGGAGTCCTCCGTGCTCCGGGCGGCCACGTCGCGGGAGCCGCGCCTGGCCCGCGGCAACGGCTCGGTGGTGGCGAGCAGGCGGCGTACCTGCCAGGCGTAGAGGAGGCCGGCCCACCAGTAGAGGCCGATGCCCCACACCGCGAAGGCCCACCCGAAGACCAGCGCGAGCGTCGCCACGACCCCGTCGCCCTCGCCGAGCAGGAGGAGCGGGAAGGCGTACAGCAGGTTGAACGTGGCGGCCTTGCCGAGGAAGTGCACGGGCAGGGCGCTGTAGCCCCGGGTGCGGAGGAAGGGCACGAGGCCCCACAGCAGCGCGTCGCGCAGCGGCAGGATGACGACCACCCACCACGGGATGACCTCGCGGAGACCGAGGCCGACGATGACGGCCAGGATGTAGAGCCGGTCGGCGACGGGGTCGAGGATCTCGCCGATGGACGACCGCTGGTCAAGACGACGCGCGAGGTAGCCGTCGAGGAAGTCCGTGATGCCGGAGACCACGAGCACGAGGAGGGCGAGCTCGTCCTCCTCCGGGCCCAGGACCAGCCAGAGGAACAGCGGCACGCCGAGCAGCCGCAGACCCGACAGGACGTTGGGGATCGTCCACACCCTCGCGTCGCGGGTCACCTCGTCTGCCACGGACGGCACCTTAGCCACCGGCGCCCCCGGGTGAGCGGACCGGGCGGTCGGGCCGCCCGTGTCCGCCCGTGTCCGCCCGCGTCAGCCCGACCGCCCGGCTCAGCCCGCCGCCGTGGGCTCGTCGGCGTGGGCGGCGTCGCGGATCTCGCCCACGAGCTCCTCGAGCACGTCCTCCAGGGTGGCCAGGCCGAGCACGCGGCCCTCGTCGTCGACGACGCGCGACATGTGGGCGCCCTTGCGCTGCAGCACCTCGAGCGCGTCGTGGAGCAGGTCGGTCGCGCGCACCCCGGCGAGCGGGCGGATCCACTTGTCGTCCACCACGCGGCCGCGCCGCTCCTCGTCGGTCTCGAGCACGTCCTTGATGTGCAGGTAGCCCACCAGGTCGTCGCCGTCGCGCACCGGGAACCGGCTGAAGCCGGTGGAGGCGCACAGGTCCTCGACGTCGGCCACGGTCGCCCCGCGCGGCACGGTGGCCAGCGAGCCCAGCGGCATGATGACGGCGTCGACGCGCTTCTCGGTGAAGCCCAGGGCGCCGGCGAGGCGGTCGTACTCCCCCGCCTCGATGAGCCCCTCGCCGCGGGACTCCTCGACGAGCGCCGCGACCTCCTCGCGCGTGAAGGTCGAGGACACCTCGTCCTTGGGTTCCACGCGGAGCAGGCGCAGGGTGGTGTTCGCGACCGCGTTGAGCGCGACGATCACCGGCTTCAGCACGAAGACGACGACCATGAGGGGCGGCCCGAGCACGACGGCCGCGCGCTCCGGGGACGCCAGGGCGATGTTCTTCGGGATCATCTCGCCGAGCACGACGTGCAGGTAGACCACCACCGTCAGCGCGATGGCGAAGGAGATCGGGTAGACCAGGCCGTGCGGCACGCCGACGAGCTCGAAGACGGGCTCGAGCAGGTGGGCGACCGCGGGCTCGCCCACGGCACCGAGGCCGACGGAGCAGATGGTGATGCCGAGCTGGGCGCCCGCCATCATCACGGAGACCTGCTCCATCGCGCGCAGCGTCACCTTCGCCCAGCGGGAGCCGCCCTGGGCGATGGGCTCGATCTGGCTGCGGCGCGCCGCGACCAGCGCGAACTCCGCGCCGACGAAGAAGAAGTTGAGGGCCAGGAGCAGCACGGCCACCCCGACCGCGACGTAGTCGTTCACCGCTGCTCCTTCCGGAAGGTGCGGGTGTCCGCGATGCCGCGGTGCTCGCGCTCCTGCTGGCCGTCGGCCGGCCCGCCCGCGTCCGGCTGGTCGTCGAGCAGCCGCAGGCTGACCCGGTCGACGCGCAGCCCGTCCATGTGCTCGACCGTCAGCACGGCCAGCCGCTCGCGCGGCTGCTCGTCGTCGTCGCCCGCGGGGCCGGGGACCGGCACCTCCGCGACGTCGCCGGTGACGGGGATGCGGCCGACCTCGCGCACGACGAGGCCGGCGACCGTGTCGTAGTCCTCGTGCTCGGGGAGCTCGATGCCCGTCACGTCCTCCACCTCGTCGGGGCGCAGCAGCCCGGACAGCGACCAGGTGCCGTCGCGGCGCTGCCGGGCGCGGGAGCCGAGCCGGTCGTGCTCGTCGGCGATGTCGCCCACGATCTCCTCGACGACGTCCTCGAGCGTGACGATGCCGGCCTGCCCGCCGTACTCGTCGACGACGACGGCCATCTGGAACCCGTCGCGCCGCAGCAGGGCGAGCAGCGGGTCGAGCGGCAGGGTCTCCGGCACGAAGCGCGCCGGCGCCATGATGCTGCGGATGCGGGTCGTGGACCGCTCGTGCACCGGGACGCCCACCGCGTGCTTGACGTGCACGGCGCCGACGACGTTCTCCTCGGCGTCCAGCACGGGGAAGCGCGAGTGGCCCGTCGACCGCGCGAGCGCGATCACGGCGCTGACCCGCTCGGTCTGCTCGAGGCTGTCGGTGCGCACCCGCGGGGTCATGATCTCGCCCGCCGTGCGCTCGCCGAACTCGACCGAGCGGCCCATCAGCTCGGCGGTGTCGGGGTCGAGCGTGCCCTGGTCGGCCGACCGCGCGATGAGGGACGCCAGCTCGCGCGACGAGCGCGCCGAGCGGAGCTCCTCCTGCGGCTCGAGGCCGAGACGCCGCACGGCGGAGTTGGCGGAACCGTTGAGCACGCGGATGGGACCCGCCATGACGGCGGTGAAGGCCCGCATGAAGCCCTGGGTGGCCTTGGCGGTGCGCAGCGGGAGGGCGATGGCGAGGTTCTTGGGCACGAGCTCGCCGAAGACCATCGTCAGCGCCGTACCGACGACGAGACCCAGGGTCACCGAGACCGGCGTGACAGCTCCGTCGGGGACGCCGGCGGCGCCGAGGGGTCCGCGCAGGAGCGCGGCGATGGCCGGTTCGGCGAGGAAGCCGACCGCCAGGTTCGTGACCGTGATGCCCACCTGGGCGCCGGAGAGCTGGGTGGAGAGCTGACGCAGGGCCCGCTGCACGCCGGCGGCGCCCACCTCCTCGTCGGCGACGGCACGCTCGACCTGGCCGCGGTCGACCGTCACGAAGGAGAACTCGGCCGCCACGAAGAGCCCGCAGGCCACCACGAGCAGCAACGACACGGCCAGCAGGATCCACTCGGTCACCGCTGTCGCCCCCCGACGTGGTCGTGGTCAGGGGGCGTCGGACTTTCCGCTGCGTCCATCGGTGGGGTCGAACCGTCCTTCGGGATCACGGGGGCGAGGGTGTCGGGCCGGCCCGCCGAGCTGCGGGCGACGCGGGCGATGCTTGGCCAGGGCAACAAGGTACCGGAGGCGTCCGGCGTTGCCCGCCCGCGCCGGGGGCGGCCAGGACTTTCCTCCGGTTTTCCTCAAGGCCGTGCGTGGGCGGCCGATCACGTGCTCACGGAGCGAACCACTCGGGTCCCGCTCGCAGGCCGCCTGGAGGAACCCGTGTCCCCCGCCACCACCGCCCTCGCGTCCTTCACCCCGACCCGGTACGGCGCGGGTGCCCCCCTCGACGCCGAGCAGCGCCACTTCGTGAGCCGCTGGTCCTACGGCTACACCCCCGCCCTGGCCCGGGACGTCCTCACGGCCGGGGGCACGGCCGCCTGGTTCCGCCAGCAGCTGCAGCCGGCCTCGATCCCGGACGCGGCCGCCGAGGCCACGTGGGGCTGGTGGCCGTCGCTGGCCCGCTCGGCCGCCGACCTGTGGAAGCGCCAGGTCGACGAGGTCGAGGGCGGCTGGGAGGTGATGGCCTACTACGGCAGCTGGCTGATGCTGCGGCGCATCACCACCAAGCGCCAGGTGCTCGAGCTGATGACGGAGTTCTGGGAGGGCCACTTCCACGTGCCCGTCAACGGCGACTCCCACTTCGTCTACCGCGTGCCCTACGGCACGACGATCCGCCAGCACGCCCTCGGCACGTTCGCGGACCTGCTCAAGGCGACGATCACCCACCCGGCCATGGGCCTGTTCCTCGACAACGCGGTCTCCACGAAGAGCAAGCCGAACGAGAACCTGGGCCGCGAGCTGCTCGAGCTCCACACCGTGGGACGCGGTGAGTACACGGAGGCGGACGTCAAGGAGTCGGCCCGCATCCTCACGGGCTACCGCGTCGACGTGTGGCGCACGTGGGACGCGTCGTACCGGCCCGCGGACCACTCGACCGGCCCTGTGCGGGTGATGGGGTTCTCCCACGCGAACAGCGACCCCGACGGCCGTGCGGTCACCGCGGCGTACCTCGACTACCTGGCCCGTCACCCGGCGACCGCGCGCCGCATCTGCCGCAAGCTCGCGATCCGCTTCGTGCAGGACGAGCCGTCGACGGCCCTCGTCGAGCACCTCGCGCAGGTCTACCTCGCGAGCGGGACGAGCATCCCCGCCGTGCTGCGGGCGCTCGTCGTGCGTCCCGAGTTCCGGGCCGCGCGGGGCACGAAGATGCGCGACCCCGGGGCGGACGTCGTCGCGACGTACCGCGCCCTCGGGGCGACGTTCGCGAAGCCGACCAGCACGGAGGCCGCCGCGACGCAGATCCTGTGGATCGCCTCCAACCTCGGGCAGCGCCCCTTCGAGTGGGGACGGCCCGACGGCCCGCCGCTCGTCAACAGCGCGTGGAGCTCGACGTCCCGCGCGCTCGCGTCGTTCTCGTTCCACTGGAGCGCCGCCGGTCGGTGGTGGCCGGTCAAGGACATCGCCTACCAGTCCCCCGCCCAGTGGCTCCCCCAGGCGAGCCTGACGTTCGCGCAACTGGTCGACCACCTCTGCGTGCGCATGCTCGGCGTGCCCTCGACGGCCGCGCTCCTGCAGGCGTGCTGCGAGGTCACGAACTACACCCCCACGACCCGCATCACGGCGGACCACGCGCTCGTGAAGTGGGAGTTCCACCGCCTGCTCAGCACGCTGCTCGACTCCCCCCAGCACCTCACGCGATGACCGCGCCGGCCCTCGGAGCCCCCATGACCTCCACCCCTGCCACGACCCCTGCCACCACCCTTGATTCCCCCGACTGCTGCGCCGAGTTCGCGCGCCTCTCCCCGCGCGGTCCGAGCCCCACCCGGCGCGGGCTGCTGCGCGGCGGCCTCGGGGTGGGCGCGCTCGCCGCGTTCACCGCGACCTTCGGCGACGCGGTCGTGAGCGCGGCCCCGGCGCTGGGGTCCAGCACGGCGGCGCCGAACGGCAACGTGCTCGTCGTGCTCTCGCTGCGGGGCGCGGCGGACGGGCTCTCGCTCGTGGTGCCCCACGCCGACCCGGTCTACTACCAGGCCCGCCCGGGCATCGCCGTTGCCGCGTCGACGCTGCTGGCGAAGGACGGGATGTTCGGGCTCCACCCTGAGTTCGCGCCGCTCCTGCCGCTCTGGACGGCGGGCAAGGTCGCCGCCGTGCACGCGACGGGCCTGCCCGCCCCCAACCGCTCCCACTTCTCGGCGATGGAGGAGGTCGAGGACGCGGCACCGGGCAGCACGGTGCGGGAGGGCTGGCTCAACCGCCTCATCGGACGCGACGAGGTGGTCGGGTCCGACGGCCCGCTGCGCGGCGTCGCCGTGGGTGACGGCGTCGTGCCCACCGCGCTGTACGGCGCCGAGCCGGTGCTCGCGATGCGCGACCCCGGATCGGTCCAGCTGGCCGGCGCCGACCAGTGGGACACCTTCGGGGGACGGCGCAGGTCGATCCAGACGCTGTGGGGCGGGTCGTCCGCCCCGCTCGGACCGAGCGTGCGTGACGCGCTGGCCGCGATCGACGACTTCGCGCCGGTGCGCACGGGCGCGTCCGCCCCGGCGAACGGGGCGGTCTACACGAGCTCGAGCCTGGGCAAGGCGCTCTCCTACGCCACGCGGATCGTCCGCGGGCAGATCGGCACCAGCGTCATCACCGTCGACCAGGGCGAGTGGGACATGCACAGCGACCTCGGGACCCTGTCGTGGGGCGCGATGCGGGGCAACGTGAAGGACCTCGCCACCAACCTGGCGGCCTTCTTCAAGGACCTCGGGACGCTCGGTGACAAGGTCACCCTGGTCGCGCTCAGCGAGTTCGGCCGCCGCGTGCGCGAGAACGCCAACTACGGGCTCGACCACGGCTACGGCAACGTCATGTTCCTGGCCGGGGCAGGCGTCAAGGGCGGGCGCTACTACGGCTCGTGGCCGGGCCTCACCAACACGGCGGACGCCGACCTCCTCGTCACGACCGACTACCGCAGCGTGCTGGCCGAGGTGGTCTCCAAGCGCTTCGGGGCCAGCACCGCGGAGGTCTTCCCGGGCTTCTCCCCGACGCGCATCGGGGTGCTCTGAGGCGGTGCGCCACGTCGTACCGCCAGGCTCTCACCGTCGCGACGCGACGTAGCAGGCGACCGCGCTCGCCGCGGCGACGTTCAGCGAGTCGATGCCGCGGTGCATGGGGATGATCGCGCGCCGGTCGGCGGTCTCCTGCCAGCGCGGCGAGATGCCGTGGCCCTCCGAGCCGAGCACGAGGGCGATCTTGTCGACGCCCCGCACGGCGTCCTCGAGGTCGACGGCGTCGTCGGCGAGGGTCAGCGCGACGGTGGTGAACCCGTACGACGCGAGCCGCGGCAGCGCGTCGTACCAGTCCGGCAGGCGGGTCCACGGGAGCGAGAAGACGGCGCCCATGGCGACCTTGACGGCCCGGCGGTAGAGCGGGTCGGCGCAGCGCGGGGCGAGGAGCACGGCGTCGAAGCCGAGGGCTGCGCCGCTGCGGAGCACCGCTCCGACGTTGGTGTGGTCGACAATCTCCTCCAGCACGAGCACCGAGCGGGCGCCCGTCAGCACGTCGTCGAGGGACGGCAGCGGCCGGCGCTCCAGCGACGCGAGCGCGCCGCGGTGCACGTGGAACCCGGTGACCTCCTCGGCCAGCTGCTCCGAGAGCACGAAGCAGGGCGCGTCGGTCGTGGCCAGCACGTCGGCGAGCCCGTCGAGCCAGCGGGGCGCCATGAGGAACGACCGGGGCGTGTAGCCCGCCTCGACCGCGCGTCGCACGACCTTCTCCCCCTCGGCGAGGAAGAGCCCGTGCTCGGCCTCGACGTGCTTGCGGAGGGTGACGTCGCGCAGGTCGCGGTAGTCCGCGAGGCGCGGGTCGTCCGCCTGCGCGACCTCGACGAAGGTCGCCATCAGGGCGTCGGGGCGTGCGCGCCGTAGCGGTCCGGGTTGGCGACCGCGACGACCTCGCCGACCACGATGATGGCGGGCGGCCGGACCCCGGACGTCGCGATGTCGTCGGCCAGGGTGGCCAGGGTGCTGAGCACGGTGCGCTGCTCGGGCATGGTGCCCTCGGCGACCACGGCGACGGGGGTGTCGGCCGGGCGACCGCCCTCGACGAGCGCCGTGGCGATGGCGCCGGCGTTGGCGACGGCCATGAGCAGCACGAGCGTGCCGCGCAGCCGGGCCAGCGCGTCCCAGGCGACGAGGGAGTCGGGATGGCCCGGTGGGATGTGCCCGGAGATCACGGTGAACTCGTGGGCGACACCGCGGTGCGTGACGGGGATCCCGGCGACGCCGGGCACCGAGATCGACGACGACAGGCCGGGGATGATCGTGACCGGCACGCCCGCGGCCTCGCACGCCTGGATCTCCTCGTAGCCGCGGCCGAAGACGAAGTTGTCGCCCCCCTTGAAGCGCACGACGCGCTTGCCCTCGCGGGCCCGGGCCACGATAACGTCGTTGATGGCCTCCTGGCTGGCGGCGCGGCCACGCGGCAGCTTGGCGACGTCGACGAGCTCGACGTGGGGGGCCAGCTCGTCGAGCAGCTCGCGCGGCGCGAGGCGGTCGGCGACCACGACGTCGGCCGACGCGAGCGCCTGGCGCGCGGCGACGGTGACGAGACCGGGGTCACCGGGGCCGCCGCCGACGAGCACGACGCCCGGGCTGTGGTCGGTCGCGCCGGTGCTGATCCGGCCGTCCACGAGGGCGCCGACGATCGCGTCCCGCAGGGCCGCCGAACGGCGGGGCTCGCGGTTGCCGAGCACGGCGACGGTCACGCCGCCGTGACGACCGGTGGCCGGCGTCCAGGCCGAGGCCTCGCGGGCGTCGTCGGCGCGCACGCAGAAGATGCGGCGCTCGTCAGCGGCCTGCACGACGGCGTGGTTGACGCTCGCGTCGTCCGTGGTGGCCAGCGCGTACCACGCCCCGTCGAGGTCGGACGGCTCGAAGCGGCCCTCGCGCCAGGTGATCTCCGCGAGCATGCCCTCCAGCGCCGGCGTCAGCACCGGCGAGACGACGAGCACGTCGGCGCCGGCGGCGATGAGGCCCGCCACCCGGCGCTGGGCCACGTGCCCGCCGCCCACCACCACGACGCGGCGGCCGGTGAGGCGCAGGCCGACGGGGTACGGCGGGTGCTCGGCCAGCTCGTCCAAACGGTCGACGTCGGGGTTGGCCGCGCTGCGGGCGTGGGTGGGGCGGCCGGGCTCCGTGCTCATCAGACCTCCTTGCGGGCCACGCCCGCGGAGTCGAAGGTGGCCATCTCGGCGAGCACCAGCGCGGCGCTCCGCACGAGCGGGAAGGCGAGGGCCGCCCCGCTGCCCTCGCCGAGGCGCAGGTCGAGGTCGACGAGAGGACGCAGGCCGAGGTGGGAGAGGGCCGCGAGGTGGCCGAACTCCGCCGAGCGGTGGCCGGCCAGCAGGTAGCCCGTCACCTCCGGGGCCAGCGCGTGCGCGACGAGAGCCGCGGAGCCGGCGATGAAGCCGTCGAGCAGCACCGGCACGCCGGCTGCGGCGCCGCCGAGGACGAAGCCCGCCAGGGCCGCGTGCTCCAGACCGCCGACGGCCGCGAGGGTCGCGACGGGATCGGTGGCGGGGTCGGACACGGGCGCACCCAGCCGACGCACCGCCTCCTCCACGACACGGGTCTTGAGGGCGAGGGTGGCGTCGTCCACGCCGGTGCCGCGCCCGGTGACCGCTGCCGGGTCGGCGCCCGTGAAGGCCGCGACGAGGCAGGCCGCCGGCGTGGTGTTGCCGATGCCCATGTCACCGGTGAGCAGCAGGTCGTGGCCCCGGTCGACGAGCTCGGTGGCGACGTCGATGCCGACCTGGAGCGCGGCGAGCGCCTCGGCCCGGGTCATCGCGGGCTCGGTGCGCAGGTCGGCGGTGCCGCGCCGTACGTTCCGGTCCCAGACGATCTCGTCCGCCGCGACGGGCGCGGCCACGCCGACGTCCACCACCACGACCTCCGCGCCGCAGGCGCGGGCGAGCACGTTGACGGCAGCGCCACCCGCGCGGAAGTTCTCGACCATCCCGAGCGTGACCTCGGCGGGCCAGGGCGAGACGCCCTGCGCCAGCACGCCGTGGTCCCCCGCGAAGACCGCCACCACCGGACGCTCGGGCGCGGGCGGCGGGCAGGCGCCAGCGATGGCGGCGAGCTGCACCGAGACGTCCTCCAGCACGCCGAGGGCGCCGGCGGGCTTCGTCAGCTGGGCCTGTCGCTCGAGCGCCGCCGCGCGGGCGGCGGGGTCGGGCGGGGCGATGCGGTCGAGCGTCTCGTCGAGGGTCGGCACGGCGGGCATTCTTCCCTGTCCGCGCTTCCGTCGACCTCCTAGGGTCGAGGCATGAACCTCGACCGCCCGGTGAGCCCGGACCCGTACACGCTGCTGCCCGCCGTCCCGTCGTTCACGGTGACGAGCACCGACGTCACCGACGGTGCGCCCCTGAAGGACGACCAGGTCGCCGCCCACGGCAACACCTCGCCCCAGCTGAGCTGGAGCGGGGCGCCGGAGGGCACGAAGTCCTACGTCGTCACCTGCTTCGACCCCGACGCCCCCACGCCGAGCGGCTTCTGGCACTGGGTGCTCGTCGACCTCCCCGCCTCCGTGACGTCGCTCGACACGGGCGCCGCGGCGGGCTCGCTGCCCGGGGGCGCCTTCCACGTGCGCAACGACGGCGGCGAGCACGGCTTCATGGGCGCCGCCCCGCCCGAGGGCGACCAGGTGCACCGCTACTACTTCGTCGTGCACGCCGTGGGCGAGGAGACGCTGGGCGTCGACGAGTCGGCGAGCCCCGCGGTCGTGTCGTTCAACCTCGCGTTCAAGACCCTCGGCCGCGCCGTCCTCCACGGGACCTACCAGCACTGAGGGTCGGCCGGGGCCGACACTTTCCCCGGCTAGCCGGGGAACACGCCGCTTTGACCATCAAATTTGATGGTCAAAGCGGCGTGTTGATGCTTCAAGTGCCCCCGTACGCCGCGTCCTGGCCCGCGTGTCCTCCCCAGGTGGCGACGGAGATCGGTCCGTCCCCAGGCGAGCCGTTAGCAGTTGCTCCGCGGAGGATGCACCCAACCGACCGCTTTGACCATCAAGATTGATGGTCAAAGCGGTCGGTTCCCCGGTCAGCCGGGGAACCGACCGCCGACCCTCAGAGACCCTCGCCGCGCAGCAGCGCCTCGAAGGGCACGACGTCGCCGAACTCCTCGTCGGCGGCGGGCAGCGCGGTCGATCGCCGGCGGGCGGCCGTCGGAGCGCCGGCCACCAGCGCTGCGAGCTCGCCCGCGGCGCGGTGGACCCGGGCCGCGAGCTGGGTGTCGCCCCCGAAGTCCTCGGTGGCGGCGAAGACGCCGGTCGGCACCGTGACGGCCCGCAGGTAGGCGAAGAGCGGCCGCAGGGCGTGCTCGATCACGAGCGAGTGCCGCGCCGTCCCGGCGGTGGCGGCGAGCAGCACCGGCTTGCCGGCGAGCGTCTCCGGCTCGAGCACGTCGAAGAAGGTCTTGAACAGACCCGAGTACGACGCGCTGAAGACCGGTGTCACCACGATGAGCCCGTCGGCCCGTGCCACGTCGCCGATGGCCTCGGCGAGCCCGCCGGTGGCGAAGCCCGTCAGGAGGTGGTCGGTCAGGGCGTGCGCGACGTCGCGCAGCTCGACGACGTCCACCACGACGTCCTCGCCGAGCGCCGCGACGGTCGCGTCGGCGAGCTGGTCGGCCAGGAGCCGGGTGCTCGACGGCTGGGAGAGCCCGGCCGTCACCACCGCGATCCGGCGCGTCACGCCCCCACCTCCACGGCGTCCTCGGCGCGGGCGCCGGTGACGTCGTCGGCGGCGTGCACCGTCGTGTCGCGGGCCCCTCCGGCGGCGGCGACGAGCGAGGCGTGCGTCGGCGCGTCGGGGACGTGGGCCGGGCGACCCTCGGCGAAGCCCTTGCGCATCTCGGGCAGGATCTCGCCGAGCAGGTCGAGCTGCTCGAGCACCGTCTTCAGCGGCAGACCGGCGTGGTCGATGAGGAACAGCTGCCGCTGGTAGTGCCCCGCGTAGTCGCGGAACGACAGGGTCCGCTCCAGCACCTGCTGCGGCGAGCCGACGGTCAGCGGGGTCTGCGACGTGAAGTCCTCGAGCGACGGGCCGTGGCCGTAGACGGGCGCGTTGTCGAAGTAGGGGCGGAACTCCCGCACGGCGTCCTGGCTGTTGCGGCGCATGAAGAACTGCCCGCCGAGGCCGACGATGGCCTCGTCCGCCGTGCCGTGGCCGTAGTGCTCGAACCGACGACGGTAGAGCGCCACCATCTGCCGCGTGTGCGACGCCGGCCAGAAGATGTGGTTGTGGAAGAAGCCGTCGCCGTAGTAGGCCGCCTGCTCGGCGATCTCGGGGCTCCGGATCGAGCCGTGCCACACGAAGGGCGCGACGCCGTCGAGCGGCCGCGGCGTCGAGGTGTAGCCCTGCAGCGGCGTGCGGTGCTTGCCCTGCCAGTCGACGACGTCCTCGCGCCACAGGCGCCGCAGCAGGGCGTAGTTCTCGATCGCGAGCTCGATGCCCTTGCGGATGTCCTTGCCGAACCACGGGTAGACGGGACCGGTGTTGCCGCGGCCCATCATGAGGTCGACCCGGCCGTCGGTGAGGTGCTGGATCTTGGCGTAGTCCTCCGCGATCAGCACCGGGTCCGTCGTCGTGATGAGGGTCGTCGCCGTGGAGAGGATCAGCCGCTCCGTCTGGGCCCCGATGTAGGCCAGCGTCGCCGTCGGGTTGGAGGAGATGAACGGCGGGTTGTGGTGCTCCCCCGTCGCGAACACGTCCAGGCCGACCTCCTCCGCCTTCCGGGCGATCGCGACGGTCGCCTTGATGCGCTCGTGCTCGCTCGGGGTGCGGCCCGTCGTCGGGTCCGCCGTCACGTCACCGACGCTGAAGATGCCGATCTGCATGTCGCTCACTCGCTCCTCGTGTAGTTGAAAGTGAAACTATCACGTCAACCGGGTCCGATCCAGGTTTGTTCCCGGATCAGTCCCGGACCACCAGGAGCACGGCGCGGTCGTCGTCGCCGCGGCTCACGCGCGCGATGATCCGGCCGGCGGCGCCACGGAAACCGTCGGCCACCTCGCGGGCGGCGGTTGCCTGCAGCCACGCGATGCCGGCGTCGAGGTCCGCGTCGCGCGACTCGACGACGCCGTCCGTGTAGAAGAGCAGGGCCTCCCCCGACCGGAGCGCCCCGCGGCTCTCGACGAGCTCCGGGCGCGGGACGATGCCCAGCGCCGTGCCGCGGGCGTTGTCGACCAACCAACGTCCGGCCCCCTCGTCGTACCGCAGCGCCGGCGGGTGCCCCGCGCTGACGATGCTGTAGGAGCCGGTCTCCAGGTCGACCCGCACGTGCACCGCGGTGGCGAACGAGTCGTCGTCGCCGCGGCGCAGCAGGAAGTCGTTGGCGGCGCCCATGAGGGCGACCGGGGGCAGGGCACCCAGGAGCCCACCGAGTGCACCCGCGAGCTGCAACGCCTGCGTGCCCGCACCCACGCCCTTGCCGCAGACGTCGACGAGGATCATCTCGAGGTGCCGGCCGTCGCCCGTCGTGTCGGCCACGAGGAAGTCGCCCGCGTAGGCGACGCCGTACGCGGGGCGGTTCGCCGACTCGGCCGACCACCCGGCGGGCAGCGGCGGCACCACGCTCTGCGACTGCAGCCGGTCACGCAGGTCCACGAGCATCGCCTCGCTGACGACGGTGGGCAGCCCGGTGCGCTGGCGGCGGGCGTGGACGAGCACGAGGGCCGACGCGATCAAGAGGGCCACCAGCGCCGAGATGCGGGGCGGGGTGAACTCGCCCGCCGCCAGGACGGCCGTGAACCCCAGGACCGCGCACACCGTCGCGAACAGCGCCAGCGGCCAGAAGCGCAGGAGCATCATGCCGAGGATGAGCCACACCAGGTAGGCCGTGACCGGCATGAGGCCGTAGTCCCAGACGGACACCGCGAAGCAGAGGACGACGCCGATCACCAGCAGGTCGAGCACCCAGCGCTGTCCGCTCGCCGACCCCGTGCGCCAGCGTCCGACGCGGTCGGCGAGGTAGGCCGCGGCGTCCGAGCGCAGCCGCGTGGTGGTGCTCACCGCCGAAGCGTACGGCCTGCGCACCGCCCGCCCGCGGTGGATGGTGAGATGACCCCATGAGCCAGCCCGACGTGCTCGGACCGCCGTACACGGCCGAGACGATCCCGCTCCGCCCCGACGACGAGGGCGAGGTCGTCGCCACGCTCGTCCACCGGCCCACTGTCGGCCCGTCCCGCGGTGCCGTGCTCCACGTCCACGGTTTCTGCGACTACTTCTTCCACACCGAGTACGGCGCGTGGTGGGCCGAGCGGGGCTACGACGTCTACGCGCTCGACCTGCGCAAGTACGGCCGGTCGATCCTGCCCCACCAGACCCCCACCTACGTCGACGACCTCGCCGCGTACGACGAGGAGCTGGACGCTGCCTGGCAGCGCATCACCGAGCGCGACGGCCACGAGCGCGTGCTGCTCTCGGGCCACAGCACCGGGGGGCTCGTCGTCGCGCTGTGGGCGCACGACCGCGCGCCGTCGGGCCTCGTCGGGCTCGTGCTCAACTCCCCCTGGTTCGACCTGCGGGGCTCCTTCCTCGCCCGCACCGTGGGCACGCTGGCCATCGACGTGCTGGGCGCCCGCTTCCCCCGCCGCGTGCTGCCGCGCAACGTCAGCGGCCTCTACGGCCGCAGCCTCCACCGCGACCACGAGGGCGAGTTCGACTACGACCTGCAGTGGAAGCCGCTGGAGTCGGTGCCGGTGCAGCTGGGCTGGCTCCGCGCCGTACGGCGTGCGCACGCGCGCCTGCACCGCGGCCTGGCGGTCGGGGTGCCCGTGCTGGTGCTGTCCTCGGACCGCACCACCGCGCCGACCGAGATGGGCGAGGACGTGCTGTCGAGCGACGTCGTCCTCGACGTCCAGCAGATCCGGCGCTGGGCGCCCTACGTCGGGGCGCGGCACCTGACGCTGGCGACCGTGCCCGGCGCGCTCCACGACGTGATCCTGTCCCGACGGCCCGCCCGGGCGCTCGCGTACGACGAGCTGGGACGCTGGCTGCGGAGCCGGATCGACGAGGAATGACCCCCGCGCGCCGTTTGGGGCGCTCCCGGGGTGGGCAGGTCCGCGGCGCGACTGGCCGCCGCCGATACGGTGGTGGCCACCGCAGCAGCCACCCCGTCGAAGGAGAGCCCTCGTGAGCTACAACCAGCCCCCGCCGCCCGGTGGGTACGGCGCCCCCCAGCCCGGCGCGTACGGCGCGCCCCAGCCCCGCCCGGCCGAGCTGATGGACCGCTTCGTGGCGCGCCTCATCGACGGCATCCTGCTGGCGATCGTCAACATCGTCATCGTCGGGCTGCTGCTCGTCGGCCTGTTCGTCGGGTCGGGGGCCAGCGACGGCACCGTGTTCATCGGCAACGTCGTCAGCACCGTGCTCGGCGTCGCCATCTCGCTCGGCTACTACGCGTTCTTCGAGACCACGTCGGGCCAGACGCTGGGCAAGAAGGTCATGAAGCTCAAGGTGGTGGGCCCGGCCGGCGCCCCGGTGACGCTCGAGCAGTCGCTCAAGCGCAACGCCTTCTACGCGCTGAACCTGATCGGCATCATCCCGGTCATCGGCTTCCTGGGCGGCCTGCTGGTCTTCGCGGCGTACATCTTCATCGCCGTCACGATCAACCAGGACAAGCAGCTCCGCCAGGGCTTCCACGACAAGCTCGCCAACGAGACCTACGTCATGAAGCTCGGCTGACGTCAGCACCGTGAACGCCGAGGGGCCCCTGCCGATCACCGGCAGGGGCCCCTCGTGCGTCGGGCGTCAGCCGGCCAGGAAGACCCCGAGCGCGACGACGCCGACCACCACGATGATCCCGCGGAGCACGCCGTCGGGCAGGCGACGCCCGTACCGTGCCCCGACCTGGGCGCCGACGACGGCGCCGATGCCGACGAGCAGGACGACGAGCCAGTCGACGTCGACGAAGACGGCGAACAGCACGCCGGCGATGCCGTTGACGAGGGCGACGAGCAGGTTCTTCATGGCGTTGAGCCGCTGGAGCGTCTCGTCGAGGCCGATCCCGAGGAAGGCCATCATGATGATGCCCTGGGCAGCGCCGAAGTAGCCGCCGTAGACCCCGCACAGCGCGATGACCGGCCAGAGCCACCACGGTCCGTGCGCGGGGCGCTCCCCCAGGCCCCGCTCCTCGCGACGGCGGGCGATGGCCGCCGAGATCCGGGGACCGGTGACGACCAGCACCAGGCCGAGCACGATGAGCACCGGGACGATCGCGGCGAACGCGCCGTCCGGCAGGGCGAACAGCAGGACCGCGCCGAGGACGCCGCCGAGCGCGGAGGCGCTGGCGAAGCGCAGGATCCGGGCGCGCTGGCCGGCCAGCTCGCGGCGGTAGCCCCACGCCCCCGACAGCGACCCGGGCACGAGACCGATCGTGTTCGAGGCGTTGGCCACGATCGGCGGCACGCCGAACGCCAGCAGCGTCGGGAACGTGACGAGGGTGCCCGAGCCGACCACCGTGTTGATGGCGCCCGCCGCTCCCCCGGCGGCGAGGATCGCCGCCATCTCCGCCCAGGAGGGGTCGAAGCCGCTCACCAGGTGCTCACGCGGCTCAGGCCTGGCGGCGCGAGCGCCGGCGGGCCGACCAGCGACCGTCCTCGAGGCGGACGGTGAGCGGGGTGTCGAACGTGGCCGAGAGGTTCGCCTCGGTGAGGGTCTCCGCGATCGGTCCGGCCGCGGTCACGCGGCCCTCGCGGAGCAGCAGGGCGTGCGTGAAGCCCGGCGGGATCTCCTCGACGTGGTGGGACACCAGCACCGTCGCGGGCGAGTCCGGGTCGTAGGCGAGCACCGACAGCGTGCTCACGAGGTCCTCGCGGCCGCCGAGATCGAGGCCGGCGCCCGGCTCGTCGAGCAGGAGGAGCTCGGGGTCGGTCATGAGCGACCGCGCGATCTGGACGCGCTTGCGCTCGCCCTCGCTGAGCGTGCCGAAGGTGCGGTCGGCGAGGTGCTCGACGCTCATCTCCCGCAGCAGCGCGTCGGCGCGGGCGTGGTCGGGCTCGTCGTAGGACTCCTTCCACCGCCCGACCACGGCGTACGCCGCGGTGAGCACCAGGTCGCGGACCGTCTCCCCGCGGGGGATCCGCTCGGCGACGGCAGCGCTGGCCACACCGATCCGGGGCCGCAGCTCGAAGACGTCCACGGTGCCGAGGAGCTCGCCGAGCAGACCGACGGCGCCCGAGGTGGGGTGCAGCTGCGCGGCGGCGATCTGGAGGAGCGTGGTCTTCCCGGCCCCGTTGGGGCCGAGCAGCACCCAGCGTTCTCCCTCGGAGACCACCCAGGTGACCCGGTCGAGCAGGACCGCGTCCCCCCGTCGGACCGTCACGTCGGCGAGCTCGAGCACAGCGGTCATGAGCGGCACCCTATCGAGGTCGGGCGCCGGGCCCGCGCCGTACCCTCGCCCCGTGGAATCCCAGCCCGTCTCCCTCACCCTCGCGTGGTGGGGCACCGCCTGGCTGCGCGGGTACGTCGCGGCCGACGACCTCCTCGACGCCCTCGGCGAGCACGCGGTGCGCCACGTCGTGGCCCCGGCGCAGGGCGGCCCGTCGACCAGCCTCCTCGAGGCCCTCGGCCTCCTGCGCAGCGCGGGCGCCCAGGAGATCGGTGCCGCCTTCCCCGTGGCGGGCGACCTCGTCGGCCTCGGGGGCCCGGCGGCCTTCAACGCGGCGGCGCTCGACGCCGGCGAGGCGGTCGTGGCAGCTGCGGTCGGCGTCGGGTGGACGCCGGCCGGCGTCGGTGCCGCGGTCGAGTGGACCGCCCACGGCGTCGCCCGGCGACCGCTGCCCGACGTGGGCGACGCGGACCGCGGCCTGCGGTCGGCGTTGGTGGAAGCCGCCGACGGGCTCGCCCGGCTCGACGTCGCCCGTTGGCAGCCGGAGGTCGCCGACGAGCTCCTCGACCTGCGGCGGGTGGGCAGCGACCTCGAGGCGCCGCCCGGCGTGCCCGCCCGCTGCGTGGACCTCGCCGGCCGCGCGCTGCGCCTGCAGCGCGTCGCGACACTGGCCGGGCAGAGCGACGGCGCCGCCGTCACCGCGTTCGAGATCGACGCCCGCCGCGACGCCGTCCAGGGACTGGCCCGTGCCGCCCGCCACGCACTCACCGCCGCGGCGTCACCCGAGGTCTGGCCGCCCGCCTGACGCTGGACGCGTGACCGACCTCCACGAGCGGTAGCCTCGCCCCCGATGAGCGCTCCCGCCGACCCCAGCCAGCCCCGTCCCACGGACGGCGGTCCCGCCCACCCCGAGCCCCACGCCTCGCCCCGCCCCTCGCCGGGGGCGGCGTTCCCCGCCGGAGCTCCCGGGGCCGAGCGGACCCTCCTCCTGACCGTCACGGGCAAGGACCGTCCCGGTGTCACCACGTCGATGCTGAGCGTGCTCGCGCGGGCGGGCGTCGACGTGCTCGACGTCGAGCAGATCGTGCTGCGCGGGCGCCTCGTGCTCGGCCTCCTGGTCACCGCGCCCGAGGCCCCCGCCGACGTCGACCGGCTCCGCGACGACGTCACCCGCGCCGCCACCGAGGTCGGCATGCAGGTCGAGGTCGAGCAGGGCACCGGCGACAACCACAGCCGTGGCGCCGGCCGGGTGCACGTGTCCGTCATCGGCGCACCGCTGCGCGCCGAGGCGCTCGGCGAGATCACGGGCCGCATCGCCGACGCGGGCGCCAACATCGACCGCATCGAGCGGATGGCGCGCTACCCCGTGACCGCCATCGACCTCCACGTCTCGGGCGCCGACCCCGAGCGGCTGCGGCTCTCGCTCGCGGCGGAGGCGGCCCGCCAGGGCGTGGACGTCGCCGTCCAGCCGGCCAACCTCCTGCGCCGGAGCATGCGGCTCATCGTCATGGACGTGGACTCCACGCTCATCCAGGGCGAGGTCATCGAGATGCTGGCCGCCCACGCCGGCTGCGAGGACGAGGTCGCGGCGGTCACCGAGGCCGCCATGCGCGGCGAGATCGACTTCGAGGAGTCCCTGCGCCAGCGCGTGGCGCGTCTCGCGGGCGTCGAGGCGACCGCGCTCGACGAGGTCTACGCAGGCATCCGCCTGGCCCCGGGTGCACGCACCATGGTGCGCACCCTGAAGCGGCTCGGCTACCGCTTCGCGATCGTCTCGGGCGGCTTCAGCCAGATCACCGACCGGCTGGCCGCCGACCTCGGCATCGACTTCGCCCGGGCGAACGAGCTGGAGATCGTCGACGGCCGGCTCACCGGACGCATCGTGGGCCCGGTCGTCGACCGGGCGGGCAAGGCGACGGCGCTGCGGCAGTTCGCCGCCGAGGTGGGCATCCCGGTCGAGTCCGTCATCGCCGTCGGCGACGGCGCCAACGACCTCGACATGCTCGGCGCCGCCGGTCTCGGGATCGCGTTCAACGCCAAGCCCGCCGTGCGGGAGGCCGCCGAGGTCGCCGTCAACGTGCCCTACCTCGACACGATCATCTACCTGCTCGGCATCTCGCGCGAGGACGTCGAGGCCGCCGACGCGGCCGCCGGCCTCGTGACCCCCGCGCCGGTCGCGGGCTGAACCGCGGGCCGAACCGCGGGATGAACCGCGCCGTACCGGCCGGTCAGGGGCGCGGCGGCCGGAAGTCGACGAGGCGGGCGAGGCCCCACCCGAGCTCGCGCCACGGCACGGGCACCGCGAGCACGGTGACCGCCGCCGGCAGATAGCCCTGCGCCATCCGCAGGGCGGCGCGCTCGCTGCCCCGCCCGTCGTGCAGCAGGTGCGCGAGGGAGGCGACCGTGGGGTTGTGGCCCACCAGCAGCAGGGTGCCGACGCGCGCGTCCGTCGCGCGCACGAGGTCGAGGGCCGACTCCGGCCCGGCGCTGTAGAGCGCGGGCGCGTGCTCGACGGGCACGTCGAGGAGGTCGGCGGCGGCCGCCAGCTCCTCCCAGGTACGCCGCGTGCGACGCGCGTCCGAGACCAGGGCGCGGTCGGGCAGGTGGCCCTCCGTGCGCAGCCAGCGGCCCACGCCGGCGGCCTCGGCGCGACCCTGGTCGGTCAGGTCCCGCTCGTGGTCGCTGGCGGCCGCGCCCGTGGCGCTCCCGTGCCGCAGGACGACGAGGCGGCGGACGCCTGGGGGGGCCGCCACGGGCTCCGAGTCGCTCACGGGGACCAATGTCCCACCGCGGTCCACGTCGTGTCCGCCCAACCCGCCGATCGGCCGTGCGGGCCTGGGCCGATGGGCTACGCTGAGCGCGCTCTCATGGGAGGGAGGCTCAGCCTCCCGGGGCACCATGCCGGCAGCCCCGACTGGGAGGGAGGGGCTGCACCAGGTGTGGTGCCCCGCACCCGTGGGTGCGGGGCCGCTCTCCTCCGGTCGAGCTCGGGCCCCGCTCAGGCCCCCATGGCGTGGAAGCCGCCGTCGACGTGCACGATCTCGCCCGTGGTCGCGGGGAAGAAGTCCGAGAGCAGCGCCACGACGGCCTTGGCGGTCGGCACCTGGTCGCCGTTGTCCCACCCGAGGGGCGCACGGTCCTCCCAGGTCTGCTCCAGCCGCTCGAAGCCGGGGATCGCCTTGGCGGCCAGCGTCTTCAGCGGGCCCGCCGACACGAGGTTCACGCGGATGCCCTCGGGGCCGAGGTCGCGCGCCAGGTAGCGCGACGCCGACTCGAGGCCGGCCTTGGCCACGCCCATCCAGTCGTAGGCCGGCCACGCCACGGTCGCGTCGAAGGTGAGCCCCACGATCGACGAGCCCGGGGAGAGGAGCGGCCGGGTCGCGGTCGCGAGCGACTTCAGCGAGTACGCCGAGACCTGGACCGCCTGCGCCACGTCGTCCCACGGGCCGTCGAGGAACTTGCCGCCGAGCAGCGTCTCGGGGTTGCCGTACGCGATGGAGTGCACGACGCCGTCGAGGCCGTCGACGTGCTCGCGCACCTGGGCCTCGAGACCCGCGAGGTGCTCGGGGTCGGTCACGTCGAGCTCCAGCACCGGCGGCTCGACGGGGAGCCGCTTCGCGATGCGCCGCGTGATGCCGAGCGCGCGACCGAAGTTGGAGATGAGGACGGTCGCGCCCTGCTCCTGCGCCACCTTGGCCGTGGCGAACCCGATGGACGAGTCCATCGTGACGCCGGCGACCAGGATGCGCTTGCCCTCGAGGATGCCCATGTGTGCGTGCCCTTCTGTCTGCGGTGCGGTGTCGTGCGGTGTCGTGAGGTGCGGTCGTGCCAGGGGTCGTGCGGGTGGGTCAGTGACCCATGCCGAGGCCGCCGTCGACGGGGATGACGGCGCCGGTGACGTAGGCCGCCTGCTCGCTCGCCAACCACGTCACCGCGCCCGCGACCTCCTCGGGGCGGGCGTAGCGGCCGAGGGGCACCTGGGTCTTGATGGCGGCGCGCTGCTCGTCGCTGAGCGCCTCGGTCATGTCGGTCTCGACGAAGCCGGGGGCCACCACGTTGGCGGTGATGGAGCGGCTGCCCAGCTCGCGGGCGATCGAGCGGGCCATGCCGACCAGGCCCGACTTCGAGGCCGCGTAGTTGACCTGGCCGGCGGAGCCCAGCAGCCCGACGACGGACGAGACCAGCACGATCCGGCCGCGGCGCTGCTTGAGCATGCCCTTGGCGGCGCGGCGCACGAGGCGGTAGGAGCCCGTCAGGTTGGTGTCGATGACCGACGACCAGTCCTCGTCGCTCATGCGCAGCAGCAGCGTGTCCTTGGTGATGCCGGCGTTCGCCACGAGCACCTCGACGGGGCCGAGCTCGGCCTCGACGGTGGCGAAGGCCGCGTCGACCTGCGCGGCGTCGGTGATGTCGCAGCGCACGTCGAGGGCACCCTCGGGAGCGCCGCCGTTGCGGGTCGTCACGGCGACGCGGTCGCCCTGGGCGAGGAACGCCTCGGCGATGGCGCGGCCGATGCCGCGGTTTCCGCCGGTGACGAGGACGATGCGCCCGGGGGCGCCGTTCTGGGCAGAGTCGGTCACGTGCCGTGACGCTAGTGCTTACCCGGAAGTAGACGAAAACCTCCCGGCCGCACCGCGAGGCGCGACCGGGAGGTCCGGGGGTGCGGACGGGCGCTGCGGGCGCCCGCGGGTCACTCGTCCTCGAGCCGGAAGCCCACCTTGAGCGACACCTGGAAGTGGTCGACCTGCCCGTCCTTGACGTGGCCGCGGACCTGCGTGACCTCGAACCAGTCGAGGTGGCGGAGCGTCTTGCCCGCGCGCTCGATGCCGTTGCGGATGGCCTGGTCCACGCCCTCCGGGGAGGTCCCGACGATCTCGGAGATGCGGTAGGTGCGGTCCGTCATGCGTGCTCCTCAGGGCTGTGCGATCGGCGCGGACAGGTCACACCGCGTCCGCTGGTGTCGTGATGCTACCGACGTACGCTGGGGTGCATGCCGTCGCTCCGCCGTACCTCGTCCAAGGACGAGCCCGTGCGCATCACCACGGCGCAGACCGCCCCCGACGAGAGCCTCGACAGCCGTCAACGGCGCTACATCTTCGCGATGGCCGTGCGCACGCTCTGCGTCGTGGGTGCGTACGCCGTGGGTCCGGGCTGGCTGCGGTGGGTGCTGCTCTCCGGTGCGGTGTTCCTGCCCTGGTTCGCCGTCGTCGCCGCCAACGTCACCTCGCAACGCTCCGACGGCTTCGAGGTCGAGGCGGTGGACGCCCCCGCGCTGCCCGCGGGCGGACAGGCCATCCACATCGAGGCCGGTGACTGGGTGACGCGCGAGGAGCGCGACCCGGCGTGAGCATCTTCGCCGGGCTGGGCGGCGGACCCGAGGGTGCCGCCGGGGAGGACGGGGCGCCGCCCCTGTGCTCGTCGCGCGGCTGCCGGGCGCCCGCCGTCTGGGCCCACCGCTGGAACAACCCGCGGCTGCACACGCCGGAGCGTCGCAAGGTGTGGCTCGCCTGCGACGAGCACCGGGCGACGCTCGCCGACTTCCTCGGCTCGCGCGGGTTCCTGCGCGACACCGTCGCCGTGGGCGACCTGGGCCCCGAGGACGGCTGACCACCGGCCCCCGGGCTGGTGGCGAGGACGCGGCCGTCAGCCCCCGATGGCCGACATGGGTCGCGCCGGCTGGAGGAACGCCGGGTCGTCAATCCCGTGCCCGGGAGCCTTGGGCCACATCGCCCGGCGCCACAGGTCGGCGATCGTCGCGTCGGTGGCGCCGTCGCGGAGCGCTCCGCGCAGGTCCGACTCGCCGCGGGCGAAGAGGCAGTTGCGCACCTGGCCGTCGGCCGTCAGCCGCACGCGGTCGCAGTCACCGCAGAACGGTCGGGTGACGGAGGCGATGACCCCCACCCGCCCGCGGAGCCCGTTCCCGGCGTCGACGACGAAGCGCTCGGCCGGGGCGCTCCCCCGGACCTCCTCGTCGGGGCGCACGTCGAAGGCCGCCTCGAGGGCGGCGAGGATCTCGTCGGCCGTCACCATCGTGTCCCGCGACCAGCCGTGCTGCGCGTCCAGCGGCATCTGCTCGATGAAGCGCAGCTCGTGCCCGGCGGCCAGCGCCCACCGCACCAGCTCGGGCGCCTCCCCGTCGTTGACCCCGCGGAGCAGGACCGCGTTGATCTTGACGGGGCTGAGCCCGGCGGCGGCCGCGGCCTCGATGCCGGCGAGCGCGTCGTGCAGCCGGTCGCGGCGCGTGAGCGCGGCGTAGGACTCCGGTCGGACGCTGTCGAGGCTGACGTTGACCCGGGTCAGGCCGGCGGCGGCCAGCGCGGGCGCCGTGCGGGCGAGGCCCAGGGCGTTGGTGGTGAGCGAGAGCTCGAGGGCAGGAGCCGCCCGGTGGACCCGGCCGACGATGTCGACGAGGCCGCGGCGCACCAGCGGCTCGCCGCCCGTGAACCGCACCTCCCGCACCCCCAGGTGCTCCGCGGCGATCGTCACGAGACGGACGACCTCGTCGTCGGTGAGCACGTCCTCCCCCGGCAGCCACTCGAGGCCCTCGGGCGGCATGCAGTACGAGCAGCGGAGGTTGCAGCGGTCGGTGAGGGAGACCCGCAGGTCCGTCGCCACCCGACCGTGCCGGTCCACGAGCCCGCGCTCCGACCCCGGGCGCGCGTGCGCCACGGGGGTCGGCAGGTCGACGACGTCGGTCATGCACCCCAGGATAGGCGCCTGCCGGGCGGCGCGACGTCGGCGAGTAGCCTCTCCGGGTGGGCTCCTTCCGCTTCCTGCTCTCCCGGCGCTGGATCCTCTTCGGCATCACGGTCGTCCTGCTGACCTACGTCGCGTACCTCCTCGGCCAGTGGCAGTTCCACCGCCTCGACGACCGCCGCGAGCGCAACGCGATCGTCGAGCGCAACGAGGGCCGCACCGTCGACGTCAGCCAGATCATGACGACCGGCGGCGACGTGGAGGCCGAGGACGAGTGGACCGCCGTGACGGCGACGGGCACCTACGACGTGGAGAACACGGTCGTCGTGCGCTACCGCACCCGCGACGGTCAGCCGGGCGCCGACGTCGTCGTCCCCCTGCGGCTCGACGACGGCACCAGCGTGCTCGTGGACCGCGGCTGGATGGCGACCGAGAACTCCGGCGACCTCGCGGGCTCCGACCCCGAGGCGCTGCCGGCCCCGCCGAGCGGTGAGGTGGAGGTCGTCGGCTACGCCCGGAGCGACGCCGAGGGGCGCAGCACCGAGGTCACGGACACGCAGTCCACCCGCGCGATCTCGTCCGACGCCATCGGGGAGGCGCTGGACCTCGACCTCCTCGGGGGGTTCGTCGACCTCGCCGAGGAGACGCCCGCGGCGACGGACCCGCTGCTGCCGCCCCCGCTCCCCGAGCTCGACGAGGGCCCGCACTTCTTCTACGGCCTGCAGTGGTGGTTCTTCGGCGCACTGGCGGTCTTCGGGTTCTTCTACCTCATGTACGACGAGGTCCGCGGCGGCCCGGCCCGCCGGGACCGGTTGCGGGCGGAGAAGCGCGCCCGCATCGAGCGCCAGGAGGTGCTCCAGGCCGAGGCCCAGGCCCGCATCCGCGCCGAGCGCGAGGCGAGCCGCCGCGGCTGAGCCCGCCCCCCGACGTACGCCGCGGGGTCAGGCCCCGGCCGGCGTCACGTCGTCGACCAGCTGGGTGGCGTGGAGCCGGGCGTAGAGCCCGTCGCGCACCAGGAGCTCGGTGTGGGTGCCGCTCTCCACGATCCGGCCGCCGTCCACGACGAGGATCTGGTCGGCGTCGCGCACCGTCGAGAGGCGGTGGGCGATCACGAGCGACGTGCGTCCCTCGAGCGCGGTCGCGAGCGCCTCCTGCACCGCCTGCTCCGAGCCGCCGTCGAGGTGCGCCGTCGCCTCGTCGAGCACGACGAGGGGCGGGGCCTTCAGCAGCAGGCGCGCGATGGCGAGCCGCTGCCGCTCGCCGCCCGACAGCCGGTAGCCCCGGTCGCCGACCACCGTGTCGAGCCCGCTCGGCAGCGACCGCACGAGGTCGCCGACGCGCGCGGCGTCGAGCGCCGCCCAGATATCCGGGTCGGTGGCGGACGGACGGGCGTACCGCAGGTTGGCGCCGATCGTGTCGTGGAAGAGGTGGGCGTCCTGGGTCACGTAGCCCACGGCGTCCTCGAGCGAGTCGAGGGTCAGGCTGCGCACGTCGTGGCCGGCGAGCCGCACCGTGCCGGCGTCGACGTCGTACAGGCGGGCGACGAGGTGGGTGATCGTCGTCTTGCCCGCGCCCGACGGGCCCACGAGGGCGACCTTCTCGCCCGCCTCGGCCACGAACGTCACGTCGTGGAGCACCTGGCCGCCGCCGTTGCGGTCGGGCGAGGAGACGGTCTCCAACGAGGCCAGGGTCGTGCCGGCCGCGTTGGGGTAGGCGAACGAGACGCGGTCGAGCTCGAGCCGGATGCCGCCCGCACCGTCGTGCCGCGGTAGCGGCACGGCGTCGGCACGCTCGGGGACGCTGGCCGGCAGGTCGAGCACCTCGAAGACGCGCTCGAAGCTGACGAGCGCCGTCATGACGTCCACGCGCACGTTGGAGAGACCCTGCAGCGGGCCGAGCAGGCGGAGCAGCAGCGTGGCCAGCGCCAGGAGCGTGCCGAGCGTCAGCTCGCCCCGGACCACGAGGTAGCCGCCCACGCCGTAGACCAGCGCGGTCGCCATCGCCGGCACGAGCATCATCGTGGCCGCGAACAGACGGGTCAGGAGCGCGATCCGCACGCCGAGGTCCCGCACGACCTCCGCCTTGCCGGCGAAGAGCGCGTCCTCCTCCGGGCGGCGGCCGAACAGCTTGAGCAGCATCGCTCCGCCCACGTTGAAGCGCTCGGTCATCATGTTGCCGAGGTCGGCGTTGCCGTCCATCTGCCGCCGCGTCAGGCCGGCCAGCCGCGCTCCCACCCAGCGCGACACCCCGAAGAGCAGCGGGAACATGAGCAGGCACAGCAGCGTCACCTGCCAGCTGAGCGCCACCATGGTGATGCCCACGACCAGGACGGCGACCGTGTTCGACACGGCGCTGGAGAGCACGCTGGTGAAGGCCTTCTGCGCCCCGACGACGTCGTTGTTCAACCGGGAGACGAGGGCGCCGGTCTGGGTGCGGGTGAAGAACGCCAGGCCCTGGCGCTGCACGTGGGCGAACACCTGGCGCCGCAGGTCGTAGATGAGCCCCTCGCCCAGCCGCGCCGACAGCCACCCGCCGAGCACGCCGAGGACCGCGTCCACGATCGCGGTGAGCGCCATGAGGCCGGCGACCACCCCCACGACCCGCAGGTCGCGGGCGACGATGCCGTCGTCCACGAGGCGCTGGACGAGCAGCGGGGTGACCACCACGAGGAGGGCGTCGAGCACGGTGACGCCGCCGAACCAGCCGAGCACGCGCCGGTGGGGCCGGGCGGCGCCCAGCACGCGCCGTACGACGACGCGGTCGACCTTCGTCGACACCGCGGAGCGGTCGGTGCGCAGGTGCCGCCACGACGCGCCCATCCCCGACATGCCTGACATGACCCTCCCAACCGTCGCGGCGCGTCGCGTGTTCCCGCTCACCGCTACCGCTCCTGACCCTACGATGCGGACCGTGAGCACCGAGCCGTCCGTCGCTGCCGCGGCGTACGGGTCGCGCCTCCTCGGCCGCCCCGACCAGAGCGTCCGGTCGCTGCGGGTGCGCGTGCAGCTCCTGCTCACCGCCGTGCTGCTCGTCGCCAACCTGATCGGCGCCGTCGTCGTCGCGGCGGTGCTCCTGCTCGTGCGCCCGTCACAGCCCGTCTCCGGCGCCTACTGGCTCGCCCACGCGATCGCGGTCCCCGTGTACGTCGCGGCCGCGGCCGTCGCCGGCGTCCTCACCATCACGCGGGCGCTGCTGCGCGTGCTCACCTGGGCGCGGGAGGACCGGCCGCCCCGGGAGGAGGAGGTGCGCGCCACGCTCCGGGCGCCGCGCCTCGCCCTGGTGCGCCAGGGTGTCCTCTGGGCGGGGGGCGTCGCGCTCTTCACCTCGCTCGCCGTGTGGCTGCAGCCGGAGCTGGCGCTGACCGAGGGCATCGCCGTGACGCTGGCCGGGGTGCTCGTCTGCGCGATCTCCTACCTCTGGACCGAGTTCATCCTGCGGCCCATCACCGCGCGCGCCCTCGTGCAGGGACCGCCGCCCGTGGGGCGCACCTCGGGGGTCCACCGCCGCCTCATCGTCTTCTGGGTGCTCGGCACCGCCGTGCCCGTCGCGGTGCTCATGCTCTGCGGGATCCTCGCCCTGGCCGGCGACGACCAGGTCGACCTGACCCGGCTCGCGGTGCTGTGCCTCGTGCTGGGCGGCGTGGTGCTCCTCTTCGGCTACATGATCATCGGCCTGACCTCACGGTCGATCGTGGCGCCGATCGCCTCCGTGCGGCACGCGCTCGCCGCCGTCGAGGAGGGGCGGCTCGACGTCGTCATCCCGGTCTACGACGCCACCGAGATCGGTCACCTGCAGAGCGGCTTCAACCGGATGGCCGCCGGCCTGCGGGAGCGCGAGCGCATCCGCGACCTGTTCGGGCGCCACGTCGGTCAGGAGGTGGCCGCCGCCGCCGTCAGCGCCGACGTCGAGCTGGGGGGCGAGACCCGCGTCGTCTCGGTGCTCTTCGTGGACCTCATGGGCTCGACCGCGATGGCCACCCGGCTCGAGCCCCATGACGTCGTCACCGTCCTCAACCGGTTCTGCGCGGTGGTGGTCGACGAGGTCGACCGCGCCGGCGGGCTCGTCAACAAGTTCATGGGCGACGCGGTGCTCGCGGTCTTCGGTGCGCCGGTCCCCCGCGACGACCACGCCACGGCCGCGCTCCGGGCGGCCCGTGCCATCGCCGTACGGCTCGCGGAGGAGGTCCCGGAGATCCGGGCGGGCGTCGGTGTCGCCACCGGGGAGGCGGTCGCGGGCAACGTCGGCGACGAGCGGCGCTTCGAGTACACGGTCATCGGCGACGCCGTGAACTCCGCGGCCCGGCTCACCGAGCTCGCCAAGAAGCGCCCCGGCCTGGTGCTGGCGGCGGAGTCCTCCATGGCCGCCGCGGACGAGGACGAGGCGGCGCACTGGCGCGCCGACGGCGAGGAGGTCCTGCGCGGGCGCGCGGAGCCGACGGGCCTGGCGGTCCCGCGCTAGGCCGTCCTCCCCCCGTACCCCGGAGGGTGGGAGCGAGGGAAACGGGTCAGGCCAGCGAGACCAGCTCGGCGTAGGAGGCGTTCCAGAGGTCCTCGACGCCGTCCGGGAGGATGAGCACCCGGTCGGGCTCGAGCGCGAGCACCGCCCCCTCGTCGTGGGTCACGAGGATGATGGCGCCCTCGTAGCGACGGATCGCATCGAGCACCTCCTCGCGGGACGCCGGGTCGAGGTTGTTCGTCGGCTCGTCGAGGAGCAGCACGTTGGCGCTCGAGACCACGAGGGAGGCGAGCGCGAGCCGGGTCTTCTCGCCGCCGGAGAGCACGCCCGCCGGCTTGTGCGCGTCCTCGCCGGAGAAGAGGAACGAGCCCAGCACGGTGCGCGCCTCGGTGTCGGTGAGCTGCGGCGCCGCGCTCTGCATGTTCTCGAGCACGGTGCGCCCGGTGTCGAGCGTCTCGTGCTCCTGCGCGTAGTAGCCGATCTTCAGGCCGTGTCCCGGCACGACCTTGCCGGTGTCGGGTGCGTCGACGCCCGCGAGGATGCGGAGCATGGTCGTCTTGCCGGCGCCGTTGAGGCCGAGGATGACGACGCGGGAGCCCTTGTCGATGGCCAGGTCGACGCCGGTGAACACCTCGAGCGCGCCGTACGTGCGAGACAGGCCCTCCGCGGTCAGCGGGGTCTTGCCGCACGGGGCGGGCGAGGGGAACTTGATCTTGGCGACCTTCTCGGCGGCCCGCTCTCCCTCGACGCCGGCCATCATCTTCTCGGCCCGCTTGAGCATCGACTGGGCGGCCTGCGCCTTCGACGCCTTCGCGCGCATCTTGTTGGCCTGGTCGGTGAGCGTCTTCGCCTTGTTCTCGGCGTTCATCCGCTCCCGCTTGCGGCGCTTCTCGTCCGTCTCGCGCTGGGTCAGGTAGTGCTTCCAGCCCATGTTGTAGACGTCGATGACGCAGCGGTTCGCGTCGAGGTGGAACACCTTGTTGACCGTGTCCGCGAGCAGGTCGTTGTCGTGGCTGATCACGATGAACCCGCCGCGGTGCGCCTTGAGGAAGTCGCGCAGCCACACGATCGAGTCGGCGTCGAGGTGGTTGGTGGGCTCGTCGAGGATGAGCACGTCGGCGCCGGAGAAGAGGATGCGCGCCAGCTCCACGCGGCGGCGCTGGCCGCCCGAGAGCGTCTTCAGCTGCTGGCCGAGGATCCGGTCGGGGATGCCCAGGCTGGCCGCGATGGTCGCGGCCTCCGCCTCCGCGGCATACCCGCCACCCGCGTGCAGCTCCGCGTCCGCCCGGGCCCAGCGCTTCATCGCGCGCTCGGCCACGGCCGGGTCGTCGGCGCCCATCTGGGCCTCGGCGTCGCGCAGGCGGCGCACCACGTCGTCGAGGCCCCGGGCGGACAGGATGCGGTCGCGGGCGAGCACCTCGGGGTCGCCGACGCGGGGGTCCTGCGGGAGGTAGCCGACGTCGCCCGAGCGGTGCACCGAGCCGCTGGCGGGCAGCGCCTCACCGGCGAGGATCTTGGTCATCGTGGTCTTGCCCGCGCCGTTGCGGCCCACGAGGCCGATCTTGTCGCCGGCGGCGACGCGGAACGAGACGTTCTCCATCAGAAGCCGGGCACCCGCACGGACTTCGAGGTTCTGTGCGGTGATCATCGTTGCCGCACTCTACGGCGCGGCGGCGCCCGCGCCCGCATCGCGAGCCTGGGTGGACGGCACCGCTAGAGCAGCGCCTCCAGGTGCGCGAACTGGCGCTGGAGGGTGCGCAGGTGCGGCAGCACGCTCGGGTGCCGGAACTTGCCGGCGAGGGCGCCCTCGCCGTCGGCGACCCGCGCGAGCGCCCACTCCGCGCGGTTGAGGGCCGTGTAGACCGCGGTGACCCGGGCACCCAGCAGCGCGTCCTCGGGACCGGCCAGCCCGGGCGGCAGCGCCGTGACGTACGCGTCGAGCAGCACCTCCAGCGACTCCGGCACCGTCAGCGCCACGTAGCCGAGGTCACCGCCGACGGGTCCGGTGCCGAGACTGCCCCAGTCGAGGGCCAGAACCGCGTCGTCGACCCGCGCGGTGAAGTTCGCGGGCACGGGGTCGCCGTGCTGGAGCACCTGCGGCAGCGCGTCCAGCCGGTCCAGGAGGCTGCCCCGGCGGTGCCAGAGCCGGTCGGCCGCGTCGGCGATGCTCGTGCGGGCCAGCGTGCGCCACCCGCCGCGCCACGCGACGCGACCGAGACGGGAGCGCAGCTGGTCGCGCGCCAGCCACGGGACGTCAGGTACGGCGTTCCCGGCGAACGCGCCGAGGCGGCTGGCGAGGAACAGGCCGGGCAGGCGCTCCCCCGCGGCGTACGCGAACCGCATCGTGATGCCCTCGCCGTCCTCCGCGACGTCGAGCACCGGTACGCCGCGGACCCCGGCCGTCCCGTCGACGAGCCCCCGCAGGGCGACGGCCGCGGGCCGCTTCCACCACGCCGGGTGCGTGGTGTCGGAGAGCTCCGCGGGGTCGCCCGGGACCGGCGCGAGCAGCCGCTTGACCACGGTGGGCGTCGCGCCCGAGGGGTCCAGCCACACGCCACCGGTCGAGGTGCCGCGCCCGCCGGGCAACGGCTCCCACCCGTCGTCGGGGCGCCACATGGTCCGGAGTCTGGCAGGTCGGGCGCCGAGATCCGCGCAGCGACGCGGGTTTTGCGTCGGCAGACCCGGGTACGCCGCGTCCCATGCCCGCTCGTGACCGACGTCCTGTCCGTGCCCTCGCGACCCTCGCCGTGAGCGTCGTGCTGCTCGGTGGAGCCCTGACCGCGTGCGGCCCGAGCGCCGGCGATGGCGGCGGCGACGGCGGGACCGAGGGTCGCGGCGGCGCCGACGGGCGTCAGGACGAGGGCCTCGTGTGGACGGCGGTCGCGGCCCTGCCCACGACGGCTCACGACGAGTTCCAGATCAGCGTCGGCGACCTGGACCGGGCCACCGAGCTCGGCGGCCTCGAGCGCCCCACGGATCCCGCCGACGAGGCCGGTCTCGCGGCCTGGGTCCAGGGCCTCGCGGGGCTGGGCGGGGGGACGGACCTCGGTCTCGAGGTGCCGCAGGTGCTCGGCGGCGCGAGCTCGCTCGACCAGCCGGCCGTCGCCGACGAGATCGGCACGTGGCTGGGCGGCGCGCGCTGGTTCGGCGAGCTCGCGTCACCGCCGGCGCGGACGTCGGTCGTCGAGGGCACGATCGACGTCGAGCACCTGGCGGCGACGTACGACGGGGAGGCCGACGCCGAGGGCGGTCGCTGGAAGGTGGGCGAGGGCGAGGACTTCACCGCCGACCCGTCGGCGGCGTCGCCGGTGCGCCGGTTGGGCCAGCCGCTGCACCTCGACGTCGACGGCGACCGCCTGACGGCGTCGCTGAGCGAGCCGGACCTGGCGCTCGCCCTGGCCGGTGACCGGGGCAGCGAGCCCGCGCTCGACCTGGCCGAGGCCCTCGACGCCCACGACGTCTACGCCGCCCGCGTCGTCGTCGGCCGGTTCGACGGCGGCGAGCGGTCGCTGCCGGCGTCGTTCGACGCGGTGGCGATGGGGCTCACGGGTCAGGAGGGCGACGCACAGGTCGTCGTGGCCTACGCGCACGACGACGCCGCCTCTGCCGAGGAGAACGCGGACGCGGTCGCCGACGTGCTCGCCGACGACCCGGACGGGGCTCCGCTCGAGGTGACGGGCACGGAGGTCGACGGCGCCGTCCTGACCGTCACGCTCCGCATGACCGGCGACGCGCCGGTGCGGACGGCGTGGACCGTGCTCGACCGGCGGGCGCCCCTCGTCAGCCACCGCTGACGGCGTCGGCCGGGGACCTCGGCGGCACCCGGGGGCCGTCAGGTGCCCGGGGCGTTCTCCACCCGGACCTGCAGGGCGGACGCGTCGGCGACGGCCTGCTCGAGCACGGACCGCCGCGGGTCGGGAACGTCGAGGAACGGGTCCACCGTCACCACCTCGAGACGTCGGTCCTCGAGCACGTCGGTGACCGCCGCGCGATCGCCACCGGCGACCACGAGGATCCGCCCAGGGCCCCAGACGCGGTGCGCGTGGTCGGCGGCCGCGTCGTAGGCGGCCTGCGCCTGGTTCGCGCGTCGGCGCGCGAAGCGCTGCTGGCTCTGCCCACCGGCCTTGGTGCGACCCTGCACGTGCCGGCTGCCCACCTTGCTCGCGACGGTGGTCTCCCCCGCGAGCCGCGCCACGGCGTACCCGCCCTTGCGGACCAGCAGCACCCCCCAGCGCTCGGGCAGCACGCGGACGGCGAGAAAGGCTGCGGGGTCGGGCGCTCCGGAGTACGACGCGGCGAACGGCAACCGGGCCTCGAAGCCCGAGCCGTCGGTGGACGTGCCCACGAGCGCACCGTCGACGACGGCGAGCGTCGTGCCGGGATGACGGGCGCCGAAGTTCGCGACCCAGCGCTCCCAGCGCGCCGCCGGCACGTGGACCACGGCCGGCGGCGTCACGGGGCGGTGCTCAGACGTTGAAGCCGAGGGCGCGCAGCTGGTCGCGGCCGTCGTCGGTGATCTTGTCGGGACCCCACGGCGGCATCCAGACCCAGTTGATGGCGACGTCGTTGACGATGCCCTCGAGCGCCGTCGACGTCTGGTCGCTGATCACGTCGGTGAGGGGGCACGCCGCCGAGGTCAGGGTCATGTCGATGACGGCGTTGGAGTCCTCGTCCACGTGGATGCCGTAGACCAGGCCGAGGTCGACGACGTTGATGCCGAGCTCGGGGTCCACGACGTCCTTCATGGCCTCCTCGACGTCGTCGAGGGACACGGTCGCGGAGCGGCTCGAAGAGACGCCGCCCGACGCCTCGGGCACGTCGGGGAGGTCGCCGTGGTCGTGACCGTGCCCGTGCCCGTGGTGCGCGTGGTCGTGGCCACTGTGGTCGTGGTGGTCGTGGGCGCCGTGGTCCGTCACCGGCGCCTCGCCCGCGTTGGGCACGGTGTCGCCGTCGGTGACCTCGCCGGTCACCGGACCGTCGGTGGTGGGGGCGGTCTGGCCGCCCGTGGTCTGGTCGGTGGTCTGCTCGGTCACTTGCTGTTCTCCTCCATGACTCGGGCCGTCGCGTCCTTCCAGGCCATCCACGACAGCAGGGCGCACTTCACGCGCGCCGGGAACTTGGCGACACCGGCGAACGCGATGCCGTCCTCCAGCACGTCCTCGTCGGGCTCCACCTGTCCCTTGCCCTGCATGAGGGTCAGGAACGTCTCGTGCACCTCGAGCGCCTCCGCCACGGGACGCCCGATGACGAGGTCGGTCATCACCGAGGCCGAGGCCTGGGAGATGGAGCAGCCCAGGGAGTCGTAGGACACGTCGGCCACGGTCTCCGCGCCCGGCTCACCGGTGAGGTGGACCCGCAGCGTGATCTCGTCGCCGCAGGTCGGGTTCACGTGGTGCACCTCGGCCTCGTGCGGGTCCCGGAGCCCCTTGTGGTGCGGGTTCTTGTAGTGGTCGAGGATGATCTCCTGGTACAGCGCGTCCAGGTCCTGTGCGGTCACGAGTCACCCAACCGGAAGTAGGAGCGGGTGTATTCCAGCGCCTCGACGAGCGCGTCGATCTCGCCGGGCGTCGTGTAGAGGTACGACGACATCCGGGTCGAGCTCTGCACCCCGAAGCGGGCGTGGGCCGGCTTCGCGCAGTGGTGACCGGCGCGCACGGCCACGCCGCGGGAGTCGAGCACCTGCGCGACGTCGTGCGGGTGCACGCCGTCGATCTCGAAGCTGATCGCCCCGCCCCGCTGGGCGGCGTCGAGCGGGCCCAGCACCGTGAGGCCGGGGATCGTGGCCAGTCCCTCCAGCGCGTACGCCGTGATGGCCTGCTCGTGCGCGTGCACGTGCTGCATCCCGAGGTCCGACAGGTAGTCGACCGCCGCGCCGAGCCCGACGGCCTCGACGATCGGCGGGGTGCCGGCCTCGAACTTGTGGGGGATGCCGGCGTACGTCGAGCGCTCCATCGCCACCGTCGCGATCATCTCGCCACCACCGAGGAACGGCGGCAGCTCGTCGAGGACGGCCCGGCTGCCCCACAGCACGCCGATCCCCGTCGGACCGACGACCTTGTGACCGGTGAAGGCCAGCAGGTCGGGGCGCTCCTCGGCGGGCATCGCGGCCAGGTCGATCGGCAGCTGGGGGGCGGCCTGGGAGGCGTCGACGACCACGAGGGCACCGACCTCGTGGGCGCGGCGGGTGATCTCCGCGACCGGGTTGACGGTGCCGAGCATGTTGGACACCCAGGTGAAGGTGACGACCTTCGTGCGCTCGGTGATCAGCTCATCGATGTTCGACAGGTCGAGGTGGCCGTCGTCGGTGAGGCCGAACCAGCGCAGCGTGGCGCCGGTCCGCTGCGTGAGCAGCTGCCACGGCACGATGTTGGAGTGGTGCTCCATCTCGGTGGTGACGACGACGTCGCCCTCACCGAGCGCCAGGTCGCCCCGGGCCCACGCGAGGGTGTTCGCCACGAGGTTGAGCGCCTCGGAGGCGTTCTTCGTGAAGATGACCTCGTCCCGGGACGGGGCGCCGATGAACGCCGCCACCTTGTCGCGGGCGGCCTCGAACGCCTCCGACGACTCCGCACCGAGCTGGTGCATGGCGCGGGCGACGTTGGCGTTGTGGCGCTCGAGGTGGTCGACCATCGTGTCGATCACGCACTGCGGCTTCTGCGAGGTGTTGGCGCTGTCGAGGTAGACCAGCGGCATCCCGCCCGCGAGCGTGCGCTCGAGGATCGGGAAGTCCTTGCGGACCACCTCGAGCTGGGGCAGCAGACCAGCGATCGACATGGTGTTCCTTTCAGACGGACGGGATGACGCGGCGGCGTACGAGGCGTGCGGCCTCAGACGGCCGCGGTGAGGTACTTGTCGTAGCCCTCGGCCTCGAGCTGGTCGGCGAGCTCGGCGCCGCCGGACTCGGCGACCTTGCCGGCCACGAACACGTGCACGAAGTCCGGCTTGATGTAGCGCAGGATGCGCGTGTAGTGCGTGATCAGAAGGACGGCCTTGTCGCCGTCCTTCGCGAACGTGTTGACGCCCTCGGAGACGACCTTGAGCGCGTCGATGTCGAGGCCGGAGTCGGTCTCGTCGAGCACCGCGACCTTCGGCTGCAGCAGGTTGAGCTGCGCGATCTCGTGGCGCTTCTTCTCGCCGCCGGAGAAGCCCTCGTTGACCGAGCGCTGGGAGAAGGACGCGTCGAGGCCGTTGGCGCCGAGCGCGGTGTTGACGTCCTTCACCCACGTGCGCAGCTTGGGCGCCTCGCCGTCGATGGCGGTCTTGGCCGTGCGGAGGAAGTTGGCCACGGACACGCCGGGCACCTCGACGGGGTACTGCATCGCGAGGAAGAGGCCGGCGCGGGCCCGCTCGTCGACGCTCATCGCGAGCACGTCCTCGCCGTCGAGCGTGACGGTGCCGCCCGTGACCTCGTACTTGGGGTGTCCCGCGATCGAGTAGGCGAGCGTGGACTTGCCCGAGCCGTTGGGGCCCATGATCGCGTGCGTCTCGCCGTCCTTGATGGTCAGCGTGACGCCCTTGAGGATCTCCTTGGGGCCGTCCTCGGTGGTCACCGAGACGTGCAGGTCCTTGATCTCCAGCGTGCTCATGTTCTCTCTCGTTCTCCAGCGTGGGGTGGAAGTCGGTGGGGGTGGGCGCCCGGCGGCTCAGCCGCTCGGGCGCACTCCGTTGAGGGTGGTCGTGACGTCGACATACACGTCGTCGCCGCGCACCTCGACCGGGAAGGTCGCGACGGGCTCCGTGGCGGGCAGCCCCGAGGGCTCCCCCGTGCGGAGGTCGAACTCCGAGCCGTGCAGCCAGCACTCGATGCGGCAGTCGCTCACCTCGCCCTCGGAGAGAGCGACCGCGGCGTGGCTGCAGAGGTCCTCGAGGGCGTAGAAGGTCTCGCCGTCACGAGCGACGGCGACCTCCAGCGACCCCACCTTCACGGCGACGGCCGTGTCGGCGGGGACGTCGGCGGCGGCGCAGGCGCGCTCGAACGCCACGGGTCAGGCCCGACCGTCGGTGAGGACGTGGCGCTCGAGCTCGGCCTCGACGACCGCGCGCAGCCGCTCCTCGAGCTCGGGCACGCCGACGCGGCGGATCAGGTCGTTGAAGAACCCGTGCACGACGAGGCGGCGGGCCTCGGACTCCTCGATCCCGCGCGAGCGGAGGTAGAAGAGCTGCTCGTCGTCGAAGCGGCCGATCGCCGACGCGTGGCCCGCGCCCTCGATCTCGCCGGTCTCGATCTCGAGGTTCGGCACCGAGTCGGCCTGGCAGCCGTCGGTGAGCACGAGGTTGCGGTTCTCCTCGTAGGTCTCGATGCCCTCGGCGACCTTGCGGATGAGGACGTTGCCGATCCACACCGCGCGGGCGCCCTCGCCCTGCAGCGCGCCCTTGTAGACCACGTTGCTCTTGGTCTTGGGCGCGGTGTGGTCGACGAAGAGGCGGTGCTCGATGTGCTGGCCGGCGTCCACGAAGTAGAGGCCGAGCAGCTCCGCGTCGCCACCGGGCCCGGCGTACTCCACGTTCGTCGACGTGCGCACCAGGTCGCCGCCGATCGTGAACTCGCTGGCGCGGACGCGGGCGTCGCGTCCGACGCGGATGCCCACCTGGCCGGCGTGCACCGAGTCGTCGCTCCAGTCGTTGAGCGTGACGAGGTCGAGCTGCGCGCCGTCGCCGACGAGCACCGTGGTGGCGTGGCTGTAGCGCGCCTGGCCCCGGTGCTCGATGACGACGGTGGCGCGCGCGAAGCGACCGACCCGCACGACGAGCTGACCCCACACGACCTCGTCGAGACCCGTGCCCTCGAGGTCGATGCGCACGGGCTCGTCCAGCTCGGCCTCGGCCGGGATGTCGAGCAGCATCGCCCCGCCCGCGTGGGCGACCGCGAGCGCCGCCAGACGGTCGAACGGGAGGAACTCGTCGAGCTCGCGGGCCTCCTCCCCCGTGATGGGGGTCAGCGTCACGCCGGCGGGGAGCTGGGTGCTCCACGCCAGGTGGGCGTCGGAGGCCTGGTCGTCGAGCAGGCCCCGGAGCCGCTTGAGCGGCGTGAAGCGCCAGATCTCCTCGCGACCCGTCGGTGCCGGGTGCAGCTCCAGGTCGTAGCCCGGCTCCGGGTGGAGGTGGCTCGACACCTTGCCGGTCTCCAGGGCCTGGGCGGCGGCGGGCGTCTCGTCGATGACAGTCACTTCGTCTCTTCGTCTTTCCTCGGGATCGGTACGGCGCGGGTGCGGCGGCTGCGGCTGCGGAGCCGGGTCAGCCGACGGCGCCCTCCATCTGCAGCTCGATGAGGCGGTTGAGCTCGAGCGCGTACTCCATCGGGAGCTCCTTCGCGATCGGCTCGACGAAACCGCGCACGATCATCGCCATCGCCTCGTCCTCGGCGAGCCCGCGGCTCATCAGGTAGAACAGCTGGTCCTCGGAGACCTTCGACACCGACGCCTCGTGGCCCATCGACACGTCGTCCTCGCGGATGTCGACGTAGGGGTAGGTGTCGGACCGGCTGATCTGGTCGACGAGGAGCGCGTCGCAGAGCACGTTCGACTTGGAGCCGTGCGCGCCCTCGTTCACCTGGATGAGGCCGCGGTACGACGTGCGGCCGCCACCGCGGGCGACGGACTTCGAGAGGATCGAGGAGGACGTGTGGGGCGCGGCGTGCACCATCTTGGCGCCGGCGTCCTGGTGCTGGCCCTCGCCCGCGAACGCGATGGACAGCGTCTCGCCCTTGGCGTGCTCGCCCATGAGGTAGACGGCCGGGTACTTCATCGTCACCTTGGAGCCGATGTTGCCGTCGACCCACTCCATGGTCGCGCCGGCCTCGCACGTGGCGCGCTTCGTGACGAGGTTGTAGACGTTGTTCGACCAGTTCTGGATGGTCGTGTAGCGGACGCGGGCGCCCTTCTTCACGACGATCTCGACGACCGCGGAGTGCAGCGAGTCGGAGGAGTAGATCGGCGCCGTGCAGCCCTCGACGTAGTGCACGTACGAGTCCTCGTCGGCGATGATCAGCGTGCGCTCGAACTGGCCCATGTTCTCCGTGTTGATCCGGAAGTAGGCCTGGAGCGGGATGTCGACGTGGACGCCCTTGGGCACGTAGATGAACGAGCCGCCGGACCACACCGAGGTGTTGAGCGCGGAGAACTTGTTGTCGCCGACGGGGATGACGGTGCCGAAGTACTCCTTGAAGAGCTCCTCGTGCTCCTTCAGCGCCGTGTCGGTGTCGACGAAGATGACGCCCTTCTCCTCGAGGTCCTCACGGATCGAGTGGTAGACGACCTCCGACTCGTACTGCGCGGCGACGCCGGCGACCAGACGCTGCTTCTCGGCCTCGGGGATGCCGAGCTTGTCGTACGTGTTCTTGATGTCCTCCGGCAGCTCCTCCCAGCTGGTGGCCTGCTTCTCGGAGGACCGCACGAAGTACTTGATGTTGTCGAAGTCGATCCCGCCGAGGTCGGAGCCCCAGGTGGGCATCGGCTTGCGGTCGAACAGCTTGAGGCCCTTGAGGCGGAGGTCCAGCATCCACCCGGGCTCGCTCTTCTTGGAGGAGATGTCGCGCACGACGTCCTCGTTGAGGCCGCGCTGCGCGGCAGCGCCGGCGGCGTCGGAGTCGGACCAGCCGAACTCGTACCGGCCGATGCCCTCGAGGCCGGGGTTGAGCTCGTCGATGCTCGGGGTGGACGTCATGCGGACGCTCCGTTCTCGTCGGGGGTCGGACGGTCGATCAGGTCGGTGTCACGGATGGTCGGGAGGTCGGGGATGCAGGTCGTGCACACCCCGTCGCCGTGCGCGATGGTCGCGAGGCGCTGGACGTGCCGCCCCAGCACCTGGCTGATGGCCTCGGTCTCCGCCTCGCACAGCTGGGGGAACTCGGCGGCGACGTGGGAGATCGGGCAGTGCTGCTGGCACAGCTGGTCGCCGACGGGCGAGGCGCGCACGCTCGCGGCGTACCCCTCCTGCGTGAGCACGCGGGCGAGCACCTCGGCGGGCGACAGCTCCGGGTGCGCCTCGCTGACCGCGCCGAAGTCGCGGCCGATGAAGGCGACGCGCCGGCGGGCGAAGTCGAGCACGGCGTCGTCGCCCTGGGTCTCGGCCAGGAAGCGCAGGGCCTGCACGGCCAGGTCGTCGTACTGCTGGTCGAACTGCTGGCGGCCCGCGTCGGTCAGGTGGAAGACCCGCGCCGGGCGGCCACGGCCCCGGGAACCTCCGGGACGCTGCTGGCGCACCTCGACGCTCCCGTCCTCGACGAGCTGGTCGAGGTGGCGGCGCACGGCCGCGGGCGTGAGGTCCAGCCGCTCGGCGAGCTGCGCCGCCGTCGACGGGCCGGCCTCGAGGATGCTGCGGACCACGCGCGCGCGGGTGGGTGCGTCGGAGTCGTCGGACCCGGGGGGACCGACGACCGAAGCGCCTCGCAGCATTTCCACTACGCCAGTGTGACGTTATTCGACCTGCCCCTTCAAGCAAGGGTGTCCTAACCCTCCCGCGCCCGGCCGGGACGGAGCCTCGGGGCGGCCTCGGGGCGGGCTGGCGCGGTCCGACTCCTACACTGGCACGGTGCCGACCCCCGCTCCTGCCGTCGCCGTCGACGGCCTGGTGATGCGGTACGGCGACCTCGTGGCCGTCGACCACCTGGACCTCCGCGTCGAGGCCGGCACGATCACCGCGGTCCTGGGGCCGAACGGCGCGGGCAAGACGACCACGCTCGAGACCTGCGAGGGCTACCGGCGGCCGCAGGCCGGCTCCGTACGGGTGCTCGGTCTGGATCCCGTCCGCGACCGGCGGTCCCTGCTCCCCCGCATCGGCGTGATGCTGCAGGCGGGTGGGGCCTGGTCGGGCGTGCGCGCCGAGGAGATGCTGCGCCACGTGGCCGCCCTGCACGCCGACCCGCTGCCGGTCGGCCTGCTCGTCGAGCGGCTCGGTCTCGCCGAGTGCGGGCGGACGCCGTTCCGCCGCCTGTCCGGCGGTCAGCAGCAGCGCCTCGGCCTCGCGACGGCCCTCGTCGGTCGCCCCGAGCTGTTGTTCGTCGACGAGCCGACGGCGGGCATGGACCCCGCCATCCGGCGCACGACGTGGGAGCTGCTCGAGGAGCTGCGGGCGGACGGCGTGACCACCGTGCTGACGACGCACTACCTCGAGGAGGCCGAGCGCCTCGCCGACCACGTGCACGTCATCGACCGCGGGCGGCTCATCGCGAGCGGCACGCCGTACGAGCTCACCCGCGCCGGCGGGGCCACGACGGTGCGGCTCGTCGTGACGAAGCCGTTCCCGCCGCACGCGCCGGCGTCGTTGCAGGCCGCGCTCGGCCCGGCCACGGAGGTCACGACCATCAACGCCCAGAGCCTCCTCATCACGGGACCGGCCGACGCCTCGACGCTGGCGAAGGTCTCGGCCTGGTGCGAGCAGCACGGGGTGCTCCCCGAGTCGCTGACCCTCGGCCAGCGCACGCTCGAGGACGTCTTCCTCCAGCTCACCGGCCGCGTGCTGACCGAGCCGACGCCGAGCGGGGCCGCGGGATGAGCGCCGGGACGTTCGCCCCGTCCCCGGGCGCGGCACCGCTGACCCGCCAGGTGCGGGCCCAGGCGCTGATGGAGACGCGCCTCATGCTGCGCAACGGCGAGCAGCTGCTCGTCGCCCTCGTCATCCCCGTCATGGCCCTCGTCGGCGGCGTCATCGCCGGACGACGGGGCGGGATCGAGCTCGACGGGCGGGCCGTCGACGTGCTCACCCCGGGCGTGCTGGCGCTCGCCGTGATGTCGACCGCGTTCACGTCCCTCGCGATCGCGACGGGCTTCGAGCGGCGCTACGGCCTCATCAAGCGCCTCGGCGCCTCGCCCCTGCCCCGGCACGGCCTGCTGCTCGGCAAGCTGGGAGCGATCCTCGTCGTCCACGTGGTGCAGGGCGTCGTGCTCGTCCCGGTCGCGCTCGCGCTCGGCTGGCGTCCCGGAGGCGGCGCGGTCGGCGTGCTGGCTGCCCTGCTCGCGGTGCTCGTCGGAGCAGCGGCCTTCTCGTCGCTCGGCCTGCTCATGGCCGGCACCCTCCGCGCCGAGGCGACGCTCGCCGCGGCGAACCTCGTCTACCTGCTGCTGCTCGTCGGCGGTGCCGTGGTGCTGCCGCGGGGCTCGTACGGCGCAGCCGGCGACCTCCTCGCCGTGCTGCCCTCGGCCGCGCTGGGCGACGCGATGCGTGCAGCGCTCATCGACGGCCGGGTGGCCGTCCTCCCCCTCCTGATCCTCGTGGCGTGGGCAGTCGCCGGCGCCGCAGCCGTGTCCCGATTCTTCCGCTGGGAGTAGCCAGATGTCCGCCGCAGCACCGTCCACCGCCCCCCGCTCGACCCCGCCCCGGTCCGGGCTGGACGCCCTCGCCGACCGGCACCTCGGGTGGCTCGCGATCGCGAACCTCGTCGCCAACATCGGCATCGTCGTCACCGGCGCCGTCGTGCGCCTCACCGGCTCGGGGCTCGGCTGCCCGACGTGGCCGCGCTGCACGGAGGAGTCCTACGCGGCGCACCCGAGCATGGGCATCCACGGTGCCATCGAGTTCGGCAACCGGCTCCTGACGTTCGTGCTGGCGGCGATCGCGCTGCTGACGTTCCTCGCCGCCTGGCGGGCCACGTCGCGGCGGGCGTCGTGGATCGCGTTCGGCATCGGGCTCGGCATCCCCGCGCAGGCGGTCATCGGCGGCATCACGGTGCTCACCGACCTCAACCCGTGGATCGTCGCCCTCCACCTGCTGCTGTCGCTGGCGATGATCGGGCTGTGCGTGGTGCTGCTCGACCACGTGCGGCACCCCGAGGTCTGGGGCCCCGCCGCACGGGCGACCGCACCGGCCACGGCGCCCGTCGTCCGCCGGCTCACGCTCGCCCTGTTCGCGGTCGGCTGGGTGGTGCTCTACCTCGGCACCATCGTGACCGGCAGCGGCCCCCACGCCGGCGACGAGAACGCACCGCGCACCGGGCTCGACCCCGCCACCTTCTCGCACCTCCACGCATGGGCGGTCTACGCCCTCGTCGCCCTCACCGTCGCTCTGCTGGTGGTCGCGCGCCGTCGGGGGGACACCCGACTGACCCGGGCGGTCACGGTGCTCCTGGTCGTCGAGCTCGCGCAGGGCGTCGTGGGCTACGTGCAGTACTTCACCGGACTCCCCGTCGGCCTGGTCGCCATCCACATGCTCGGCGCCGCCGTCACCTCCGCGGCCCTCACGTGGGTCGTCGTACGGGCGTTCCGCCCGATCACGATCGTCGCCGAGCCCGAGGTGCGGGTCGCGCGGGTCTGACGGCGTGGCGCACCCGCCTCTCGCGGGATGACGCCCCCACCTGGCACTCCCCCGCCGCCCGCGGCGCGCTCGTGTCCTGAGGGAGGAGCGGCCGCGTCGGAGGAGCGCAGCGGAGGAGACGTGGTCGGGATCGACCGAAGGGCAGGAGCCCGGAGCGCCGCGGGCTAGCCGAGCGGAGCGAGGCCAGAAAGCACTGCGGCCTGTTCTGCGGAACGGATGCACCCGGACCGCCCCTCGGATCGCATCCGTTCCGTAGAACTCGAACCGGTACGCCGCGGCGAGCGCCCGCTGGCCTGATCCCGCTGCCCGCGGCGCGCTCGTGTCCTGAGGGAGGAGCGGCCGCGTCGGAGGAGCGCAGCGGAGGAGACGTGGTCGGGATCGACCGAAGGGCAGGAGCCCGCAGCGCCGCGGGCTAGGCCGAGCGGAGCGAGGCCCAAGGCAAGGGCACCGCGGCGCGCTCGTGTCCTGAGGGAGGAGCGGCCGCGTCGGAGGAGCGCAGCGGAGGAGACGTGGCCGGGATCGACCGAAGGACAGGAGCCCGGAGAGCCACGGGCACGGCCGAGCGGAGCGAGGCCTGAAGAATCAGCGCATCAGCAGCGGGTCGATGGCGATCGCGACGAACAGCAGCGACAGGTACAGGTTCGACGTGTGGAACAGACGCATCGGGTTGATGACGCTCAGCTGGTCGCTGCGGCGGGTGCGGCCCCACATCTTGTGGGCCTCGACGAGGAACACGACGCCCAGGATCGCTGCGGCCGCCGGGTAGAACAGCCCGGTGTCGGCGATGGGCCAGAGCGCGAGCGACATTGCGACGGTCGCCCAGGTGTAGAGCACGATCTGCTTGCCGACGACCGCCGCCGGTGCGACCACGGGCAGCATCGGCACGGCGACGTTGGCGTAGTCCTCGCGGTAGCGCAGCGCCAGCGCCCACGTGTGGGGCGGCGTCCACAGGAACACGATGAGGAAGCACACGACCGGCGGCCAGGCGAGCTCGTTGGTGACCGCGGTCCAGCCGATGAGGGCCGGGAAGCAGCCGGCGGCACCGCCCCACACGATGTTCTGGGTGGTGCGGCGCTTGAGCCACATCGTGTAGACGAGCATGTAGAAGGCGTTGGCCGACAGCGACAGCACCGCGGAGAGCGGGTTGACGAACACCCAGAAGATCGCGGTCGACAGCACGCCGAGCGTCAGGCCGAAGACCAGCGCGGCGCGGGGCGTGACGATGTGGCGCGGCAGCGCGCGGCGGCGGGTGCGGCGCATCTGCTCGTCGATGTCGCGGTCGTAGACGCAGTTGAGCGCGGAGGCCGATCCGGCCGACATTGACCCGGCGACGACCGTGGCGAGCACGACCCCGAGCTCGGGCACACCGCGGGCCGCGAAGAACATGACGGGCACCGTCGTGAGCAGCAGCAGCTCGAGCACGCGCGGCTTGGTGAGGCCGACGTAGGCCGCCACGACGTCGCGCAGCGTCGCGCGCGAGGCGGGAGCCGGCTCGTCGCGCACACCCAGGTCGTCGGCGGTCTCCTCCTCGCTCAGCGAGCCCGGGGGGACGGGCGGAAGCGACTCGGACACCGGAACAGGATGCAGGTCGTGCTCCGGCGTCACGACGACGGGGTCCTCCTCCGTGCGAGCGGAGGCGGACGACTGGCCGGCGTGCGTCACAGGGGTCCTCGTCAAGCGGTCTGGGGCCGAGCGGCTCCAGGGGGTGGAGCGGGGCGGTCCGGGCGGTCCAGTGCGGGGTCGAGTCTAGACCGAGGCAGCAGTAGGCTCGGCATCGGCCGTGGCGGCAAGTGGGTACCGGGAAGTCCGTGGAGGATCACGACCCCCGATCCCTGCCGCGCGCCCACGAACGCGCCACCACCCCGGAGAGGATCCCTGTGACCGAGAGCACGCTGGACTGGACCGACCTCGACCGGAAGGCGGTGGACACCGCCCGGGTCCTGGCGATGGACGCCGTCCAGAAGGTCGGAAACGGTCACCCGGGCACGGCGATGAGCCTCGCGCCCGCGGCGTACCTGCTCTTCCAGAAGGTGATGCGGCACGACCCGTCCGACCCGGGCTGGATCGCGCGCGACCGTTTCGTGCTGTCGTGCGGCCACTCGAGCATCACGCTCTACACGCAGCTCTTCCTCGGCGGCTTCGGTCTCGAGATCGAGGACCTCAAGGCGCTCCGCACGTGGGGCTCGAAGACGCCGGGCCACCCGGAGTACGGCCACACCGCCGGCGTCGAGGTCACGACCGGCCCGCTCGGCCAGGGCGTGGCCAACGCTGTCGGCATCGCGATGGCGGCCCGCCGCCAGCACGGTCTCCTCGACCCCGAGACGCCACTGGGCGAGAGCCTGTTCGACCACGACGTCTACGCCATCTGCTCCGACGGCGACCTGCAGGAGGGCGTGAGCGGCGAGGCGAGCTCGATCGCCGGCACCCAGAAGCTCGGCAACCTCGTGGTGATCTACGACCGCAACCGCATCTCCATCGAGGGCGACACCGACGTGGCGTTCAACGAGGACGTCGCCAAGCGCTACGAGGCCTACGGGTGGCACGTGCAGACGGTCGACTGGACCAACGGCGGCGACCACTACGAGGAGGACGTGCCGGCGCTGTACGACGCGGTGCAGGCCGCCCGTGCCGTCACCGACCAGCCCTCCCTCATCGTGCTCGACACGGTCATCGCCTGGCCGGCGCCGAACGCGCAGGGCACCGAGGCCGCGCACGGCAGCGCCCTGGGCGCCGACGAGGTCGCCGCGACGAAGGAGGTGCTGGGCTGGAACCCGGACACGACCTTCGACGTGCCCGCCGACGTGCTCGAGCACACGCGCAGCCTGACCGCCCGCGGAGCGGCGTGGGGCAAGGAGTGGGACGAGAAGTACGCCGCGTGGGCCGCCGCGAACCCGGAGCGCGAGGCGCTGCTGCACCGGCTCAAGGCGCACGACCTGCCGGAGGGCCTGGTCGATGCGCTCCCGGTCTTCCCGGCGGACCCCAAGGGCGTCGCGACGCGTGCCGCGTCTGGCAAGGTCATCAACGCGATCGCGGGCATCATGCCGGAGCTGTGGGGCGGCTCGGCCGACCTCGCGGGCTCCAACAACACCACCATCAAGGACGCGCCGTCCTTCATCCCGGAGTCGCGCTCGACGCGTGACTGGACGGGCGACCCGTTGCAGGGTCGCGTGCTCCACTTCGGCATCCGCGAGCACGGCATGGGCGCGATCATGAACGGCATCGCGGCCGACGGGCTGACCCGCGTCTTCGGCGGCACCTTCCTCACGTTCTCCGACTACATGCGCGGCGCCGTGCGCGTGGCGGCGCTGAGCAAGCTCCCCGTCACCTACGTCTGGACCCACGACTCGATCGGACTCGGCGAGGACGGCCCGACCCACCAGCCGGTCGAGCACCTCGCGGCGCTGCGCGCCATCCCCGGCCTCGACGTCGTCCGGCCCGCCGACGCCAACGAGACCGCGGCCGCCTGGGCCGCGATCCTCGGCAACGACGACCGCCCCGCGGCGCTCGCCCTGTCCCGGCAGAACCTGCCGGTCTTCCCCCGTGGGGAGGAGGGCTTCGCGACCACCGACGGCGTCGCCCGCGGCGCCTACGTGCTGAAGGACGTGGAGGGCGGCCTCCCCGACGTCGTGCTCATCGGCACCGGCTCCGAGGTGCAGCTCGCCGTGGCCGCCGCGGAGCAGCTCGCCGAGGAGGGCGTGCGGGCGCGCGTCGTCTCCGCTCCCTGCCTCGAGTGGTTCGCGGAGCAGGACCTGGCCTACCAGGAGAGCGTCATTCCGCCCACCGTGAAGGCGCGCGTCGCGGTCGAGGCCGGCATCGCGATGCCGTGGTGGCGCCTCGTGGGCGACCACGGCAAGGTCGTCTCGATCGAGACCTACGGTGCCAGCGCCTCCGCCGAGCGCATGTTCGCCGAGTTCGGTTTCACCCCTGAGGCCGTCGTGCGCGCCGCCCAGGACAGCATCCGGGTCGTCGAGGGCTGATCCCCCCGCCGTACACCCGCATCCCCGCACGTCAGACCGCAACCCAGGAGGTAGCAATGTCCGACCGTCTCTCCGCACTCGCCGACGCGGGTGTGTCCATCTGGCTCGACGACCTGTCCCGCGAGCGCATCGAGACCGGCAACCTCGCCGACCTCGTGAAGGACTCCTCGGTCGTGGGCGTCACGACCAACCCCTCGATCTTCGCGGCGGCGCTCGCGGAGGGCGAGCGGTACGACGCGCAGGTGCGCGAGCTGGTCGCCGAGGGCACCGACGTGGACCGGGCCGTTTTCGCCCTCACGACGACGGACGTCCGGCAGGCCGCCGACGTCCTCAAGCCGGTGGCGGACGCCACGGGCGGCAAGGACGGCTGGGTCTCCATCGAGGTCCCCCCGGGTCTCGCCTTCAAGACGGAGGAGACGGCCGAGGCCGCGCAGGAGCTGTGGAAGGCTGTCGACCGTCACAACGTGATGATCAAGATCCCGGGCACCACCGAGGGCCTGCCCGCCATCACGCAGACGCTCGGCGCCGGCATCTCCGTCAACGTGACGCTGATCTTCGGGCTGCCGCGCTACCGCCAGGTGATGGAGGCGTACGTCGCGGGCCTCGAGCTGGCCCGTGACAACGGCCACGACCTGTCCACGATCCACTCCGTCGCCTCGTTCTTCGTCTCGCGCGTCGACAGCGAGATCGACAAGCGGCTCGAGGCTGCGGGCGCGACCGACCTCCAGGGCAAGGCCGGCGTGGCCAACGCGCGGCTCGCCTACCAGGCGTTCGAGGAGTTCTTCACCGGTCCGCGCTGGGAGGCGCTGGCCGCGGCCGGGGCGAACCTGCAGCGGCCGCTGTGGGCCTCCACGGGCGTCAAGAACCCCGACTACCGCGACACGATGTACGTCGCCGACCTCGTCGTCGAGAACACGGTCAACACGATGCCCGAGAAGACGATGCAGGCCTTCGCCGACCACGGCGAGGTCGAGGGCGACGCGGTGCGACCGCACTACGCGGACGCCAAGGCCGTGCTCGAGGCAGTGGCGGCGGCCGGCGTCGACTACGACGACGTGATCGCCCAGCTCGAGAAGGAGGGCGTCGACAAGTTCGTGGCCTCCTGGGACGAGCTGCTCGAGACCGTCCAGGGCCAGCTCGACGGAGCGAAGGGCTGAGGCGGGGTCGATGAGCAGCGCACCGCACGTCTGGCCCGTCGACCCCACCTCCACCGCCGCCTGGTCGCGCCTGCGCGACCGGGCGGGCGCGTTCGAGCCCGACCTGCGGGGGTGGTTCGCCGCCGACCCGGGCCGGGCCGAACGCCTCTCCTTCACGGCGGGCGACCTCTTCGTGGACCTCTCGAAGGCCCTCGTGGACTTCCCCGTGCTCGACGACCTGCTGGCGCTGGCCGACGAGGTCGGCGTCGCCGAGCGACGCGACGCGATGTTCCGCGGCGAGCGCATCAACACGACGGAGGACCGCGCGGTGCTCCACACCGCGCTGCGCCTGCCGGAGTCGTCGACGCTCGAGGTCGACGGCCAGGACGTCGTCGCGGACGTCCACGACGTCCTGCGGCGCGTCTACGCCTTCGCCGAGTCGGTGCGCTCCGGCGAGTGGCGCGGCGCAACCGGCGAGCGCATCCGCACCGTCGTCAACATCGGGATCGGTGGGTCGGACCTCGGTCCCGTGATGGCCTACGAGGCGCTCGCGGCCTACCGCCACCCGTCGATCGAGTGCCGCTTCATCAGCAACATCGACCCGACCGACGCGGCGACCACCCTCGCCGACCTCGACCCGGCCACGACGCTGTTCATCGTGGCCAGCAAGACGTTCGGCACGCTGGAGACGCTCACGAACGCGCGCCTGTGCCGGCAGTGGCTGCTCGACGGACTGCGCGCGGCCGGGGCCGAGGGGTCGGCCGTCGACGACGCCGTCGCCCGGCACTTCGTCGCCGTGTCGACCGCGCTCGACAAGGTGGCCGACTTCGGCATCGACCCCGACAACGCCTTCGGGTTCTGGGACTGGGTCGGCGGACGCTACTCGGTGTCCTCGGCCATCGGTACGTCGCTGGTCGTCGCGATCGGCCCGGAGCGCTTCGCCGAGTTCCTCGACGGGCTCCACACGGTCGACGAGCACTTCCGCACCACACCCCCCGCGGAGAACGTCCCGCTCCTCATGGGCCTGCTCAACGTCTGGTACACCGACTTCCTCGGTGCGGCCACCCACGCGGTGCTCCCCTACGCCCAGCTGCTGCACCGGTTCCCGGCGTACCTGCAGCAGCTCACGATGGAGTCCAACGGCAAGGGCGTGCGTGCCGACGGCACGCCGCTGACGGCCGGCACCGGCGAGGTCTTCTGGGGCGAGCCGGGGACGAACGGGCAGCACGCGTTCTACCAGCTGATCCACCAGGGCACGCGGATCATCCCCGCGGACTTCATCGCGGTGGCCAACCCGGCGTACCCGCTGGCCGACGGCGACACCGACGTCCACGAGGTGTTCCTGGCGAACTTCTTCGCCCAGACGAAGGCGCTCGCGTTCGGCAAGACCGCGGACGAGGTGCGCGCCGAGGGCACCGCCGAGCACGTCGTCCCGGCGCGGGTGTTCTCCGGCAACCGACCCTCGACGTCGATCCTGGCCCCCGAGCTGTCGCCGTCGGTGCTCGGTCAGCTGATCGCGCTCTACGAGCACGTCACCTTCACCCAGGGTGTGGTGTGGGGCATCGACAGCTTCGACCAGTGGGGCGTGGAGCTCGGCAAGCAGCTCGCGCAGCAGGTGCTGCCCGCGGTCACCGGCGACGCCGACGCGCTGGCGGAGCAGGACGCGTCGACGCGCTCGCTCATCGAGCGCTACCGGGCGGAGCGTCGCTCGTGACCGGAGCGGAGACCGTGCGGGTCCATCCCGACGCCGAGACGCTCGCGCGCACCGTCGCGCTTGCGCTGCTCTCCCGGCTGGCCGAAGTGCAGGGCGAGGAGCGCACGCCCCACGTCGTGCTGACCGGCGGCACGATCGCCGACCGGATCCACCACGAGGTCGCGGGACTGGCGGCCGAGTCGGGCGTGGACTTCACGGACGTCGTGTTCTGGTTCGGCGACGAGCGGTTCGTCGCGTCCGACTCGTCCGACCGCAACGTCGGCCAGGCCCGGGCGGCCTTCCTCGACGCGGTCGGAGCCACGCAGGTGCACGTGGTCCCGTCGGCCTCCGACGTGGCGTCGGCCGACGAGGCGGCCGCGACGTACGAGGCGCTCCTGCAGGAGCACCTCGAGGGCGAGTTCGACGTCGTGATGCTGGGCGTCGGCGAGGACGGCCACGTCGCGTCGCTGTTCCCGGGCTACCCGCAGCTCGACGAGACGGAGGCGCTCGCCGTGGGCGTGCGCGACTCCCCCAAGCCGCCGCCGGACCGGGTCACGCTCACCCTCGAGACGCTCAACCGGGCCGCGTCGGTGTGGTTCCTCGTGAGCGGCGACGGCAAGGCCCCGGCGGTCGCCGAGGCCCTGGGCGGGGCCGACCTGCACGACGTGCCCGCGACGGCCGTCGACGGCCGCACCGAGACCGTCTGGTGGCTCGACGCCGCCGCCGCGTCGCGCCTCTGACCTCTTGCGCGTCGAGTTGTCACGTACGGCGCGATTGATGGCGACGAGTTGTCACGTACGCCGCGGTTGCTGCCGCCGAGTTGTCACGTACGCCGCGTTTGTCCACAGGTAGGGCGCACGGGGGATGCAGTTCGACCAGACGTAGCGAAGACTGACCGGCCATGAGTCTTCGCAAGCTCCAGGGCAACCCCACGCTCGACGATTCCTTCCCGCTGCCGCTCGACCAGCCGTTCCACCGCCAGCAGGCCTCAGCGGAGGGTGTGCCGCTCGGCTGGCTGAGCGCGTTGGTGAGGTCTGGTCACCTGCGGCGGACGCTACGAGGCGTGTACGTCGCGGCGACAGTCCCCGACGATGTCGCGGTCCGGGTTGCCAGCCTGCGGTTGGTGACGCCGGACGACGCCGTCATCTGCGACCGTCATGCCGGATGGCTGCATGGCGCCGACATGGTGCTCGCACCGGGCGAGCACCTCGACGTCCAGCCGATCCGCATCTTCAGGCATCCCGGCGCGATCCGCGTGAGGCGACCTGAGGTCCAGAGCGGACAGCGAGCGTTGTTGGCGCGCGACATCACCGAGATCGAGGGGATGCTCGTGACGACGAAACTGCGAACTGCGCTCGATCTCGGACGGCAGCGGTCGGCCGTTGTCGCGCTGAGCGGTGTCGACGCCATGCTCCGAGCCGGCGTCGACCGCGACGAGATGATGTCCGAGGTCGGTCGTCTCGTGGGCGAGCGTTGGGTGAGGACCCTTCGCTACGTCCTGCCGTTATCGAGCCCCCTCAGCGCGTCTCCCCCGGAGTCTGCGGTGAAGCTCGCGTGGTACGAGACGGCCGGCGAGCTCCCCGATCTGCAGATCGAGGTGACCGGCCCGATGGGACGGTCGGCCTATCTCGACCTGGGCGGCAAGGAGCTCCGCTTCGCCGTGGAGTACGACGGCGAGGACTGGCACACCAGTCCTCGGGACGCGGCATGGGATGCGGCCCGGCGGTCGCACATCACTCGCTCCCACGGTTACGACATCGCCGTCGTCACGTCGGTCAACGTCTACGGGCCCGAACGGGACGTCGAGGCGACGATCAGGGCAGGGTTGCGTCGTGCGCGGCAACGCGCGACGGAGGCTGCGTGACCACAGCGCCGCGGCGTACGTGACAACTCGGCGCGAGAACCGCGGCGTACGTGACAACTCGGCGCAGTCAGACCGCGCTCCACCCCCGCGCGGCGCGGGTCAGAAGACGAGGTCGCCCGAGGCGCGGCGGGAGCGGAGCTGGGTGAGGGCCTCGTCGAGGAGGACCTCGGCCTCGGCGTCGGAGCGGCGCTCCTTCACGTAGGCCAGGTGGGTCTTGTAGGGCTCGGTCTTGGGGACCGCCGGCGGGTTGTCGGAGTCGAGGCTCGCCGGGAGGCCGCACTTGGGGCAGTCCCACGACTCGGGGGCCTGCGCCTCGATCGAGAACGTCATCACCGAACGGTGGTCACGACCGCAGAAGTAGGTGACGGTCTGCCGGGGCGCCGCCTCGCCGCGCGCGTCCTCGCCCATGGGGCCCGATCCGATCCGCGTGCCGCGGATCGCGCTGCCACCTCTGCCCGCCATGCTGCTTCCTCTTCTCTACCGGTGGTCGCGCCAGGGGGACGTGGTTCAGGCGTAGGCGAGCAGGAGCCCGAGCGCGATGACGCTCGCGAACCAGATGATGCCGATGCCGATCGTGTACCGGTCGAGGTTGCGCTCCGCGACCGACGAGCCACCGAGGCTGGTCGAGACGCCGCCACCGAACATGTCGGAGAGACCACCACCACGTCCCTTGTGCAGGAGCACCAGAACGATCATCAGGAAGCTCGTGATCATGAGCACGGCGGTGAAGAGGACAGTCACGGAGAGAAACCTTACGTCACGGGTGGAACCGTGGGCGGGCGAGGACCCGCCCGCCCACGGCGATGGTGCGATGGATCAGAGCAGCGGCATGTCGTAGAACCGGCAGATGCCGCCGAACTCGTCGGCTTGGAGGCTGGCGCCGCCGACGAGCGCCCCGTCGACGTCCTCCTTGACCATGATGCCGGCGACGTTCGCCGCCTTCACGGAACCGCCGTAGAGCACCCGCACCGCGTCGGCCGCGGCGTCGCCGTGGACCTCCCGGATGCGGGCGCGGATGGCCGCGCAGACCTCCTGTGCGTCCTCCGGCGTGGCGACCTCGCCGGTGCCGATGGCCCACACCGGCTCGTAGGCGATCACCAGACCGGCGACCTCCTCGGCGCTGAAGCCCGCGAGCGAGCCGTCGACCTGGGCGACCGTGTAGGCCACGTGCTCCCCGGCCTTGCGGACGTCGAGCCCCTCGCCCACGCACACGATCGGCGTCATCTCCGCCGCCAGGGCGGCCCGCGCCTTCGCGTTGACGACCGCGTCGGTCTCCCCGTGGTACTCGCGGCGCTCCGAGTGGCCGACGACCACGTAGGAGACGCCCAGCTTGGCGAGCATCGCCGCGGAGATCTCGCCCGTGTAGGCGCCCGACTCGTGGACGGAGACGTCCTGCGCGCCGTACTTCAGCTTGAGGCGGTCGCCGTCCACCAGGGTCTGCACGGAGCGCAGGTCGGTGAACGGCGGGACCACCACGACCTCGACGGCGTCGTGGTCGTGCTTCTTGTCGGACAGCGTCCACGCGAGCTTCTGGACCAGCGCCACCGCTTCGAGGTGGTTGAGGTTCATCTTCCAGTTGCCCGCCATGAGCGGCGTGCGGCCGCTCGTCGTCGTGCCCGCCATCAGTCCTCCAGCACCTTCACGCCCGGGAGCTCCTTGCCCTCGAGGTACTCCAGGCTCGCGCCGCCACCGGTCGAGATGTGGCCGAAGGCCGACTCCTCGAACCCGAGCGTCCGCACGGCCGCGGCCGAGTCGCCGCCACCGACGACCGAGAGGCCGTCGATCTTCGTGAGCGCCTCGGCGACCGCCCGCGTGCCGCCGGCGAAGGCCGGCACCTCGAACACGCCCATGGGGCCGTTCCAGAACACCGTGCGCGCGCCCGCGAGCGCCTCGGCGAACGCCGCCGCCGAGTCGGGCCCGATGTCGAGACCCAGGCTGCTCGCCGGGATGTTCGACGCCGGCACGACGATCGGCTGCGGCTCGGTGTCGCCCGACGGGAACTCCGTGTCCACGACGATGTCGCTGGGCAGCACGATCTCCACGCCCGACTCCTCGGCACGACGCAGGTACTCGATGCACACCGGCACCTGGTCGTCCTCGAGCAGGCTCCGCCCGACCTCGTGGCCCTGGGCCTTGAGGAAGGTGAAGACCATGCCGCCGCCGATGAGCAGCTTGTCGGCCTTGCCGAGCAGGTTGTCGATGACGCCGAGCTTGTCGGAGACCTTCGAGCCGCCGAGGACGACCACGTAGGGCCGCTCGGGCGTCTCGGTGAGGCGCTTGAGCACCTCGATCTCCGCGCTGACCAGCGCGCCCATCGTGTGCGGCAGGCGCTGGGCCACGTCGTACACGCTCGCCTGCTTGCGGTGGACCACGCCGAAGCCGTCGGACACGAACGCGTCCGCCAGGGCGGCGAGCTCGTCGGCGAACGCACCGCGCTCTGCCTCGTCCTTGCTCGTCTCGCCCGCGTTGAACCGGACGTTCTCGAGCACCGCGACCTGGCCGTCGGCCAGGCCCGCGACGGTGGCGCGGGCGCTGTCGCCGACCGTGTCCGTCGCGAACGCGACCGGCGCACCGAGCAGCTCGCCGAGGCGAGCGGCCACGGGGCCGAGCGAGTACGCCGCGTCGGGCGCGCCCTTCGGACGACCGAGGTGAGCCGTGACGACCACGCGGGCGCCGGCGTCGGCCAGCGCCTTGATGGTCGGCACGCTCGCCCGGATGCGGCCGTCGTCGGTGATGGTCGTGCCGTCGAGCGGGACGTTCAGGTCGGAGCGGACCAGCACCCGCTTGCCGGCGACCTCACCGAGACCGGGGTAGGACCCCACGTCAGAGGGTCTTGCCGACGTACGCGATCAGGTCGGCGAGGCGGTTCGAGTAACCCCACTCGTTGTCGTACCAGCCCGCGACCTTCACCTGGTTGCCGATGACCTTGGTCAGCGGGGCGTCGAAGATGCAGGACGCCGAGTCGGTGACGATGTCGGACGAGACGATCGGGTCGGTGGAGTACTTCAGCACCTTGCCGTCAGCGGCGGCCTTGACCGCCTCGTTGACCTCCTCGACGCTGGTCTCGCGCGACGCCTCGAAGGACAGGTCGGTGAGCGAGCCGGTCGGGGTCGGCACCCGCAGCGCGTAGCCGTCGAGCTTGCCCTTGAGCTCGGGGAGCACGAGGCCGATGGCCTTCGCCGCACCGGTCGAGGTCGGGACGATGTTGAGCGCGGCGGCCCGGGCGCGACGCAGGTCCTTGTGGATGTTGTCCTGCAGGTTCTGGTCGGCCGTGTAGGCGTGGACCGTCGTCATGAGGCCCTTGTTGATGCCGACGGCCTCGTTGAGGGCCTTCGCCATGGGCGCCAGGCAGTTCGTCGTGCACGACGCGTTGGAGATGACCGTGTGCGCGGACGGGTCGTAGAGCTCGTGGTTCACGCCGTAGACGATCGTGATGTCGTCGTTGGTGGCGGGCGCCGAGATGATGACCTTCTTCGCGCCGCCGTCGACGTGGGCCTTGGCCTTGGTCGCGTCGGTGAAGAAGCCGGTCGACTCGACGACGACGTCGACGCCGATGTCGCCCCACTTGAGGTCGGCGGGGTTGCGCTCGGCGAACGCGTGGATCTCCTTGTCGCCGACGACGATCGCGGAGTCGGTGGCGCTCACGTCCGCGTCGAGGCGGCCGAGGATCGAGTCGTACTTCAGCAGGTGCGCCAGCACCGCGTTGTCCGTGAGGTCGTTGACGCCGACGATCTCGATGTCCAGACCGGAGGCGCGGACCGCCCGGAAGAAGTTGCGGCCGATGCGGCCGAAGCCGTTGATACCTACGCGAACAGTCACTGCTACTCGACTCCTAGGGGTGCGGACCCGGGGCGAATGACCCGGCTCGTGGCGGGTTGCCGGGCACGACCCTACCTCCCGCCACCGACACGCCGGAGAGGTGGCACAGACCGGTGGACACCTACCCGCGGGTACGCCGCCGTGTCGGCCGCTCAGACCTCTTCGGCGAGCATCTCCGGCGTCAGCGACGCCTCGGTGTCGGGGATGCCGAGGTCCTCCGCGCGCTTGTCCGCCATCGCCAGCAGGCGCCGGATGCGCCCGGCGATCGCGTCCTTGGTGAGCGCCGGCTCGTGCAGCTGCCCGAGCTCCTCCAACGACGCCTGCTTGTGCTCGAGCCGCAGGTGACCGGCGGTCTTCAGGTGGTCGGGCGCCTCCTCGCCGAGGATCTCCAGCGCGCGCTCGACGCGGGCGCCGGCGGCGACGGCGGCGCGGGCGGAGCGGCGCAGGTTGGCGTCGTCGAAGTTGGCGAGCCGGTTGGCCGTCGCCCGCACCTCGCGGCGCATGCGACGCTCCTCCCACGCCATCAGCGCCTCGTGCGCGCCGAGCCGCGTCAGGAGGGCGCCGATCGCGTCACCGTCGCGCACCACGACGCGGTCGTAGTTGCGCACCTCCCGGGCCTTGGCCTGGACACCCAGTCGGCGGACGACGCCCACCAGCGCCAGGGCGGCCTCGGGCCCGGGGCACGTCACCTCCAGCGACGACGACCGGCCCGGCTCCGTCAGTGAACCGTGGGCCAGGAACGCCCCCCGCAGCGCGGCGACCGCGTCGCAGGCACCCCCCGAGACGACCTGCGGGGGCAGCCCGCGCACCGGGCGGCCCCGGCCGTCGAGGAGGCCGGTCTGGCGCGCCAGCGCCTCGCCGTCCTTCGCGATGCGCACCAGGTAGCGGCTGCCGCGACGGATGCCGCTGCTCCCCTGCACGAGCACGACGTCGGAGTCGTGCCCGAACACGTCCTTGAGGTCCTTGCGCAGGCGGCGCGCGGCGGCGCCCGTGTCGAGCTCGGCCTCCACCACGATGCGTCCGCCCACGATGTGCAGACCACCCGCGAAGCGCAGGAGCGTCGCCACCTCGGCCTTGCGGCAGCAGGTCTTGGTGATGTGCGTGTTGGAGAGCTCCGCCTTCACCTGTGCCGTCATCGCCATGCGCGACATCCTGCCACGACGCGCGACACGCCGAGGCTTCGTCGTCGAGATCCCGGGCGAGCCGCGACGTACCGGCGCCGCAGGCGGCCGCGGCTCACCCCATGAGGCGCTCGAAGACCCCCGCCAGCTTCTCCGGATCGTGACGGGGACTGCCGTCGCCCACGGCGACGTCCGCCAGCACCAGCCGCGCCCCGTGAGCCGCGACCCAGGCCCGTACGCCGCCGCTGTCGCCCACCGCACCCTCGTCGGCCACGACGGTGTCGATGCGCAGGTCGGGGGCGTGCTCGAGCAACGCGTCGAGGTGGTCCTCGGGGCCGTAGCCGGCGGTCTCGCCCGGCTGGTCCGCCAGGTTGAGCACCACGACCACCCTCGCGTCGGACTCGACGATCGCGCGCCGCAGGTCGGGGACCATGAGGTGCGGGATGACGGAGGTGTACCAGGAGCCCGGCCCCAGGACGACCCAGTCGGCCGCCCGCACCGTCTGCACCGCCTCGGGACAGGCGTCGGGGTCGGGCGGGTCGAGCTGGATGTTGACGATGCGCCCCGACGTGCTGGCCACCTCGACCTGGCCGCGGACGTGGACGAGCTCGCCCTCGCCCCCGGCTCCCCCGGCTCCCTCGGCACCCTCGGCCCCCGCGCCGGCCAGCCGGACGTCGGCGGTGATGTCCATGGGCGTGACCGCCATCGGCAGCACCCGTCCCTGGGCCCCGAGCAGCCGACCGACCCAGTCGAGCGCCGGGACGTGGTCGCCCAGCAGCTCCCAGAGCCCGACGATGAGCATGTTGCCGACGACGTGGCCCCGCATCTCGCCGTCGCCGGCGAAGCGGTGCTGGAGCACCTCCGCCCAGGTGCGGCCCCAGTCGTCGTCCCCGCACAGGGCGGCGAGCGCCATCCGCAGGTCGCCCGGCGGGAGGACCCCGAACTCACCCCGCAGGCGCCCGGACGAACCACCGTTGTCGGCCACCGTCACGACCGCCGTGAGGTCGCCGACGACCCGACGCAGCGCGGCCAACGAGGCGAAGAGGCCGTGGCCGCCGCCCAGCGCTGCCACCGAGACGCCGGGCAGGGCGACCGACCGGGGGCCGATCGGAGCCTGGGCGTCGCCGAAGGGGCTCACTCGCGTCCGAGGTCGCGGTGGGTGGCGCGGACCTCGAAGCCGTCGGTGCGGAGCCGGGCCGCGATCTCCTCCGTCATGGCCACGCTCCGGTGCTTGCCCCCCGTGCAGCCGACCGCGACCGTCATGAACCGCTTGCCCTCGTTGAGGTAGCCCTCCGCGACCGTCCGCAGCAACGGGACGTACTGCTCGAGGAAGGGCTCCGCCCCGGGCCGGCCCTTGACGTACGCCGCCACGTCGGGGTCCTGCCCCGTCAGCGCCCGCAGCTCGGGCACCCAGTGGGGGTTGGGGAGGAAGCGCATGTCGGCGACGAAGTCGGCGTCGACGGGGATGCCGTACTTGAAGCCGAAGCTCACCACCCGCACCTTGAGCCGCGTCGTGTCGGGCGTGCCGAACGCCTGCGCGATGCGCTTGGTGAGCTGGTGCACGTTGAGGCTCGTCGTGTCGATCACCAGGTCGGCGTCGGAGCGCAGCTTGGCGAGCACGGCGCGCTCCCGGTGCAGCCCGTCGAGCAGCCGGTCGCTGCCCTGCAGCGGGTGGGGACGGCGCGCGGCCTCCTGGCGACGCACCAGCACCTCGTCGCTCGCCTCCAGGAAGAGCAGGGTCGCCTGCCGGTGGATCGCGCCCTCCGCCAGGTTCACCTGGAGGGAGTCGAAGAACGAGCCGGAGCGCACGTCCACCACGACGGCGATCGGCTGCTGCGAGCCCTTGCTCTCGTCCACCAGGCGCACGACCTCGCGGAGCAGGGTGGGCGGCAGGTTGTCGACGACGAAGAAGCCGAGGTCCTCCAGCTCCTTGGCCGCCGTGCTGCGACCGGCGCCGGTCATGCCCGTGACGATGACGAGCGGCCCCCCGGTGGCCTCGGGTGCTGGAGCGGACACTCAGTCCTCCTCGATCTCGCCGGTCGCGGTGTTGACCCGCACATTCTGTCCGCGGCTGCGGCGTTCCGCATCGTCCTTCGCCAGCGCGTCCTTGATCGCCGCCGCTGTCGCGGGACCGATCCCCGGCACCTGGGCGATGTCGGCGACCTCGGCGGCCCGCAGCTTCTTCAGCGAGCCGAAGTGCTTGAGCAGGCCCTTGCGGCGCACCTCGCCGAGCCCCGGGACGTCGTCGAGCACGCTCTCGACCATCGACTTCGAGCGGCGCGACCGGTGGTGGTTGATCGCGAACCGGTGCGCCTCGTCGCGGATGCGCTGCAACAGGTAGAGGCCCTCCGACGTGCGCGGCAGGATGACCGGGTCCTCCTCCCCCGGCACCCAGACCTCCTCGAGCCGCTTGGCGAGGCCGCAGATCGGGATGTCGTCGATGCCCAGCTCGTCGAGCGCACGCTGCGCGGCCGCGACCTGCGGCGGCCCGCCGTCGACCACGACGAGCCCCGGCGTGTAGGCGAACTTGCGCGGACGACCCGTGTCGGGGTCGACGAGCATCGGCCCCGACTCGTCGTCGCCCGGCCGCAGCTCGCTGCGGGCCTGCTCGTCGAGGAGCCGACGGAAGCGCCGCGTGATCACCTCGTGCATCGACGCCACGTCGTTCTGGCCCTCGACGTCCTTGATGACGAACCGCCGGTACTCCCCCTTGCGGGCCAGGCCGTCCTCGAACACGACCATCGACGCCACGACCTCGGTGCCCTGCAGGTTGGAGACGTCGTAGCACTCGATCCGCAGCGGGACCTCGGACAGCTCGAGCGCCTCCTGGATCTCCTCCAGCGCGCGGTTCCGGGTCGTGAGGTCGCTCGCCCGCTTCGTGCGGTGCAGCGCCAGCGCCTGCTCGGCGTTCCGGGCCACCGTCTCCTGCAGCGTCTTCTTGTCGCCGCGCTGGGGCACCCTGATGCGCACCCGGCTTCCCCGCAGCTCCGAGAGCAGCGCCTCGACGGTCTCGACGTCGGGCGGCAGCGCCGGCACGAGCACCTCGCGGGGGATCGCGTCGGGATGGCCCGCCTCCCCGGCGTACAGCTGCAGGAGGAAGCCCTCCACCAGCTCGGGGACCCCGCCGTCGTCGGACCGGTCGGCGACCCAGCCGCGCTGGCCGCGGATGCGACCGCCGCGCACGTGGAAGATCTGCACACCGACCTCGAGGGGGTCCTCCGCCAGGGCCACGACGTCGGCGTCGGTACCGTCGCCGAACACGACGGCCTGCTTCTCCAACGCCCGCTGGAGCGCGCCGAGGTCGTCGCGCAGCCGCGCGGCGCGCTCGAACTCCATGGCCTCGCTCGCGGCGTACATCTCCCGCTCGACGCGCTTGAGGAACGCCGACGTCTGCCCGCCCATGAAGGCGCAGAAGTCATCGACGATCGCGCGGTGCTCCTCGGCGCTCACCGAGCCGACGCAGGGCGCGGCGCACTTGTCGATGTATCCCAGCAGGCACGGACGACCCACCTGCTGCGACCGCTTGAAGACGCCGTTGCTGCACGACCGCATGGGGAACACGCGGAGGAGCGTGTCGACGGTGTCGCGGATCGCCCACGCGTGGCTGTAGGGCCCGAAGTAGCGCGTCCCCTTGCGCTTGGCGCCCCGGCCGACCATGACGCGCGGGAACTCGTCGGAGATCGTCACCGCGAGCCACGGGTAGGACTTGTCGTCCCGGTACTTCACGTTGAAGCGCGGGTCGAACTCCTTGATCCAGGAGTACTCCAGCTGGAGCGCCTCGACCTCGGTGCCCACCGTCGTCCACTCGACGCTCGCGGCGGTGGTGACCATCGTCGCCGTGCGCGGGTGGAGGCCCGCGACGTCCTGGAAGTAGGACGACAGGCGCGCCCGCAGGTTCTTCGCCTTCCCGACGTAGATCACCCGCTGCCGCGCGTCGCGGAAGCGGTAGACCCCCGGCTGCGTGGGGATCTCCCCCGGACGCGGGCGGTACGTCGTCGGATCAGCCACGGAACGACCCTACGTCGCTCCGCCGACGGTCCTGGACGCCCCGGTACGCCGCGGCGCGGGGCGTGACGCGGGTCTCCGGACGCCTCACGCGAGGACGACGTCGTCGCCGGCGACGTCGACGGCCACGGACGGCAGCGGGGTGTCGGCGGGGCCCTCCTGCACGGAGCCGTCGGCGACCGAGAAGAGGCTGTTGTGGCAGAGGCAGACGATCGACCTCTCCTCCACGCGCGTCACCTGGCAGCTGCGGTGGGTGCAGGTCGAGGAGAAGGCCTTGAACTCGCCCGCGGTGGGCTGCGTGACGACGACTTTCTGGTCGTCGAGGATGACGCCGCCGCCCACCGGGACGTCGCCGGTCGCGACCAGCACGTCGCCGGGCGAGCCGGACGGCGCCGAGACCTCCTCGCCCCCGCACGCGGCCACGACGGGCGCCACCGCGGCGACGCCCGCCACCCCGGCACCCGCGCGGACGAGCCCGCGCCGGCCGACCCCGCGGCCCGCGGCGGTCACCGGCCGCGCCCGGCGGTCGACGCCTTCGTCGCCACGCTCTTCGTGGCGGTCTTCTTCGCAGCCGCCTTCTTCGCAGGAGCCTTCTTCGCGGGGGCCTTCTTGACAGGAGCCTTCTTCGCGGGGGCCTTCTTGGCAGGGGCCTTCGCACCCGCGCCCTTGCCCGTCGGCGCCTCCTCGGCCGGCCGCGGCGCGCTGGTGCTCGCGGCGCGCCCCTCGAGCAGGGGCGCGAGGAAGCGCCCGGTGTGGCTCGCCTCCACCGCGGCGACCTCCTCGGGCGTGCCCTCGGCCACGACGTACCCGCCGCGGGACCCGCCCTCGGGGCCCATGTCGACGATGTGGTCGGCGGTCTTGATGACGTCCAGGTTGTGCTCGATGACGAGCACCGAGTTTCCCTGGTCGACCAGGCGGCCGAGCACGACCAGCAGCCGCGAGATGTCCTCGAAGTGCAGGCCCGTCGTGGGCTCGTCGAGCACGTAGAGCGTGCGACCCGTCGAGCGGCGCTGGAGCTCGGTCGCCAGCTTCACGCGCTGGGCCTCGCCGCCGGACAGGGTGGTGCCGGGCTGGCCGAGGCGCACGTAGCCGAGCCCCACCTCGAGGAGGGTCTTGAGGTGGCGGTTGATGACGGGCACCGCCGCGAAGAAGTCGACGGCCTCCTCGATCGGCATGTCGAGGACCTCGGCGATGGTCTTGCCCTTGTAGTGCACCTCGAGCGTCTCGCGGTTGTACCGCGCGCCGTGGCAGACCTCGCACGGCACGTAGACGTCGGGCAGGAAGTTCATCTCGATCTTCAGCGTGCCGTCGCCCGCGCAGGCCTCGCAGCGACCGCCCTTGACGTTGAACGAGAACCGCCCGGGCATGTAACCGCGGACCTTCGCCTCGGGCGTCGCCGCGAACAGCTTGCGGACGTGGTCGAAGACGCCCGTGTACGTCGCCGGGTTCGACCGCGGCGTACGCCCGATCGGCGACTGGTCGACGTGGATGACCTTGTCGACGTGCTCGAGCCCGGTGATCTTGCGGTGCCGGCCCGGGACGGCCTTCGCGTTGTAGATGTGCTTGGCCAGCGACGCGTAGAGGATGTCGTTGACGAGGGTGGACTTGCCCGAGCCCGAGACACCGGTGACGGCGACGAACAGACCCAGCGGGAAGGTCACGTCGATGCCCTGGAGGTTGTTCTCCCGCGCGTCGACGACCGTGAGCTCGCGGCCGGTGGTGCGCGGGCGGCGCACCGCCGGGACGGGGATCTCGCGGCGACCCGACAGGTACTGCCCCGTGATCGAGTCCGGGTGCTCGTAGAGGCCCTGCACGCTGCCGGAGTGGACGATCTGACCGCCGTGCTCTCCGGCGCCGGGACCGACGTCGACGACCCAGTCCGCGACCCGGATGGTGTCCTCGTCGTGCTCCACGACGATGAGCGTGTTGCCGAGGCGCTTGAGCCGCAGCAACGTCTCGATGAGGCGCTGGTTGTCGCGCTGGTGGAGACCGATGGACGGCTCGTCCAGCACGTAGAGCACGCCGACGAGACCGGCACCGATCTGCGTGGCCAGCCGGATCCGCTGGGCCTCGCCACCCGACAGCGAGCCCGACGAGCGGTCGAGCGTCAGGTAGTCGAGACCCACGTCGAGCAGGAAGCGCAGCCGCTCCTGGATCTCCTTGAGCACGTTGGCCGCGATCTGGCGCTGGCGCTCGCTCAGCTCGAGCCCCTCGAGGAAGGCGGATGCCTCGTTGAGCGGCATCCGGCAGACCTCGGCGATGTTGCGACCGCCGACCGTCACGCTCAGCACCACGGGGCGCAGCCGCGCGCCGCGGCAGGTGGGGCACGGCACCTCGCGCATGAAGCCCTCGAAGCGCTCGCGGCTCGTGTCGGTCTCCGCCTCGCGGTGGCGCCGCTCGACGTAGGCCCGGACGCCCTCGAAGTCGGCGTGGTAGGACCGCTCGCGCCCGTACCGGTTGCGGTGCCGCACGTGGACCTTCTTGGCGTGGCCGTCGAGCACGACCTTGCGGACGCGTTCGGGCAGCTCGTCCCAGGGCGTGTTGAGGTCGAAGCCCATCTCGTCGCCGAGGGCCGCGAGGAGGCGTAGGAAGTAGTCGGCCACGTGGGCGCCGGTCCAGGGGGCCAGCGCACCCTCGCCGAGCGTGGCGGTCGGGTCGGGAACGACGAGCTCGGCGTCGACCTCCATGCGGACACCGAGGCCGGAGCAGTCCGGGCACGCGCCGTACGGGGCGTTGAAGGAGAACGACCGGGGCTCCAGCTCGTCGACCTCGAGCGGGTGGTCGTTGGGGCAGGCCAGCTTCTCCGAGAAGCGCATCTCCCGGCCGGGGTCGTCGTCGGGGAGGTCGACGAAGTCGAGCACCACGAGACCGTTGGCGAGGCCGAGGGCGGTCTCCACCGAGTCGGTCAGCCGCTGCTTGGAGGACGGCTTCACCGCGAGGCGGTCCACCACGACCTCGATCGTGTGTTTCTTCTGCTTGTCGAGCTTCGGCGGCTCGTCGAGCGCGTGGGTCTCCCCGTTGGTGCGGGCCCGCGAGAACCCCTGCGTCTGGAGCGACCGGTAGAGCTCGAGGTACTCCCCCTTGCGGCCGCGCACGACCGGGGCGAGCACCTGGAAGCGCCGCCCCTCCTCGAGACCGAGCACGCGGTCGACGATCTGCTGCGGCGTCTGCCGGGCGATGGTCTCGCCGCAGACGGGGCAGTGCGGCGTGCCGGCCCGGGCGTAGAGCAGGCGGAGGTAGTCGTAGACCTCCGTGATCGTGCCGACGGTCGAGCGCGGGTTCTTCGAGGTGGACTTCTGGTCGATGGACACCGCGGGCGAGAGCCCCTCGATGAAGTCGACGTCCGGCTTGTCCATCTGGCCGAGGAACTGCCGGGCGTAGGCCGACAGCGACTCGACGTACCGCCGCTGCCCCTCCGCGAAGATGGTGTCGAACGCGAGGCTGGACTTGCCCGACCCGGAGAGACCGGTGAAGACGATGAGGCTGTCGCGCGGCAGGTCGACCGAGACGTCCTTCAGGTTGTGCTCGCGGGCACCTCGGATGATCAGCTGGTCGGCCACGGTGGTCCTTCGCGTGTCGGAGGGGACCGCGGCCCCGAGCGGACCGCGTCGCGTCGAACAAGTTTTCGACATCGGGCGTCGAACCGCAAGCCGACGCGCGGCACCACGATGTCACCCCGCCCCAACCGCTCCTACGATCGCCCCATGACCGATGACTACACGGGCCGGGTCGCGCCGGGCCAGCCGCCGCACGTGCGCGAGCTGCCGGGCCTGACGATCACGAAGCTGGCCGTCGACCCGGAAATGTCGAACAACGTCTACCTGCTCCGCTGCCGCGCGACGGGCGCCCAGCTGATGGTGGACGCGGCCGCCGAGCCGGAGCGGCTCGTGCCGCTCGTCGCCGAGGCGGGGCTGGCGGGCGTGGTGACCACGCACCAGCACTGGGACCACCATCGGGCGCTGGCCGCCGTGGTGGAGGCGACGGGCGCCACGACGTACGCCGGCGCCCCCGACGCCGACGCGATCACCGAGCAGACCGGCGTCACCGTGGACCGCCGCCTCGAGCACGGCGACACCGTGACCTTCGGCGAGGTGGCGCTGGGGGTCATCGCGCTGGCCGGCCACACCCCCGGCTCCGTCGCCCTCGTGTACGACGACGGGTCGGGCGCCCCGCACCTGTGGACCGGCGACTCGCTGTTCCCCGGCGGCGTCGGCAGCACGTTCGGCGACGAGACGGCCTTCCGCCAGCTCATCGACGAGGTGGAGACCAAGGTCTTCGGCACGCTGCCGGACACGACCACGTTCTACCCGGGGCACGGCGACGACTCGACGCTCGGCGACGAGCGCCCCTCCCTCGCCGCGTGGCGCGAGCGCGGGTGGTGACCGACGCCACCCTCGGCGCGGTCGCGGGAGCGAGCACCGCGGAATAGCGCTGCGCGGGGGCCCGTTGTGACCCTTCGTGCCCCGTGAGGTCCGCGGGCTCTCGGAAAGGCGGTCCCCCGTGTCCCACGCTTCCTCAGCGCCCTCCCCCGACGCCGGCCACGACGCCGGCTCGGGCGCCGGCTCCGACGCCGGGCGTGCGTCGGGCGGTCGGCGACGCCCGGCGTTCCTGCGCGTGCCGTTCTGGGCGCAGATCGTGCTGGCGCTCGTGCTGGGCGTCGCGCTCGGTCTCGCCGCCCGCCTCGGCGACGTCGGCTGGCTGACCACGACGCTGCAGACCATCGGCGACGTGTTCGTCGGGCTCCTCAAGGCCGTCGTGCCGCCCCTCGTGTTCGCCGCGATCGTCGTGAGCATCGCCAACCTGCGGCAGGTCGCGAACGCGGCCCGCCTCGCGGCGCAGACCCTGCTGTGGTTCATGATCACGTCGCTCGTCGCGGTCGCCATCGGCCTCACCCTCGGCCTGCTGACGAACCCCGGGCAGTCCGCCGACGTGAGCGCCCAGGGCGCGACGTACGACGGCGGCACCGGCTCGTGGGTCGACTTCCTGACGGGCCTCGTCCCGGCCAACTTCCTCGGCATCTCCTCGTCGGAGAGCGGGATCAGCTTCAACGTGCTGCAGATCGTGGTCGTCGCCCTCGCGATCGGCGCGGCGGCGCTCAAGGCCGGCGACAAGGCCGAGCCGTTCCTCGGCATCATGCGCTCGTTCCTCGCCGTGGTGCAGCAGATCCTCTGGTGGATCATCAAGCTCGCGCCGCTCGGCACGCTCGGTCTCATCGGCGCGGCGGTCGCGTCGTACGGCTGGGACCTCCTCGGTCCGCTCGCCGTGTTCACCATCGACGTCTACGTCGGCTGCGCCATCGTGATGTTCGTCGTCTACCCGGTCATCGCGCGCCTCCACGGCCTCTCCCCCGCGAAGTTCTTCTCCGGCGCCTGGCCCGCGATCCAGCTGGCGTTCGTGTCGCGCTCGTCGGTGGGCACCATGCCGCTGACGCAGCGGGTGACCACCCGGAACCTGGGCGTCCCGGAGGAGTACGCGTCGTTCGCGGTGCCGTTCGGCGCCACGACCAAGATGGACGGCTGCGCCGCGATCTACCCGGCGCTCGCCGCGATCACCGTCGCGCAGATCTTCGGGATCCCGCTGGGGATCCAGGACTACCTGCTCATCGCCTTCGTGTCGGTCATCGGCTCGGCGGCCACCGCGGGCCTCACCGGCGCGGTCGTCATGCTGACGCTGACGCTGACCACGCTCGGCCTGCCGCTGGAGGGCGTCGCGCTGCTGCTCGCCATCGACCCGATCCTCGACATGATGCGCACCGCGACGAACGTCGCCGGCCAGGCGCTCGTGCCGACCATCGTCGCGAAGCGCGAGGGCATCCTCGACCAGGAGCGCTACGACGGGCCGCGCATCGATGTCACCGTCGACGACCCCTCCGAGGTCGCCACGCCCGTGCGCGCGGCGGCCTGACGGGGACGGACCCCAGACTCCGGACGTCATGCGCAGCGGCTGCTCCGGCGATCGCATCGCATGACGTCCGCGGCGAGCCCAACGCAACCACCCGGGACGTCATGCGGAGCGGCTTCACCCCCACTTGTGCGGTGTTAGTGCGTCCTGTGCGGTGGTCGACCACTTGTGAAGTAGCCCGGACACCGCGTTACACGACGGGGGGACGGAGCCAACCCAGTCACGACCGGGGCGGCTGCTCCGCGGTCGGGGCCTCGGCGACGAGGCGGGCGTAGGCGCTGCGGTGGTAGAGCAGGGGCGCGGCCTCGCGCGCCCGCTCGACACGGCGCACCCGCCCCACCACCAGGTCGTGGTCGCCACCGTCGTGGACGGCCTGCACCGTCGCCTCGACGTGCGCCAGCGCCCCGTCCAGCAACGGCTGGCCACCCCGACCCGGGGTCCAAGGGAGGTCGCGGAAGCGGTCTCCGCCCGACGCCATCGCGGCGGCGACGTGGGCCTGGTCCTCCGCCAGCACGTTGACGGCGAACCAGCCCGCGCGGCGGACCCGCGGCCACGTGCTCGACGTGCGCGCCGGGGCGAACACCACGAGCGGCGGTCGGAGCGACAGGCTGGCGAAGGACTGCACCGTCATGCCGACGGGCTCCTCGCCGTCCAGCGCGGTCACCACGACGACGCCGGTCGCGAAGGTGCCCATCACGTCGCGCAGGCGCGGGATCGACACGTCGGGCAGCGGGACGGACGGTGGGACGGGCACCCCCTCATCGTGGCACCCGGGTCCGCGGCCGACCGGCGGCACCCTCTGGTGACCCACGGGTAACCGCGCTTCCGCGGGCGGCCTAGAGTCACCCCGTGGGTCTCCTCCGTCGCCAGCTCGCGCTCGCCGCCCTCAACGCCAACGCCTTCCACCCGCCCCGCGGGCTGCGCTCCGGCGTCTACGCCTTCGCCGCCGGCTGGCTCACCACCGAGCTCGCCCCGCAGCTGCTGGGTCTCACCGCCCTCGACGCGGCCACGCACCCGCCCCGGGCCGGCGACCGCACCCGGGTGGGCGGCCTCGCGCTGGCGGCCGCCAACGCCGCCGCCCTCGGGGTCATGATCGCGCAGGCACACCGCGCCCGCGGCGGGGTGGAGACGGCGCTCACCGACGCCCTCGGCGTCGACTACGTCGAGCAGCTCGACCGGGCGCCGACCCCGGCCGACCTCGCCCTGCCGTGGCGCCAGCTCGCGACGCCGCTGCGCGTCTTCCGCCGCGGACCCGACGGCGTCCGGGTGGAGCGCGACATCGCGTACGCCGACGCCGGGCGCCGCACGATGCTGGACGTCTACCGTCCGACCGAGCCGGTGCACCCCGACGGCGCGCCCGTGCTGCTCCAGGTGCACGGCGGGGCGTGGCGCGTGGGCAGCAAGGAGACCCAGGCGGTGCCGCTGATGCAGCACATGGCGAGCAAGGGGTGGGTCTGCGTCGCGATCAACTACCGTCTCGCCCCGCGCGACCCGTGGCCCGCGCACATCGTCGACGTCAAGCGGGCGATCGCGTGGGTGCGGGAGCACATCGGCGCGTACGGCGGGGACCCCTCCTACCTCGCCATCACGGGCGGATCGGCCGGGGGCCACCTCGCCGCCCTCGCCGCGCTGACGCCGGGCGATCCCGACTTCCAGCCCGGCTTCGAGGACGTCGACACCCACGTCGAGGCGGCCGTGCCGCACTACGGGGTCTACGACTTCGCCGGCGCGACCGGACTCCCCCGCGCCGTCCGCATGCGCGACCGCTTCCTCGGCCCCCTCATCCTGCGCCGGCGCTTCGCCGACGACCCGGCGCCGTTCGAGGCCGCCTCCCCGCTGCTGCGCATCACGCCGGACGCCCCCGACTTCCTGGTGCTCCACGGCACGGCCGACAGCCTCGTCGACGTGGAGCAGGCCCGGCTGTTCGTCGACCGCCTGCGGGAGGTCTCCGACCGCTCGGTGGTCTACGCCGAGCTCCCCGGCGCGCAGCACGCCTTCGACACCCTGCCGTCGATCCGCAGCGCGCACGTGGTGCGGGCCATCGACCGCTACCTGCACTGGCACTGGAACGGTTGGCGCGGACGGCCCGTGGGCGACAGCCCCGCCGAGGTCGCGGCGGACCAGTCGTGAGCGGGATGCCCGCCGACCTGCTCGAGCACGCCCTGGCCGCCAAGGGCTTCATGCCGCCCGACGAGGGCCTGCTGCTCCACCGGTGGGCCCGCGCCCGGTTGCCGCACGGCCCGGTGCTCGAGGTCGGGTCCTACTGCGGCAAGTCGGCGATCTACCTCGGTGCCGCGGCCCGCGAGGTCGGCGGCACGGTGGTGACGGTCGACCACCACCGCGGCTCGGAGGAGAACCAGGCCGGCTGGGAGCACCACGACGCGTCGCTGGTCGACGCCGAGTCGGGTCTCATGGACACGCTGCCCACGTTCCGCCGCACGCTGGAGCGTGCCGGGCTCGAGCACCTCGTCGTACCCGTCGTCGGTCGCTCGACGACGGTCGCGGCGCTCTGGCGCACGCCTCTCGCGCTGCTCTTCATCGACGGAGGGCACGCCGAGGAGCACGCCCACAACGACTACACCGGGTGGGCCCGCTGGCTCGAGCGCGGCGCCGCCCTCGTCATCCACGACGTGTTCCCGGACCCCGCTGACGGGGGCCGCCCGCCGTACGACGTGTTCTGCCGCGCCCTCGCCTCCGGCGACTTCGTCGAGGTGGAGGCGCTGGGCTCGATGCGCGTGCTCGAGCGCGTGCACGGTGAGGCGGGCGACCCGGTCAACTGAGCCCCGGGACCACACAGCCGCAGTCGCCCGCCACCTCGGCGGGGTGCGGGCCGAAGCTTGTCCCGACCATGATGTCGGCCCCCGGCGTCGTGCCGCTCAGCTGGTCGGCCGCGAGCACCACGGCGGCCGCCGTGTAGGTCGTGCGCTCGTTGGGCCAGAAGACCTCGTCGGGCCACACCCAACCGGTGGTGTAACCGCCGTCGTCCACCCGCAGGTGCTGCATGTCGCCGAACAGCTGCAGGGCGCGCTCGCGGTCGCCGATGGCGTCGAGCGCCATCACGAGCTCGCACGTCTCCGCCCCGGTCACCCAGGGGTTGGTGTCGACGCAGCGGATGCCGAGCCCCGGCACGACGAAGTCGTCCCAGCGGCGCTCGATCATCCGGTGGGCCGCCTCGCCGCGGACGGCACCGCCGAGGACCGGGTAGTACCAGTCCATCGAGAACGTCGACTTGTCCAGGAAGTCGCCGGGGTGGTGGCGCACGGCGTGGCGCAGCCGGCCGGCCGCGAGCTCCCACGTCGGCTGCGCGTCGTCGACCAGCTCGGCGAGCGCGAGGCCCGCGCGCAGCGACTGGTAGCAGCTCGACGACCCGGTGAGCAGCGCCTCCTGGCGCACCCCCGCGGGCGCGCCGTCCACCCAGTCCTGCACCCACGCCAGACCGCCGAACGGCAGCTGCATCCCCACGACGAAGTCGAGCGCCGCACGGACCATCGGCCAGGCCGCGTCGACGAAGGCCCGGTCGCGCCGGACGAGCCAGTGGTGCCAGACCCCGACCGCGACGTACGCCGTCATGTTGGACTCGCCGCTGTGGTCCACGACCTCGGTGCCGACGACCTTGACCGGCCACGAGCCGTCGGACCGCTGCCGGGCGCGGCACCAGCCGTAGGCCCGCTCGGCCGCCTCGACCTCGCCGCCGACGAGCAGCGCCATCGCCGCCTCGACGTGGTTCCAGGCGTCGGTCTTGTCGCCGGTCGTCCACGGGATGGCGCCGTCCGGGTGCTGCATCGCCGCGATCGAGGCGGCGGTGCGGCGTACGTCGTCGGCACTCAGCACGCCGACGACGGCGGGAACGGCGTGCTCGACGCTCTCGGCGGCACTCCCGGCGCCGCTCATTCGGGCTTGCGGAAGTAGAGGACGAGGCTCTTGCCGATGAGCGGGTCGAGCACGCGGCCCGCCAGGCGCAGCGCCCGCGGCTGCTTCATAATCTCCCAGACGAGGAGGCGGTGGTACGCCTTCGCCAGCGGGTGGTCGTCGTTGCGCACGCCGACGGCGCACTTGATCCACCAGTACGGCGCGTGCAGACCGTGGGCGTAGTCCTTGCCCACGAGCTCGAGGCCGGCGTTCGTCACCTTCGTGACGAGCTCCTTGTCGGTGTAGATGCGGATGTGCCCGCCGGGCGTGTCGTGGTACTCCGTCGACAGCTGCCAGCAGATGGCCTCGGGCAGCCACCGCGGCACGCTGACGGCCAGCGTCCCGCCCGGCCGCAGCACGCGGACCAGCTCGTCGATGGCCTGGAGGTCGGCCGGGATGTGCTCCAGCACCTCCGCGGCGACGACGCGGTCGAACTCGCCGTCGGCGAAGGGCAGGCCGAGCGCGTCACCCTCCTTGGTGTCGGCCTCGGCACCGACCGGCACCTCGCCGGCCTCCTTCATCGCGCCGAAGAGGTCGCGCACGCCGGCCAGCTCGTCGGCGTCCTGGTCGAAGGCGACGACGTCGGCCCCGCGCCGGTACATCTCGAAGGCGTGCCGGCCGGCTCCGCAGCCCATGTCGAGCACGCGCTCGCCGGGCCGCAGGCCCAACCGGTCGAAGTCAACGGTCAGCATCCTGCTCGCTCCTCACTCGGCCGGCGCGTCGTGCGCGGCGTGGTCCTGGGGTGCCTGCTGGCGTCCCCGCGTGACCGCGACGACGTCCTCGTAGGCCTGGGCGGTGGCCCGTGCCACCGCGCGCCAGCTGAACTCGGCCCGCACCCGCTCCCGGCCGGCGCGCCCCATGCGCTCGCGCCGCTCGGGATCGTCGAGCAGGGCACCCAGCGCCTGCTCGAGCTCGCCGACGTCACCGGGCGTGACCAGGTCGGCGCACAGGCCGTCGGGCCCGGTGACCTCGGGGATCGCGCCCGCGCGGGAGGCCACGAGGGGCGTCGCGCACGCCATCAGCTCGGCGGTCGGCAGCGAGAATCCCTCGTAGAGCGACGGCACGCACGCGACCTCGGCGGAGCCCATGACGCGCACCAGCTCGGCATCGCTGACGCCGTGCACGAACTGCACGTGGTCGCGGATGCCGAGCCGGTCGACGAGCTGCTCCGTCGGTCCGCCCGGCTGCGGTCGTGAGACGAGGACGAGCTGGACGTCCCGCTCGGTGCGCAGCTTGGCGAACGCCTCGAGGAGCGTGCCGATGCCCTTGAGCGGGGCGTCGGCGCTCGCCATGGCCAGGATGCGGCCGGGCACCCGTGGCTCCGTCGGCGGCTGGAAGACGTCGTCGACGCCGAGGAGGATGACCCGGATGCGCTCGGGGTCGACGCCGAAGTCCGTGACGATGTCCCGCTTCGACGACTCCGAGGGGGTCAGCACGAGCGTCGCGCGGCGGGCCACACGTCCCTGCATGCGGAGGAACCCGTACCACCGACGCAGCGAGAGGCGCTTGCGGCGCGTGGTGGCGGCCTCCAGGTCGATCCGGCGGTCGAACGTGATCGGGTGGTGGAGCGTCGTCACCACGGGCATCCCGTCGGCGGCCAGGTCCAGGATCCCGTAGCCCAGCACCTGGTTGTCGTGGACCACGTCGAACTCGTCCGCCCGCTCGCGCACCACGCGCCGTACCCGCTCGCTGAAGGTGCGTGGCTCGCCGAAGCCGGCGGTCCACATCGTCGCGACCTCGCGCAGGTCGGTGAGGTCGCGCAGCTCGCCGGGGTACGGGGTGCGGAACGGGTCGGGGTCGCGGTAGAGGTCCAGGCTCGGCACCGGCGTGAGCCGCACGCCGGGGTCGAGCTCGGGGTAGGGCTGGCCGGAGAACACCTCGACCTCGTGGCCCAGCGCGACCAGCTCCCGGCTGAGGTGCCGCACGTACACACCCTGGCCGCCGCAGTGGGGCTTGCTGCGGTAGGACAGCAGGGCGACGCGCATCCGGACTCCTGACGCTCGGGGGCGCGCGGCCTGCGGGCTGCGCGCTCGGGAAGGTTACCCGTCAGTCAGGTGCGGACGTGGGGCGACTCGGGATGAAGGCGTACGCCGTGCCCCCGACGCTCCGGATCCACTCCTCGCGCACCCCGGCCTTGCGGAGCTTGCGCCGCAGGTTGCCGACGTGGACGTCGAGCAGGAACTGCGACTCCCCGAACTCCTCGGTCCAGACGGCCCGCACCAGCTCCCGACGCTCCCAGGCCCGGCCCGGCTCGCGGGCGAGGGCGGCGAGCACGAGCACCTCGGCGCCGGTCAGCGGCAGCGGGACGCCGTCGACGAGCGCGAGCTCGCGGTCGGGCACGACGACGAGGCCGCGGTCGGGGTCCACGACCGACGCGGGCGCGCTCATGGGCGTCGGTACGGCGCGTTCCGCGGCCGGTCGGGCCCGACGCAGCACCGCGGCCACCCGGGCGCGCAGCTCCTTGGGCGAGAAGGGCTTGACCATGTAGTCGTCCGCGCCCACGTCGAGCCCGACGAGGCGGTCCGACTCGTCGGCGCGGCCCGTCAGCATGATCACGTAGGCGTCGCTGAACTCCCGGAGCGCCCGGCACACCTCGGTGCCGTCCATGTCCGGCAGCCCGAGGTCGAGCGTGACGAGGTCGGGGGCGTGCGTGCGCGTCGCCTCCACGGCCTCCGCGCCCGAGGACGCCTCCTCGATCCGGTAGCCCACGCTGCCCAGCACCATCGCGACGAGCTCGCGCTGGTCGGGGTCGTCGTCGACGACCAGCACCGTCCGCTGTCCCGGATCCGCTGTCCCGTCCGCCACTGCCACCCTCCTGCTCCCCGTCATCCATCGGCCGACCGCAACGATCTTGAGGAAAAAACACGGCAACCTGATGGCCTGCGCGCGGTTCCCTTGAAGCCACGCTAGCGTGGTCCTCGTCACCGACACCGCTGCGCCTCCGGGCGCTGGTCTAGGGGAGCGGAGCAGAGGACGTGGACGACGTCGTACCCGAGGTCAGGTCGGGCGAGGGAGCCGCGGCGCAGGAGCGTGCCGCCGCGAGCATCGCCGACACCGTCGACGCTGCGCACGAGCAGCTCGACCGGATCACCCGGCTCGCGCGGAAGCTCTTCGGCGTCGACGCGACCTCGATCACCCTCCTCGACGCCCGCCACGCCTGGATGCCGAGTGCCCAGGGTCTCCCGACGGGCACCCTGCCGCGCCGGGACACCTTCTGCCACACCACCCAGGCGATCGGTGACCTCCTCGTGGTGCCGGACGCCCGGGACGACGAGCGGTTCAGCGCGCTGCCGGTCGTCGCGGGGGGCGACGTGGTCTTCTACGCCGGCCACCCCCTGAAGGACCACCTCGGCAACGTGGTCGGCACGCTCTGCCTCTTCCACGGCAGCAGCCGTGAGCTCGACGACGAGGAGCGCGCCGACCTCGCCGACCTCGCCGCCTGGGCCGAGCACGAGCTCGTGTCGTCGAGCGAGATGGGCCAGGCACGGCAGGTCCAGTCCGCGCTCTTCCCCACGGTCCCCGTGGACCGTGACGGCTGGCTCGTCGACGGGATCTGCCTCCCCGCCCTCGCGGTCGGCGGCGACTGCTTCGACTACGGCGTCGGCGCCGGCGTGCTGCACCTCGGCGTCGGCGACGTCATGGGCAAGGGCACGAGCGCCGCCCTGCTCGGCGCCGGCGCTCGGTCGGCGGTCCGCGCGACCCACCAGGCGGTCGTCTCCGGAGCCGACCTCGGCGTCGTCGCGACGCAGGTCGCCCGCAGCCTCCTGCCCGACCTCGAGGGGGCCGGCGCCTTTCTCACGCTGTTCGAGGCGGCCGTGGACCTGGACGACGGCTACACCCGCTGGGTGGACGCCGGTGCCGGCCTCGCGGCCATCGTGAAGGCCGGTGGAGGATACGAGGTGCTCGCCGGCGAGGACCGCCCGTTCGGCGTGCTGCCCGACGACCACTGGAGCGAGCACACGTCCGTGCTGGACCCGGGCGACCGCCTGGTCATCGTCAGCGACGGCATCCTCGACGTGCTCGACGACCCGCTCGACCCCTGGCCGGAGCTCGACGTCGTGGTGCGCCGCTCCCCCACACCGACGGCGCTGCTGGAGGAGGTGCGGGCCCTGACCCGCCGCCGCGCCCCGCTCGACGACGTGACGGTCCTCGCCGTCTTCCGGTGCGCCTCGTGACGCGCCGCCTGCTGCTCCTCCGCTGCGTGGTCGTGCTGACCGCGCTGCTGGGGATCAACTACATCACCTGGCGCTGGATGTTCTCGGTGCACTGGTCGGCCTGGTGGATCGCCGTGCCGCTGATCCTCGCCGAGACCTACAGCATGATCGACTCCCTGCTGTTCGGGATGACGATGTGGCGGCTGAAGGAACGGGGCGACCCGCCGCCGCCCGACCCCGAGGCGACCGTCGACGTGTTCATCACGACCTACAACGAGCCCACCGAGCTCGTGCGCGACACGGCCGTCGCCGCCGTCGCCATCCGGCACCCCCACCGCACCTGGATCCTCGACGACGGCAACCGCCCCGAGATGCAGGCGCTCGCCGAGGAGCTCGGCATCGGCTGGATCACGCGGTCGCCCGAGTGGACCGGCATGCCGCGGCACGCGAAGGCCGGCAACCTCAACAACGCGCTGCTGGCCACCGACGGCGAGTTCCTCCTGATCCTCGACGCGGACCAGATCCCCGTGCCGGAGATCCTCGACCGCACGCTGGGCTACTTCGCCGACGACGAGGTCGCGCTGGTGCAGACGCCCCAGTACTTCGTCAACGTGCCGGAGTCCGACCCGCTGGGCAGCCAGGCACCGTTGTTCTACGGTCCCATCCAGCAGGGCAAGGACGGCTGGAACGCCGCCTTCTTCTGCGGCTCGAACGCGGTGATCCGACGCGAGGCGCTCATCCAGGTCGGCATCGCCCGCTACGTGCACGACACCACCCTGGGCGTCACGCGGGCGCTGCGCTCGGCGCGGACGGTGCTGACGGCGGCACGGAAGGACCTCGGACCCGACGACACCGCCGTGGCGACCGCCCTCGACGAGGTGCTGTACGACGTGGGCCGGGCCCAGCGGGAGATCGACCGCGGCGGGGCGCTGCTCGACGTCACCTACCGTTTCCAGGCCCGTGTCGCGGAGATCCGCCGCCGTCTGGTCGCGGCCGACCTCGAGCTCGTGGCCGCGGACCTCGAGGTCATCGCCGCGCTCGAGGAGCTCGGCGAGTCCGACGAGACGCTCGCGACCGTCAGCCTGGAGAGCCTCGACCGGGTCACGGCCCGGGACCTGTCGCCCCTGGGGGCCATCGAGGCGGTCGAGGCGCTCGTGCGGGCCATCGACGTCGACCGGTCCGGGGAGGCCATCCCCGTGATGCCGATGGCGACCATCTCCGTCACCGAGGACATGGCCACCTGCATGCGCATCCACGGCCTCGGGTGGCGGACGGTCTACCACGACGAGGTGCTCGCCCACGGGCTCGCGCCGGAGGACCTGGAGTCGATGCTCACGCAGCGGTTGCGCTGGGCCCAGGGCACGGCCCAGGTGATGTTCCGCGAGAACCCGCTGACCCAGCGCGGCCTCTCGTGGCCGCAGCGGCTCATGTACTTCGCCACCATGTGGAGCTACCTGTCCGGGTTCGCGGCCCTCGTCTACATCGCGGCGCCGGTGGTCTACCTGACGATCGGTGTGCTCCCCGTCCAGGCGCTCAGCTCGGACTTCTTCTGGCGGCTGGTGCCGTTCCTCGTGCTCAACCAGCTGCTCTTCTTCGTGGCCGCGGCGGGCAGACCCACGTGGCGCGGCCAGCAGTACTCGCTCGCGCTGTTCCCGGTCTGGATCAAGTCGGTGACGTCGGCCTTCGGCAACGTGTTCCTCGGTCGCTCGCTGGACTTCTCGGTGACGCCCAAGGTCGCCAAGGAGTCCACGGTGCAGCGCTGGGACCTCGTCCGTCCCCAGCTCATCGCGATGGGGCTGCTCGTGCTCGCCGCCGTCGCCGGCGTCGTGCGGCTCGCCGTGGGCCAGGCCTCCTGGCTCGGCACGTCGCTCAACATGGTCTGGGTCGTCTTCGACCTCGTCATCTTCTCGGTCATCATCCAGGCCGTGCGCTACCGCGGGTTCGCCGCCAGCTCGGCCGCGGCCGACCCGTCCCCGACCTCCTCCGCCCCACCTTCCCCGCCCGACACCTCTGAAGGAGCCCGATGATCGAGATCGACGTGTCCACCGAGCGCGGCATCGCGGTGGTCGTGCCCCGCGGGCGTCTCAACATGGTGGCCGCCAAGAGGCTCCGCGAGGCCCTCGCTGAGGTCGTCGACGCGGGCACCAACCGCGTCGTCGTCGACCTCGGCGAGACCACGTTCCTCGACTCGTCCGGGCTGGGCGCCCTCGTCAGCGGGCTCAAGGCGGCCCGTCAGGCCGGTGGCGACCTGCGGGTGGCACGTCCGACGCCGGAGGTGCTCGCCGTCTTCCAGCTCACCAACCTCGACAAGGTGCTCCGGCCCCGGCCGGACGTCGCCAGCGCCTTCGATGTCTGAGCCCACCGGGCGCCCCGTCGCCCGTCTCGAGCTGCCGGCCGACCCGGAGGCGCTCGACACCGCGCACGACGCCCTCGACGCCGCGTGGTCCGAGCACCCGGAGGTCGGCGCCGGCGAGCAGCTCCGCTTCGTGACCGCGCTCATGGAGATCCTCGGCAACGTCGTCGAGCACGCCTACGCCGCGGACGCCCACGCCGACGAGCGCCGTCTCCTCGTCGAGATCGACGGGGACGGCGACGGCGGCCTGCACGGGCGGATCGAGGACAACGGTCAGCCGGCAGCCCTCGACCTGAGCGACGTCGTGATGCCGGACGCGGACGCGGAGAGCGGCCGCGGGCTGGCCCTCGCCATCGCGGCCCTCGACGACCTGGCCTACGAGCGGGTGGGGAGCCGCAACGTCTGGACCCTGCGGTGCGAGCGGCGATCGTGACCGCGTCGTCCGCGCACCGCGCGCGCTCCGTGCGGGGGGCGCTCGTCGTCGCCGTCCTCGCGCTCGTCGCGGGCCTGCTGTCCTGGGCGCCGCCGGCCTCGGCCGCCGACGACGACGCGCCGCCGGGCCTGCCGGCGCCCGGGAGCCCGTGGTTCGGCCCGAGCCTCACGTGGACGGAGGACTCCGCCGCCGACTACGCGAATCGTCTCGGCGAAGGCCCGTCGCTCTACACGCAGCGGGTCAACTACCCCCTCGGCGACGACGACCGCACGTACCTGCGGCAGTTCGTCGAGCAGGCGGCCACCCAGGGCGCCGTGGCGGTGGTCAGCCTCGAGCCGGTCGTACCGCTCGACGAGCTCACGCCCGACGACGCCGCGGCCTTCGCGGACGAGCTCGTGGAGCTGCACCGCGAGCTCGACTCCTACTTCCTCGTGCGCTTCGCGCCCGAGATGAACGGCACCTGGTACGGCTGGGGACAGCAGCCGCGGGCGTACGTCGCGGCGTTCCGCGCGCTGGCCGACGAGGTGCACGGCGCGACGCCGCACGCCGCCATGGTGTGGGCGCCGGTGTACGGCGCGGGCTACCCGTACGGCGCGGCGTACGGCGACGTCGACCCCGACCGGATGACCGAGGCGGCCGAGCTCGACACCGACGGCAACGGCCGCCTCGACGAGGGCGACGACCCCTACGGGCCGTACTGGCCGGGTGACGACGTCGTCGACTGGGTCGGGCTCACCCTCTACCACTTCGGCCCCGACCGTGGGCGCGTGGACAACGACCTCGGCCTCGACGGTGACGGCGAGACCGGCGACCTGGAGACCAGCGAGGGGTTCGAGCTGGACCGGGTCGCCACGCCCGACGCGTACCGGGATCGGCTGGAGGAGCGCTTCAACTACAACCAGGGCACCGGCGGCACGCCGTTCTACGAGCGCTTCGCCGAGGCCAACGACCTGCCGATGCTCGTCGAGACCGGCGCCCTGTGGATCCCCGACGGCGAGGGCGACCCCGAGCTGGCCATCAAGCAGGGGTGGTGGCAGCAGGTCTTCGAGGCGAACGCCGACTACCCCCTCATCCGCGGCATCTCGTGGCTGGAGCAGCGGCGCCCCGAGGCGGAGGCCGGCGACCGGGTCGTCGACTGGCGAGCCACGCGCACCCAGGAGCTGGCCGATGCGCTCCGCTCCGACCTCGGTTCCGACGGCGTCGACGTCGGACCGGTCACGCGGGTGCTCGACCAGGAGGCGGCGAACGCGGCCACGGCCCAGGGCCGGCAGCCCGCCGCGGACGACATCGGCGCCGAGATGGGGTGGATCGTCTTCTGCGTCGCCCTGCTCGCGCTCCTGTTCGCGCTGGCCGGAATCGCCGGCAAGTACGTGCCGTCGTGGCGCTACCCCGACGAGAACGATCCCCGCGACCAGCGCCTCGACCTGTTCCGCGGCTGGATCATCCTCGCCGTCGTCATCACCCACATCGAGGTCACGAGCCCGTACTCCTACATCACGCTGAACGCGGTCGGTGCGATCACCGGAGCGGAGATGTTCGTGCTGCTGTCCGGGATCGTGCTCGGCATGATCTACCTCCCGACCGTGCGCAAGCTGGGCGAGTGGGTCACCGCGGTCACCATGTGGAAGCGGGCGCGGAAGCAGTACCTCGTCGCGCTGGTCGTCGTCGTCCTCGTCTACCTGCTCGGGCTCCTGCCGTTCGTCGACGCCACGGTGATCACGACGTTCACCGACCGCGGCACCGGCGAGAACGGTCAGGCGGTCTCGGGGCAGGTCTACGACCTCTACGCCAACGCGCCCCGCCTGTTCGACTACCCGCCGCCGTGGTACGCCGTCCGGCAGCTGCTGCTGCTCGAGATGGGCCCGTGGGTCTTCAACATCATGGGGCTGTTCGTGGTGCTCAGCCTGCTGCTCCCCGTGCTCATGTGGTTCATCAAGCGGGGCATGTGGTGGCTGGTCCTGGCCGTGTCGTGGGCGCTGTTCGTGTGGAACGCGGTGTCCGAGGTCCACGTGCTCCCGTCGCAGTTCGAGGCCGTCTTCCCGCTGCTCACCTGGCAGATCGCCTTCACCCACGGGCTCGTGCTCGGCGTCTACCGCCGCCAGGTCACGCGGGCGCTGGTGAGCCGGGCCGGGAAGATCGGGTGCGCCCTCTTCGTCTTCGGCTATGCGGGGGCGCTCGTGTGGCTGTGGCTGGCGCACACCTTCGGCTACTCCGCCTCGCCGTTCCCCGAGGGCTCCTACGGCTGGCTCTACGACAACGCCTACACCCGGGTCTTCCTCCAGCCGGGCCGCCTCGTCGACCTGGCCCTCATGCTGGTCGTGGCCTACGCGGTGCTCACCACCATGTGGAAGCCGATCAACAAGGTCATCGGGTGGTTCTGGATCCCGCTGGGCGCGGCGAGCCTCTACGTCTTCATCGTGCACGTCTTCTTCGTGCTCGCGGTCGGCAACATCCCCGGCCTCGACCGCGGCTCCTGGTGGCAGGGCACGCTCGTCCACACGACCGTGCTCGCACTCATCTGGCTGATGGTGAAGAAGCGGTTCCTCTTCTCGGTGATCCCCCGCTGAGCGGCGTCAGGGGGCAGCGTCAGACGGTCGCCGCCGCGGCCGCGTGGGCACGCGCCAGGCGCCGGAGCCGCCAGACCTGGGTGAGACCGAGCGTCCAGAGCACGTACTGCAGGCTCATCGCCCAGCGGAACGCCTCGGAGGTGTAGGTCGTGCCGCCTCCCGGCGTGCGCCAGTCGAGCACCAGGCCGATGCCGATCACCAGGCTCAGGGTCGCGATGAAGCCCCCCTGGTTGACCAACCCGGTGGCGCTCGCGAGGCGCTCGACGGGGTTGGCGGTGCGGGCGACGTCGAACCCGATCATGGACGCGGGTCCGCCGACCCCGGTCACGACCACGAGGAGCACGAGGAGCGGCAGCGGAGCGTCCCCCGGCCACGCGAGCACGATGCTCCAGACGAGGACGATGGTCCCCACGATGCCCAGCACCATGGTGGAGCGCTGGTAGGGGAACGTGCCGACCAGCCAGCCCAGCGTGGGCCCGGCGACCATCATCACCAGCACCATCAGCGTCAGCAGGGCACCGGCCGCCGCCTCGGAGAGACCCTCGCCGCGGACGAGGAACGGATATCCCCAGAGCAACCCCAGCGTGGTGGCGCTGAACTGGGTGACGAAGTGCATCCAGAAGCCCAGCCGGGTCGCCGGCAGCGTCCACGACGCCGCCAGGCTGGCCCGCACCTCGCGCCACGACAGCGAGGCACCCCGCAGGTGCCGCGCCTCGGGGGTGTCCCCCACGACGAGCAGCAGGCCCACGAGGAGGAGCGCGCCGACGGACGCCGACAGCAGGTACGTCGTGGTCCAGCCCAGCTCGCGGAACGCGACCGTCATCGGGACGGCCGCGACCACCGCGCCGAGCTGTCCCACCGTGCCGGTCAGCTGGGAGACGAGCGGCACGCGCCGCGGCGGGAACCACGACGACACCAGGCGCAGGACGCAGATGAAGGTGAGGGCGTCCCCCATCCCGACGAACAGGCGCGCGACCAGCGCCAGCGCGTAGGTGTCGGCGAAGGCGAACGCGGACTGGGCGAGGCTCATCACCACCACGCCGGCGGTCAGGACGGACCGCGACCCGAACCGGTCGACGAGCAGCCCGACAGGCACCTGCATCGCGGCGTACACCGCCAGCTGCAGCATCACGAAGGTCGCGAGCTGGGCCGCGGTGATCCCGAAGCGCTCCGTGGCGAGGAGGCCGGCGACCGCCAGCGACGAGCGGTGGAACACCGCGAGGAGGTACACCGAGAGCGCGACGGCCCAGACGACGTAGGGACGGGCCGCGCCGCCGAGATGGTTGCTCATCGCAAGCAGATGCTACGCGGGAGGCAGTCCGCCTACTTGGCCGCCTCCATCATCTGGCGCAGCTCCTTCTTGAGCTCCGAGATCTCGTCGCGCAGCCGAGCCGCCAGCTCGAACTGCAGCTCGGCGGCCGCGGTCTTCATCTGGTCGGACAGGTCCTGGATCAGCTGTGCCAGGTCGGCGCTCGGCAGCCCGGCGGCACCCGACTCGCGTTCCTTCGCCCGCTCACCGAGGACGGGCACGGGCGCCCGCGCGGGCGACTTCGCCGACGGCTTCACGCCACCGGCACGGCCCTTCTGGCCCACGTCGGCCCAGGTCTGCAGGAGGGCCTCCGTCGTCTCGTCCTCGCGGGCGAGCATCTCGGTGATGTCGGCGATCTTCTTGCGCAACGGCTGGGGGTCGATGCCGTGCTCGCGGTTGTAGGCGATCTGCTTGTCGCGCCGCCGGTTGGTCTCGTCGATCGCGCGCTCCATCGACGGCGTGATCCGGTCCGCGTACATGTGCACCTGGCCCGACACGTTGCGCGCCGCGCGGCCGATCGTCTGGATGAGCGACTTGTCGGAGCGGAGGAAGCCCTCCTTGTCGGCGTCCAGGATCGCCACGAGGGAGACCTCGGGCAGGTCGAGGCCCTCGCGCAGGAGGTTGATGCCCACGAGCACGTCGTAGGCACCCATCCGGAGGTCACGCAGCAGCTCGATGCGCTTGAGGGTGTCGACCTCCGAGTGCAGGTAGCGCGTGCGCAGGCCGGCGTCGAGGAGGTAGTCGGTCAGGTCCTCCGACATCTTCTTGGTCAGCGTCGTGACGAGGACGCGCTCCTCGCGCTCCACCCGGGTGCGGATCTCGCCGATGAGGTCGTCGATCTGGCCCTTCGTGGGCTTGACCACGACCTCGGGATCGACGAGACCGGTCGGCCGGATGATCTGCTCGACGACGTCGCCGCCCACCTTGTCGAGCTCGTAGTCGCCCGGCGTGGCCGACAGGTAGATCGTCTGGCCGATGCGCTCGAGGAACTCCTCCCAGCGCAGCGGCCGGTTGTCCATGGCGCTGGGCAGCCGGAAGCCGTGCTCGACGAGGTTGCGCTTGCGCGACATGTCCCCCTCGTACATCCCGCCGATCTGCGGGACGGCCACGTGGGACTCGTCGACGACGAGCAGGAAGTCCTCCGGGAAGTAGTCGAGCAGCGTGTTCGGCGCCGTCCCGCGCGCACGGCCGTCCATGTGCATCGAGTAGTTCTCGATGCCCGAGCAGGAGCCGACCTGCCGCATCATCTCGATGTCGTACGTCGTGCGCATCCGCAGCCGCTGCGCCTCGAGCAGCTTGCCCTGGGCCTCGAACGCGGCCAGCTGCTCCGCCAGCTCGGCCTCGATGCCGCGGATGGCCTTCTCCATGCGCTCCGGACCCGCGATGTAGTGCGACGCCGGGAAGACGTGGAGCTCCGTGTCCTCCGTCAGCACCTCCCCCGTCACCGCGTGCAGGGTGGAGAGCCGCTCGATCTCGTCGCCGAAGAACTCGACGCGCACCGCGTGCTCCTCGTAGACCGGGAAGATCTCGAGCGTGTCGCCGCGCACGCGGAAGGTGCCCCGCGTGAACGACATGTCGTTGCGTGCGTACTGGATCTCGACGAGCCGACGGAGCACGCTGTCGCGGTCGTGCTCCTCGCCCACCCGCAGCCGGAGCATGCGGTCGACGTACTCCTGCGGGGTGCCGAGACCGTAGATGCAGGACACCGTCGAGACCACGATGACGTCGCGGCGGGTCAGGAGGGAGTTGGTCGCCGAGTGGCGGAGGCGCTCGACCTCCTCGTTGATCGCCGAGTCCTTCTCGATGTAGGTGTCCGTCTGCGGCACGTAGGCCTCGGGCTGGTAGTAGTCGTAGTACGACACGAAGTACTCGACCGCGTTCTTCGGGAAGAGCTGGCGCAGCTCGTTGGCGAACTGGGCCGCCAGCGTCTTGTTGGGCTGCAGGACGAGCAGCGGGCGCTGCAGCTGCTCGGCCACCCAGGCCACCGTGGCCGTCTTGCCGGTGCCGGTCGCACCCAGGAGCACCACGTCCTCCGCACCGGCCTGGATGCGCCGCGTGATCTCGGCGATCGCCGTCGGCTGGTCGCCGCCCGGCTGGTAGTCGGAGAGCACGTGCAGCGGGGCCACGCTGCGCTCGAGATCGGTGACGGGTCGCATGCCTGCGAGCGTACGACGCGGCACCGACAGTCCTGGACGCCGACGGTGCCGAGGGTCGGGCCGGCGCTCCGACCGCTGCTCAGGCCAGGTCGATCCCGCGAGCGCCGAGCGCCTCGCGGACCGTGGCGCGCAGCTGCTTCGGCGCGAACGGCTTGCTCATGAACTGGTCCGCGCCGCTCTCCGAGCCCACCTCGCGGTCGGCGCGCTCCTCGCGGGCCGTCAGGATCAGGACGTAGGCGTCGGAGAACTCGCGGAGCCGGCGGCAGGTCTCGATGCCGTCGATGTCGGGCAGCCCGAGGTCGAGCGTCACGAGGTGGGGCGACTCGCGGCGCGCCAGCTCGAGCGCGGTCAGCCCGTCGCCGGCCTGGAGCACGTCGACGCCGAGCTGGCCGACGACGATGGCGACCAGCTCCCGGATGTCGGCGTCGTCGTCGACGACCAGCACGCGGCCCCGCTCCGTCATCTGCACCCTCTCGTCCAGCTCCGTCGTGCTGAAGCCAACCACACGGACGGTGGCGCCGTGCCGCAGGCGCACCGCCGCCGCTCCGCTGCTGCCGGCACCCGGACGCCGCGGCGGTTCGATAGGTTGGGCCCGTGAGACTTCGGGGCGCCCCCACCGACCGCCTGCTGCGCGTGCTGCGTCGGGCGCTCCTGGCGGCGGTCGGCGTGCCGTTCGCCCTCGCGATCGGCATGACCCTCGTCGACTCCTACCGCCGGCGCGGCAAGAAGCCCCGCCCGTTCCCCACCACTCCCCCCACCACCAACGAGGTGGGGGGCGGGGAGATGACCGTCTACACCTACGGCCAGGACCTCTACGACGACATGCTGGCCGCGATCGGGGGTGCCCGGAAGCGGATCCTGCTCGAGACCTACATCTGGAAGGGCGACGAGGTCGGCGAGCGGTTCAAGGCCGCCCTCGTGGACGCCGCGCGGCGCGGGGTCGAGGTCTACTGCATCTACGACGCGTTCGCGAACCTCGTCGTGTCGCCCCGGTTCAAGCACTTCCCGCCGGAGATCAAGGTGCTGCGCTATCCCGTCTACAGCGCCGGCCTGCGGTTCTGGGACCTCCGGCGCTACGGCCGCGACCACCGCAAGATCCTCGTCGTCGACGACGAGGTCGCGTTCGTCGGCGGCTACAACATCGGCGCCGCCTACGCCACGGAGTGGCGCGACACGCACGTGCGCATCACCGGTCCGAGCGTCTGGGACCTCACCCGCACCTTCGCGGACTTCTGGAACCTCAACCGCCGCAAGCGCTTCCGCTCCAGCGAGCGTCCGCTCCTGCTCGAGGCGGCGTCGGTCTGGGAGCCGCGGATCCGGATCCACCGCAACATCCCGCGGCTGTGGATGTTCCCCATCCGCTCGATGTACCTCGAGGCGATCGACCGCGCCACCGACCACATCTGGATGACGCACGCCTACTTCATCCCCGACCAGGACTTCGTGGACTCGCTCGTGCGGGCCGCCGGCCGCGGCGTCGACGTCCGGGTCCTGCTCCCCCACAAGTCGAACCACGTGGTGGCGGACTGGATCTCGCGCGGCTACTACTCCCAGCTGCTCGACGCCGGGGTGCGGATCCTGCGCTTCCGCGAGGCGATGGTGCACGCCAAGACCTCCACCATCGACGGCAGCTGGTCCACGGTGGGCACGGCCAACGTCGACCGGCTCAGCCTCCAGGGCAACTACGAGGTCAACGTCGAGGTCATCGACGAGCAGTTCGCCGCGACGATGGAGACGATCTTCCTCAGCGACCAGGGCCACTCGCTGGAGCTGCACAGCGCCGAGTGGGAGGCCCGGTCCGCGCACCGGAAGTTCACCGAGTTCGTGCTCGCCCCCCTCCGCCCGCTGCTCTGAGGCCCCGTCGAGGGAGCAGGCAGCGAGCGGCCGGGCGGTCAGCGGTCGAGCGGCGGCGGGGCGTACTGCGCCCCGCGGCGCACCGGTCCCCCGACCGCGCAGCGACCGTCGAGGTGCAGCGGCTGCTGGTCGGTGCTCATCGGGTCGGCCCGGTAGTCGCGGTAGTCGCACTCCTCGGCCCCCTGCAGCCACAGGTCCACGTTGAGCCAGCCGTCCTGGAACGCCGACGCGAAGCGGCTGTTGCCGTAGACGAGGGCGTCCGGCAGGGCCCGGAGGTGCGGCTCGCGCTGGTAGGCGACCTCGCCGATCACGTCGAGCTGCGTGAGCAGCGGCGGCAGCACCGGTCGGAGGTCTGCCACCAGCAGGCGGGTGTTGGCGAAGTCGCCGCCGGCGCGCGACAGGATGTCCCGGAAGGTCGGGTCGAAGTCCCGCAGGAACGCCGCGAGCGACGCGGCCGCGGCCGAGAACCGCTCGAGGTTCTCCTGGTTGCCCTGCAGCACCTCGCCGACCGTCTCGCCGTTGACGAGGAGGTTCTGGGTCTCGGGCCACACCTCGTCGAGCTCGGTCGACAGCTGGTCGGTGGCGTCGAGCAGCGTCTCGAGGTCGTCGCCCACCCCGTCGGTGGCCGTCCCGAGCTCCTGCAGCACGGTGCGGAGCTGGTTCTGGTCGATCACCTCGATGAACGCGTTGACGCTCTCGGCCGCCTCGGCGAAGGAGACCGGGATGTCCACCGCGTCGGCGGAGATCGTGTCGCCGTCGGCGAGGTAGGGACCCTCGTCGGTCTCCGGCCGGAAGTCGAGGTACTGCTCGCCCACGGGTGACAGGCTCCGCACCTGCGCCTGCGTCGAGCGGGGCACCTCGACCCCGTCCGACAGGCTGACCGTGGCGGTCACGCCACCGTCGGGGTTGATCCGGATCTGCTCGACGGTGCCGACCCGCGACCCCCGGTACGCCGCGGCCGAGCCCTCGAAGAGACCACCGGAGCGCGGCAGCTCGATGGTGACCCGGTCGGGTCGGCCCGTGAGGGGCAGGTTGAGCACGACCGTCAGGAGGTACCCGACGCAGATCGCGAGCGTGACGACGAGCCCGACGACGCTGAGCACGGGCTTGCTGGGGACGAGACGCGCCATGTCAGCCTCCGTTCGGGGTCGAGCCGCCGAGCAGGTCGCCCAGGCCCGGCAGCGGTGAGTTGAGGACGGAGGTGACCCGCAGCTTGAAGTAGAGGTTCAGGTAGTCCGTCGGCGTGCGCGAGTCGATCGTGGCGCCGAACGTCTGCAGGTCGTCGAGCGCCGGGAGGAGGTCGTCCTCCGCGGCGAGGATCGTGTCGAGCACCGGCCCGAGCTCGTCGAGGATCAGCACGAGGTCGTCGCGCGTGCTCTCGACGAGGCCGTCGGCCGTGATGGCGAGGGCGTCCGCGCTCTCGAGGAGGGCCGCGAGGTCGTCGGTGTTCTCCGTGAGGGTCTGGGCCGCCGGCCGCAGGTCGCGCAGCGCCGCGTTGATCGTCTCCTCGCGGGCGTCCAGGGTCTGCGAGGCGGCCGCGAGCGCGTCGAGCACCCGGTCGATCTCCTGGGTCGAGGCCAGGGCCTCGGCCAGGAAGACGTCCGTCTGCTCGATGAAGTTCTGCGTCGCCCCGACACGACCGTCCAGCGCGGTGTTGAGCTCGCTGACGATGGTCTGGATCTGCCCCAGGTTGCCGCCGTTGACGAGCAGCGAGGCGGACGCCAGCGCGTCCTCGACCGTGGTGGCGACCGTCGTCTCGTCGGCGGGCACCACGTCACCGTCCGCGAGCGGGGCGCCGCCGCCCTCGGCGGCCGACACCTCGACGTACACCTCGCCGAGGGCCGTCGTGTACCGCAGGCGGAAGTCGGAGCCCTGCGGGATCTCGACGTCCTCGTCGACGGCCATGGTGACGCGGGCCGCGTAGTCGGCGGGCTGGATGTCGACGACCTTGCCGACCTTGACGCCGTCGAGCTTCACCGCGGCGCCGGCCGGCAGGTTGAGCGCGTCCGAGAAGGTCGCCTCGATCGTGTACTGCCCGGCTCCGACCGCGGACGGGCGGAGCGCGTCGGCCCGCTCGCGGGCCGAGCTGCAGCCCGTCAGGGCTGCGGCTCCGAACCCCAGGGCGACGACGGCCGCGACGAGCCGCCGGTGGGGACGGGTGCGGGGACTGGTCGTGGGGCTCATGGCTGCAACAGCTCCCTCAGGTCGCCGAGGAGGGCGAGCAGGTCGGGGCTCGTGCCGAGCTGCTGGCAGATGTCCAGCGGCAGGTCGGCCAGGCTCTGGCACAGGGCCTCGGTCACCGGTTGGACCGGCGAGAAGTACTGGGGCGGCAGCTTCACCAGGACTCGGTTGTTGTCGCCCACCGCGTCGCCCACGTTGCGGAAGGCCAGCGGCAGGATCTCGATGGTCTCCTCCAGCTGGGCCCGGTGCTCCACCAGGTTCTCCAGCACGTCGGTGAGGCCGCGCGTGGTGTTGACGATGCTCGCGCGGTTCTCGACCGAGAAGCGGCCGAGGGCCTCGAGCGCGTTGCTGAGGGCCACGAGCGAGTCGCCGAAGTTGTCCTGCTCCGCGGCGAACAGCTCGGTCGCCTCGGTGACGCTCGTCAGGAACTCGTTGATGGTGTCCTGGTTGGTGGCCAGCAGGGTGGTCAGCTCGTCGAGGTCGACGATCGTGCCGGCGACGTCGTCGGTGTTGCCCGACAGTGCCTCGGCGGCGGCGGCGAACTGCGTGATCGTCTCGTTGATCTGCTGCCCGCGGCCGTTGAGGGTCTCCGCGCCGACCTCGAGCAGGCGGTTGAGCGTGTCGGCGTTGCCGTCCGGTCCGCGGAGGCCGTCGCTGAACGTGCGGAGCGTCTCCAGCACCTCGTCGAACTCCACGGGGGTGCGGGTGCGCTCGACGGGGATGACCGCGCCGTCCTCGAGACGGGGACCTTCGGCGAAGGCCGGTGTCATCTCGACGTAGCGGTCCGTGGCGACCGACCGCGACGCGACGACCGCCCCGGCGGTCGCCGGCAGGTCGGCGTCGGGCCCGATCTCGAGGGTCACGTCGACGACCTCCCCCCGCGGCTCGATCTCGGTCACGGTGCCCACCGTCACGCCCAGGATCCCGACGTCGTTGCCGACGAAGAGACCCGAGGTCGTGCGGAACTGCGCGGTGACGGTGATGGTGTCGTCGCCGACGGAGCACCCACCGGTGCTCGCCAGCAGTCCGGCCATCGCGATGCCCGCCAGCGCCCGCCGCACCAGGGGGCGACGGCCCGCCGGGGCCGGACGGGTCGGGGTCGCCGTGCTCATCCGACGCACCGCCTTTCGATGACGCACTCGAGGTTGTCGGGCAGGGCACTCGGCGTGTAGAGCGCGATCCACGGGCCGGTGGCGGCGCTGTTGGTGAAGTAGCGCGCCGTGGCCGGGAGCATCGTCAGCGCCTGGTTGAGGGTCTGCTCGTGGCGCTGGAGCACGCCGACCGTGACGTCGAGGTCGCTCAGCAGCGGACCCACGGCCTCCTCGTTGTCCTCGATGACCCCGGTGAGCAGGTTGCCGAGCTCCGTCATGTCGGTGAGGAGCTGGCTGATCGCGTCGCGGCGCACGCGGAGCACGTCGAGGATGAGGTCGCCCTGCTGCATCAGCTCGATGAGCGCGGGCGTCGTGTCGGTGAGCTGCTGGGTGACCTGCCGCGCCGCCGTCAGCAGCGAGGACAGCTGGTCCGACCGCTCGACCACGACCCCCGACAGCGCCTCCACGCCGTCGAGCGCCGGGCCGATGTCGTCCCCGGTCACGTCGAGCACCTCGGTGATCTGGGCGAGGCTCTGCTCGAGCTGCACCGTGTCGAACTCCGAGAGCTCGCCGACCGCGCCGTCGACCGCGTCCTGCAGGTTGTAGGGCACCCGCGTCTGGGACACCGGGATCGTGTCGTCCTCCAGCTCGCCCTCGCCGCCCGGCGTGACGAGCAGGAAGTGCGTGCCGAGGAGCGTCGCGACCTTGACCTCGGCGGTCGTGCCCGCGCCGAGCTCGATGTCGTCGTCCATGGTGAAGGTGACCCGCACGGCCTCGCCGTCGAGCTCGACGGCCGTCACGTCGCCGGCGCTGACGCCGGCGACCTGGACCTCCTCGCCGGCCCGGATCCCGCCGGTGCTCTGCAGCATCGCCGAGTAGGTGCGCGTGCCGATCGAGAGGCCCGACGCGGCACCGACGAGGGCCCCGACGAAGGCGAGGACCGCGAGGCCCGCGAGTCCGACGCGGTAGCGGTTGGCGTTGGCCAGGCTGAACTTGCTCACAGGGTGCACCCCTCCGAGTACGGGCCGCCCGCGCTGGGCACGTAGGCGGTCGCGCCGAGCACCTCCACCCCGAGGGTGCAGATGTAGACGTTGAGGTAGGCGCCGTAGGACATCGACCGGCCGTACCCGCCGAGGAGCAGCGGCAGCGACTCGATGGTGCGCGCCACCCGCTCCTGCTCCCGGGCCAGCAGCGCGGCCGTGCTCTGCAGGCTCTGGACGTCGGCGGCCAGCGGCGCCCGGATCTCCCCGAGGAGGTCGGAGGTCGAGGCCACCAGGTCACCGAGGTTGTCGATGGAGTCGGCGAACACGTCCCGCTGGGCCGCCAGCCCCGTCATGAGGTCCCGCAGCTGGTCCACGGTCGCGTCGAACTGCGCCGACTGCTCGTCGAGGTTCTCCAGCACGGGCGTCAGGTTGGCCAGCACCTCGCCGAAGACCTCGTCCTTGCTGGCCAGGTACTGCGTCGCTTCCGCCGTGTTCTGCAGCAGCGACTCGATGGTGCCCGCCTCGCCCTGCAGCACCGCGACGATGTTCGCGGCCAGCTGGTTGACCTCGCTGGGCTCGAGCACGTTGAAGAGCGGCTCGAAGCCGTTGAGGAGCACGGTGAGGTCGAAGCCGGGCGACGTCCGCTCGAGCGGGATGGTGCCGCCGGGCTCGAGCGGGTCGCCCCGGTCCTCCGGGGCGCTGAGCGCCAGGTACCGCTGGCCCAGGAGGTTCTGGTAGCGCAGCGCCAGCAGCGTCCGCTCGTAGACCGGCTGGTCGTCCCGCAGCGAGAACGTCACCTCGGCGACGTTGCCCTCGCCCAGCTCGATGCTCTCGACGCGACCCACCTTGACGCCGGCGACGCGCACGTCGTCGCCCTCCCGCAGGCCGCTGACGGCCGTGAACTGGGCGGTCCAGGTGGTGGTGTCGCCGCCGACGGAGTTCGTCATCATCCGGAACAGGCCGACGAACAGCACGACGGAGACGACCGCGAAGATCGTGAACTTGACGAGGGTGCTCTTCCATCCGGTCACGTCAGCACCCCCGTCCGCGCAGGTCGCCGTACGTCGGGCAGTCGGCCGCGCCGTACGGCTGCGGTCCGGTGAGCACGAGGTTCGCGTCGATGCGCACGTAGCGGCCGAAGCTCATCGCCTCGGTGAAGCCGCGGCCGAAGTCGGCCGCCGCCAGCACGCCCGCGACCACCTGGTCGCGCTCGTCGTAGAGCACGTCGACCGTGACGGCCGTCGTCATGAGGACGGAGATGAGCTGCTCCTCGTTCTCGGTCAGCAGAGCGTTCGTCTCGTCGAACGCCGCCGAGCCGTTCGTGACGAGCGCCGCGAAGTTGCGCTCCTGCTCGATCAGCGTGCGGGCGGCGACGAGGACGTCGTCGGTGGCCTCGAAGAGGTCGGGCGCGTAGCGCTGGAAGGCCTCGAGGTTGGAGGAGAGGAGCTCGAGGTTGCGGCGGACGGCCGGCATCTCCGGGTTGAGGCGCCCGAGGTAGGACCCCAGCCGCTCGATCGTGACGCCGAGCTGCTCGCCGTTGCCGTCGAGCGCCTGCGCGAGGTTGCGCAGCGTGGTCGCCAGCTCGGCGGGACCGAGCGCGGTCACGATCTGGTCGATGCTGTCGAGCACCTGCTGCAGCTCGAGCGTCTCCTGGCTGGTGTCCTGCGGGATGCGCTGGCCGGCCCGGAGGAAGTCCCCGCTCGCGCCGGGCGAGACGAGCTCGACGAACGACGTGCCGAACACCGTCGCGGGCAGCACCCGGGCGACGACGTTGTCGGGCACGTCCTCCGAGAGCTCGGGGTCGAGCTGGACGCCCACCTCGACCGGCTGGCGCCCCGTCTCCGCGTCACGCTCGGAGGCGTGGGCGATCGACTGGACCCGGCCGATCACGACGCCCTCGTAGCGCACGTCGGAACCGTCGACGAGCGCGCCGCCGGCGTTGTCGAGCGTGACCGTGGCGTCGAACTTCTCGGCGAAGGCACCGCGGCCGACGAGCACGAGCAGCGTGACGAGCAGCGCCAGCACCGCCAGGCCGACGACACCGCGCACCGCGAGCGTGGCGCGGCTGGGGTCGCGGGTGTTGCCCCGCAGCAGCTCCATGACGTTCATCGGTTCACCCCGTTCACCCCGTGATCCTGAATCCGGGGTCGTTGCCCCAGAAGGCCAGCGTGAGCAGCATGTTCATGAGGATGACGACAACGATGCTGGCGCGGATGGCGCGGCCGGTGGCCTCGCCGACGCCCTGCGGTCCCCCGCCCGCGTTGAAGCCGAACCAGCAGTGGATGAGCGTGACCAGCGCGGCGAACACGACGATCTTGATGACGGAGAAGAAGACGTCCCGTCCTGAGATGAAGATGTCGAAGTAGTACTCGTAGGTTCCCGCCGACTGGCCGAAGACCACCACCACCGCGAACTGCGACGCGATCCACGAGCCGATGAGGCCGATGAGGTACAGCGGCAGGATCGCGATCATGGACGCCAGCACGCGGGTCGTCACGAGGTAGCGGAGCGGGTGCACCGCCATGACGCCGAGGGCGTCGATCTCCTCGTGGATCCGCATGGAGCCGAGCTGCGACGTGAACCGGCAGCCGACCTGGGCGGCGAGCGCGAGCGCGGCGATCAGCGGCGCGAGCTCGCGGGTGTTCACCGATGCGGACACGAAGCCCGTCAGGGGGGCGAGGCCGACCAGCTCGAGGCCGTTGAAGCCCTCGATGCCGAGCGAGGTGCCGGCCGAGAGCGACAGGAGCACCATGACGCCGATCGTGCCGCCGCCGACGATGATGGCGCCGGAGCCCCAGCTGATGTCCATCAGCTGGCGCAGCACCTCCTTGCGGTAGTTGACGAGCGTGTACCGGGTCGCGAGCAGCGCCCGCACCGCGAAGGTGACGAAGTCGCCGAACCGCGCGAGCGCATCGGTGGGACCGTCGAGGATCTTGCTGGCCACGTCTCTCCTCCTCTCAGGCGATCCGCTGCGGGACGAGCATCACGTAGGCCTGCGTGAGGGCGACGTTCACCACCGACAGCAGGATGAAGCTCAGGACGACGGCCTGGTTGACCGCGTCGGCGACGCCCTTCGGGCCGCCCTTCGCGTTCAGGCCCTTGTGGGCGGCGACGATCGTCGCGATGAAGCCGAAGATCGCGGCCTTCATCTCGGCGAGCAGGAGGTCCGTCACCTGCGAGAACGAGATGAACGAGTTGAGGTAGGTGCCGGAGCTGACGTTGCCTCCGCCCACGTTGAGGAAGTAGCCCGTCGCGATCGCGGTCACCGCCACGATCACGTTGAGCAGCAGGGCCACGACGATGGCGGCGAAGAGCCGCGGGGCGACCAGCCGGTTGACCGGGTTGATGCCCATGACCCGCAGCGCGTCGACCTCCTCGCGCACCGTCCGCGCGCCGATGTCGGAGCAGAGCGCCGACCCGACGGCGCCCGCGATCATGAGCGAGGTGACCAGCGGTGCCCCCTGGCGCAGCACGCCGATGCCGTTGACGGCGCCGGAGAACGAGATGGCACCGATCTGGTTGGCGATGCCGCCGATCTGCACCGACACGATGACGCCGAACGGGATGGCGACGAGGATCGTCGGGAGCAACGACACCTTGGTCATGAACCAGGCCTGGAAGAGCGCCTCCTGCCAGGAGAACTTGCGCTTCACGATGTCGACGAAGATCGCCCTCGTCGCCTCGACGGCGAGGATGATCATCGCGCCGGTCGTGGTGATGCCTGTCTGGGCACGACCCTTCAGGTCGCTGACCAGCGCGACCCCGGGCACGCTGCGGGTGGAAGCGGACACGGCGTGCTCCTCAGCTCGGTCGGGGGATGTCGAGGGCGGTGCTGAGCTGCAGCGCCTTGGCTCGGTCGCCGCGCACGGCCAGACGTCCCCGGAGGACGGCCGTGACGGGGTGGAGGTGGCCGGTCGCGAGCCTCAGGAAGTCCTCCCCCGTGCAGGTGAGCGTGACGTCGCGCCGAGTCGCGGTCGGGGCGTCCGGCCCCGTGAGCCGCGTCACCCTAGCGCGTCCGTCGGCCATCTCGACGACGAACCGGTCGGTGACGTCCGGCGCGTCGTCCCGCGTCGTGCCGGTGACCCGCAGCACCGCGGTGACCCGCAGGCGCGTCGCCTCCGGCCGCACGTGCTCGGGCAGCCGCCGCGCCACCTCGCCGAGCACCACGTCGCGGAACGGACCGCCCATCACGGAGCGCAGGTGCGCGGTCGAGACCCCGCGCAGGGCGGTCGCCACCGCACGCGGCTCGAGCGTGCCGGGGTCGACCAGCGCGGTGCCGTTCGCCGGGCAGCGGAGCACCCGGCCGGCGTCCAGCACCGTGCTCGCGTCGCCCTCGACCCGCAACCGGTCGGCCAGCAGCTCGAGCGCCGCCGAGCGCTGGCCCGTGACGAGCCGCGCGAACGTGAGCGGCGTGCACCGCACCACCACCGAGCGCACGTCGGCGCGCAGGGCGCGCGTGCCGTCGTACGCCGCGGCACCGCCCCCGCCCGCCGCCTCCAGGAGGAGCCGCACGCGGTCGACCACCTGGCCCCGGCGGTGGAGCGCGAACGTGACGAGCGCGTCGGCGTCGACGGCCCGGCCGCGGGAGCCCTCGACGAGGAGCTCGGCGAGCCGCGCCAGCAGCTGCGGGCCGGCCGGACCGCTGGTCCATGCCGCGAGAGCGTCGTCCGAGGTCGCCGCGACCGTCTGCAGGACGTCGTCCGCGCCGCGATCGGCGAGGGGGCCTGCGGAGGTCGGTGCCGTCACCGTCATCCGCCCACCCGCCGTCGCCGCGACGAGCTGCGGGGGCAGCCCGTCGTGCTCCGGGCATGACGCGTCGACATGCATAGGCTCCGTTCCACTCCCTCAAGCGGTCACAGGGGGTAACGCGGGGTTCACCCCGGGGTTACGCGGATCACAGAGTGGAGGGTCGGGCGGGAGTTCGCAAGTCCTCCCGGCCGATCTCCCTGCCACTGGCGCCTGCCAGTGGCAGTGCATCATCGCCGCTGGCCAGAGGCTCGTCCACCCTCATCGGCGCGAGCCCGGGAGATGCCGTCGGGGCGCCATCCGGGCGCCGCGCCGAGGGCGTCCCAGGCCCGCGCGCGCGAGCAGCTCGACCACCCGTCCCCGGTGCGGGCGGTAGGGCTCGAGCAGCTCCGCCAGCCCGGCGTCGTCGACCGGCGTGCCCGTCAGGGCCCACCCGACGTCCTTCGCCACGTGGTAGTCGCCGAAGCTCACCGCGTCGGGATCCCCCCACGCCCGTCGCAGCGTCTCGGCGGCCGTCCAGACCCCCACGCCCGGCACCGAGCGCAGCAGCGGCTCCGCCTCCCGGGGCGGACGCGTGACGGTGCGCTCCAGGCCCGCGGCCACCCGCGCCACCTGCACCGCCGTGCGGGAGCGGGCGTGGTCCACGGGGAGCTGCAGCCACTCCCACGACGGGATGCGTGCCAGGACCGCCGCCGACGGCGCGACCCGGAGCCGCGGCGCCGCCGGGTCGTCCGGCCCGGGCGCGGCGTCGCCGTGCCGACGCAGCAGCCGACCCCACGCCCCGAAGGCCTCCTGGCCCGTCACCTTCTGCTCGAACACCGCGGGCACGAGGGCGTCGAGCACGAGCCCGCTGCGCGAGAACCGCCACGACGGGTTGCGCCGCCACACGTCCGCGACGATCGGGTGCAGCGGCGTGAAGCCGGCGACGTCGTCGTAGGCCCCGAGGAGACCGGGCGCCGCGTCCAGGAGCCAGTCCGCACCGTCGCCCCACGCGTCGAGGTCGACCTCCCCGGCCACCCCACGGACGCGGAGGGTCCCGAGGCCCTGCGGCGTGCGGAAGGCGCGCCAGTGCGCGCCGTCCGGGGTGACGGCGTACGAGGGGTCGCGTCCGCCGTGGCGTTGCTGCACGAGCACGCCGCCGACGGGGCACGGCCAGTCGGGTCGCCACCGACGCGTCCGCTGCTCCACGAGTGCCACCTCCCGACTCCTGCGGGCCCCAGCCTGCCAGCCTCGGACGCCGAGATCCTGCGACCCGTGTGCAACGGACGTGCAACTGCACGTTGCACTACGCTCCTGCCATGAGCGACACCAGGGACACCGCCGCGCCCGCGGGCGCCGCGCCGCGCGACGGACGCCGCTCGGCCGCGGCCTCCCGTCGGCGTCAGCGGGAGCGCGAGATCCTCGACGCCACGCGTCGCCTCTTCGACGAGCGCGGCGTCCGCGACGCCCAGATCGAGGACATCGCGCGCGCCGTCGGCATCAACCGCGCCATCGTCTACCGGCACTTCACGGGCAAGGAGGAGCTCTTCGCCCTCACGCTCGTCGGCTACCTCGAGGAGCTGCGGGACGCGCTCGCCGCAGGTGCGGCCTCGCGCGGGCCGTCGGCCGAGCGCCTGGAGGCCGTCGTCTCGGCGTTTGTCGACTACGGCATGGCCCACCCCGCGTTCGTCGACTGCGCCCAGACACTCATGCGCCGCACCGGGACCGAGCTGCTCGACGAGATCAGCGAGAGCGCGCTGCTGCGACTGGGACGCGGGATCTCGGGCTGCCTCGCCGTGCTCACCGCCGTGCTCGAGGACGGCAAGAACGCCGGCGACTTCGCGGTGACGGACCCGATCCTGCTGTCGAACACGCTCTACGCCAGCGGGCTCGGGGCGCTCCAGCTCGCCCGCGTCGGCATCCTCGTCAAGGAGGCCGCGCCGGGCATCCCGGTCGTCTCCTCGATCACCACCGAGCAGGTCCGCAGCCACATGGTGACCTCGGCGCTCGCCCTGGCGGCCACGGCCTCCTGAGCGGCCGAGCCCCGCCGCACGTCGGTGCGGCGGGGCCCGGTCGCGTCAGGCGTCAGGTCGGTGCCGGGTTCAGGGGCGCTCGAGGATCGCGGTCACGCCCTGGCCGCCGGCCGCGCAGACCGAGATGACGGCCTTGCCCGACCCCTTCTCGGCGAGCAGCTTCGCCGCGTTCGCGACGATGCGGCCGCCCGTGGCGGCGAACGGGTGACCGGCGCCGAGCGAGGAGCCCTTGACGTTGAGCTTGGAGCGGTCGATCGCGCCGAGGGGCGCGTCGAGACCGAGGCGCTCCTTGCAGAACACCGGGTCCTCCCAGGCCGCGAGGGTGGACAGCACCTGCGAGGCGAACGCCTCGTGGATCTCGTAGAAGTCGAAGTCCTGCAGGTCGTAGCCCTCGCGCTGGAGCATCCGGGGCATCGCGTAGGCCGGGGCCATGAGCAGCCCCTCGCCGCCGTGCACGTAGTCGACGGCCGCCGTCTCGTAGGCCGTGAAGTAGGCCAGCACGGGGAGCCCGTGGGCCTCGGCCCACTCCTCGGAGGCCAGGAGCACCACCGAGGCGCCGTCCGTCAGCGGCGTCGAGTTGCCGGCCGTCATCGTCGCGGCCTCGCCCTTGCCGAACACCGGCTTCAGCTTCGCCAGCTTCTCGGCGGTCGAGTCCGGGCGCAGGTTCGTGTCGCGCTCGACGCCGCGGAACGGCGTCACCAGGTCGTCCTGCCAGCCCTCGTCGTAGGACGCGCCCAGGTGCTGGTGCGACGCCGCGGCGAGCTCGTCCTGCGCCTCGCGGGAGACCTGCCACTCGATGGCGGTGAGCGCCTGGTGCTCGCCCATCGACAGGCCCGTGCGGGGCTCGCCGTTCTGCGGGATGGTCGGGATGATGTCGCCCGGCCGGATCTTGGCGAACGCGGCGAGGCGGCCCTTGAGGTCCTTCGCCCGGTTGGCCTCCAGCAGGATCTTGCGCAGGTTCTCGCCGAGGGCGATCGGCGCGTCGGACGTCGTGTCCGAGCCGCCCGCGATGCCGACGTCGATCTGACCGAGGGCGATCTTGTTGGCGACGTAGATGACCGCCTGGAGGCCCGTGCCGCAGGCCTGCTGCAGGTCGGTGGCGGGCGTCGTGGGCGCCAGCTTGGAGCCGAGCACCGACTCGCGCGCGAGGTTGAAGTCGCGGGAGTGCTTGAGCACGGCACCCGCGACGACCTCGCCGACCTGCTCCCCGACGAGGCCGAAGCGCTCGGCGAGCCCGTCGAGGGCAGCGGTCAGCATCTCCTGGTTGGAGGCGTCGGAGTAGACGGTGTTCGACCGGGCGAACGGGATGCGGTTGCCGCCGATGACGGCGACACGGCGGGTCTGAGCCTGCATGTCGGTGTGCTCCTGATCGTTGGGAAGTCTGTGCCTATCCTGGCGATGGCCCGGCCGTGACGGAACCGGCTGAGGGTCACGTCACGAAAAGTGGACACGGAGTTACACTACCCGTTACTTACTGATGAGTAGTGTTGCTCCCGCACCATCATCCATCGTCGCCCGATCCTGCGCACCTGGAGGACGTCCCACCATGACCGATCGCTACCAGAGCTTCGTCGCGAGCCCCGTCGGCAAGATCCTCGTCAAGAACCTCGGCCTGCCCAGCCCGGTGGCGCTCGACCGGTACGTCGAGGGCGCCCCCCTCGTCGACGGCACCGTCCTCGTCGGTGGCCGCGGCCGCCTCGTCGAGCAGCTCCCCGAGACCCTGGACTCCCTCGGGATCACGTCGGCGTCCCTCGCGGAGGACGGCGCGTCGTACAAGGGCCTGGTCTTCGACGCGACCGGCCTCACGACCCCCGAGGACCTGCGCGCGCTGCGCGACTTTTTCACCCCGGTGCTGCGGAGCCTGAAGGCGTCGGGCCGCGTCGTCGTGCTCGGCACGACGCCCGCCGACACCACGTCGACCGACGAGCGGATCGCGCAGCGCGCCCTCGAGGGCTTCACCCGTTCGCTCGGCAAGGAGGTCGGCCGCGGCAGCACGGTGCAGCTGGTCTACGTTGCCCCCGGTGCCGAGAACGCCGTCGACTCGACCCTGGCCTTCCTCCTCTCCCCCAAGTCGGCCTACGTGTCCGGCCAGGTGGTGCGGATCGGTGCCACGGGCACCACCGAGGCCGAGCCCGTCCCCGACCTCGCCAAGCCCCTCGCGGGCAAGGTCGCCCTCGTCACCGGCGCCAGCCGCGGCATCGGCGAGCAGATCGCCCGCGTGCTCCACCGTGACGGCGCGACCGTCGTCGGCGTCGACGTCCCGCAGGCGGCGTCCGACCTCGTCGCGCTCGTGAAGGAGCTCGACGGGGACCACATCGCCCTCGACATCACCGCCAAGGACGCGCCCCAGCGCATCGCGCAGCACGTGCTCGGCAAGCACGGGGGCGTGGACATCGTGGTCCACAACGCCGGCATCACGCGCGACAAGAAGCTCGCGAACATGAAGGAGGACCGCTGGGACTCCGTCATCGCGGTCAACGTGGCGGCGCCCGAGCGCATCACGGCGGAGCTGCTCGAGCAGAAGGCCATCCGCCCCAACGGTCGCGTCATCGGCGTGGCGTCCATCGCCGGCATCGCGGGCAACGTCGGACAGACGAACTACGCGGCCTCGAAGGCCGGCGTCATCGGGCTCGTCGAGGCGCTCGCCCCCGAGCTCACGGACGGCATCACCATCAACGCCGTGGCCCCGGGCTTCATCATCACGCAGATGACGGCGGCCGTGCCGTTCGCGACCCGCGAGGTCGGCCAGCGGCTCAACGCCATGGCGCAGGGCGGTCTGCCCGTCGACGTCGCGGAGACGATCTCGTGGTTCGCCTCCCCCGGCTCCACCGCGGTCAACGGCAACGTCGTGCGCGTGTGCGGCCAGATGATGCTGGGGGCCTGACGCGATGGCCGCTGCGACCCCGTCCACGACGCCCCGCCCCACCAAGACCCTGACCTCCGCCGGCGGCGGGCTCGGCGTGCTCGCGCGGGCCGCGCTCCCCGTCGTACCCGGTCTCAACCAGCTGCCCGGCATCCGCAAGACGGGCGGCGACCCGGCCGGGCTGGCCTACGAGCGGCCGCCGGTGCGGGTGGAGCGGGACGCGGTGCGGGCCTACGCCGAGGTGTGCGGGTTCCCGGCCAAGGACACGGTGCCGCTCCCCTATCCCCACATGCTGGCGTTCCCCCTGCACATGGCGATCATGAGCGACCCCGGCTTCCCCTACCCGGCCATCGGGACGGTCCACCTGGAGAACTCGATCTCCTCCCACCGCCCCATCGCCGTCCGCGAGGAGGTGGCGGTCCGCACCGAGGTCGGCTCGCCCCGTCCGCACCCGAAGGGCAAGGTCCTCGACTTCCGCACCAGCGCGCACGTGGGCGACGAGCTGGTCTGGGAGAGCACCTCGGTCTACCTGCGCCGCGGGCGCGGCGACGACGACGCGCCCTTCGGCACGCCGTTCGAGGAGGTGCCCCCGACCGGCACCCGGTGGCGGCTGGGCGGGGACCTCGGGCGCCGGTACGCCGCGGTGTCGGGCGACCACAACCCGATCCACCTCTACCCGTGGACGGCCAAGGCGCTCGGCTTCCAGCGCCAGATCGCCCACGGCATGTGGACCAAGGCGCGGTGCATCGCCCAGCTGGAGAACCGCCTGCCCGACGCCGTGCGGGTCGACGTCTCCTTCCGCAAGCCGGTCTTCCTGCCAGGCACCGTGGCGTTCGGGTCGCGTGCGGAGCACGACGGCTGGGCCTTCTCGCTCACGAGCCCGCGCAACGGCGCGGTGCACCTGCTCGGGCGGACGCACGCGCTCTAGGCGGCTCCCAGAGGAACCAGGAAAACGCGGACCGGACGCACGAAGCGGTCCGCGTTTTCCTGTGCCGGCGGGGGGCCGGTCCGCGTTCTCTTCCCCCGGGGCGGTCAGATGGCGTTGGGGTTCGGGCCCTCGATCCGGCGGATGAGGCCCTCCTGCGCGACGCTGGCCACGCGACCCCCGTCCTCGGTGTAGATCCCGGCCGTCGCGAACCCGCGCGACCCGCCGGCGGCGGGCGACTCCTGGTCGTAGAGCCACCAGCGGTCCGCCCGGAACGCCCGGTGGAACCACACCGTGTGGTCGAGCGAGGCCGGCTGGAGGCCCGGGGAGTTGATGGTGATGCCGTGCGGCACGAGTGTGGCGCCGAGGAGCGTCAGGTCGCTCGCGTAGACGAACGCCGCCTGCTGCAGCGCCGGGTCGTCGGGGAAGTCGCCCTCGATGCGCACCCAGATCCGGGCCTGTGCCGGGTTGGCCTCGTCCGCGGGCAGCCCCATGCCGGAGACGCCGACGTACCGCACGTCGAGCGCCGACCACTCGCGCTCCCACACGCTGACGTCCGCGTTCTTCTGCCCGCGGATGATGTCGACCAGCCGCATCCCGTCCTCGGGGGCCGGCACCTCCGGCATCCGCGTCTGGTGCTCGAAGCCGTCCTCGGCCACCTGGAAGCTGATCGTCACGTAGAAGATGTCGCGGCCGTGCTGGCGGGCCACGACCCGACGCGTCGAGAACGCGCGGCCGTCGCGGAGCCGCTCCACGTCGTACACGATCGGCACCCGCGGGTCGCCGGGGCGCAGGAAGTAGGCGTGCAGCGAGTGCGCGGCGCGCTCGGCGTCGACGGTGCGCGCCGCGGCGAGGAACGCCTGCGCCGCGACCTGGCCACCGAAGACGCGCTGCCGCACCGTGTCGGGCTGGCGCCCGCGGAACAGGTTGACGTCGATGGTCTCGATGTCGAGCAGGTCGAGCAGCTCGGCGGCGGTCTGGGGCATGGCGGGGCCTCTCTCGGCTCTCTGGAGGGTCGGGCTCAGGCCCGGTCGTCGGGACCGTCGGGGCCGTCGAGCCCGGCGAGGAACTGCTCGAACTGGCGGCCGATCTCCTCGCCCGACGGCAGCGGCGCGTCCTCGGCGAGCAGGTTCGAGCCCGCGGCCTCGGCACGGTGGAACGTGTCGTACTGGCGCTCGAGGCCCTCGACCACCTGGCGCACCTCGTCGTGCTCGACGAGGTACTCCGCGACCTCGGCGTCGGTGCGCTCGGCGGCCGCGCGCAGGTCGGCGAGGTCCACCTCGAGGGAGGCGACCCGCGTGACGTGCTCCAGCAGGCTGATCGCGGCCCGCGGGTAGCTCATCTGCGCCAGGTAGTGGGGCACGTGGACGACGGCGCCCTGCATCAGGTGGCCCCACTCGCCCAGCCGGATCTCGAGGAGCGCCTGCGCGCTCGAGGGCACGCGCAGCTCCCCCTGCCAGGCGGAGCTGCCGAGCACGACCGACGGCTCGTTGGCGTGCTCGGTGAGCGCCACGGGACGCGTGTGCGGCACGGCCATGGGCACGGCCGCCATGGCGACCACGCGGGTGACCCCGAAGCGCTCCACCACGGTGCGCACGGCCCGGGCGAACGCCTCCCAGCGGATGTCGGGCTCGGGACCGGTCAGGAGGAGGTACGGCGTGCCCGCGTCGTCCGTCTGGCGCCGTACGACGAGGCGCGGCGCCGCGTAGTCCGCGTAGTGGTCGCGGACGAACGAGACCGGGGGACGCCGCGCGCGGTAGTCGTAGAGCTCGTCGACGTCGAAGGTCGCGACCACGGGCCCACGATCGGTGAGCAGGTGGTCGACGGCGAGGTCCGCCGCACGGCCCGCGTCGAGGAAGCCCTCGAGGGCGAGCAGCAGCACGGGAGCCTCCAGCGGCTCCACGTCGTCGACGACGTGCACCAGGCGGTCGGCTCGCTCCTGCTCCACTCGTTCCTCCTCAGGCGGTCTGCACCGGCGGTCGCCGGCGCAGGGCACAACCGTAGTGGGCCCCGCCGTTGTTCCCCGACGAGGTCAGCGACCTGGGACGGCCTTCTCGCCCGCCTCCTCGCGGGCGAGGTTGCTGCGGCGCACGCCGTAGGCGAAGTAGACGACCACGCCGATGACCATCCAGACACCGAACCGCACCCAGGTCTCGCCGGTGAGGTTGAGCATGAGGTAGCCGCAGAGCAGCACGGAGAGCGTGGCGACGAGCGTGACCGCGGGCGCCCGGAAGGCACGCGGCAGGTCGGGGCGGGTGCGCCGCAGGACGACGACGCCGATGCTCACGAGCACGAAGGCGAACAGGGTGCCGATGCTGACGAGGTGGCCGAGCGTCGCGAACGGCACGAAACCGCTCATGACCGCGACGCCGACGCCCGCGATGATGGTGATGACGTACGGCGTGCCGTACTTCGGGTGCACCTTGCTCAGCACCGGCGGGAGCAGGCCGTCGCGCGCCATGGCGAACGCGACGCGGGTCTGGCCCATCATCAGGATCATCACGACGACCGTGAGGCCGATGCACGCACCGATCGCGATGACGTCGCCGATCCAGTCCTGGCCGACCGCGTTGAAGGCCGTCGCCAGCGGGGCCGCGTCCGTCGGGTCGATCTCGTCGTAGCTCTGCATGCCCGTGATGATGAGGCTGACCGCGATGTAGAGGCCCGTGACGATGGCGAGCGAGCTCAGGATGCCGATGGGCACGTTGCGCTGCGGGTTCTTGGTCTCCTCGGCGGTCGTCGCGACGACGTCGAAGCCGATGAACGCGAAGAACACGATCGAGGCGCCGGCCACGACGCCGGCGACGCCGTACACCGCCGGCTCCAGGCCGAAGATCGAGGAGATGAGGGTGGACGACCAGAAGTCGCCGCCGCCCTCGCTCGCCGGGGGCTGCGACTCGGGGATGAAGGGCGTGTAGTTGGACAGCTTCACGTAGCCGATGCCCATCACGATCACGATGGCGACGACGGCGAGCTTGATGGCGACGACGACCTGGTTGATGCGGCTCGAGAGCTTGACGCCGCCGATGAGCACGAGCATGACGAGCAGCGAGATGACGATCGCCGGCAGGTTGACCACGCCGGACTCGACGGAGGCGATCTGGTCGGGGATCGCGAAGGGCGTGCCCTCCAGCACCGACTGCAGGTAGCCGGAGAAGCCGACGGAGAGCGCGGCGGCGCCGACGGTGAACTCCAGCGCCAGGTCCCAGCCGATGATCCAGGCGACCAACTCGCCGAACGTCGCGTAGCTGAAGGTGTAGGCGCTCCCCGCGACCGGCACCGTCGAGGCGAACTCGGCGTAGCAGAGCGCCGCCAGCGCGCAGGCGAGGCCGGCGATGGCGAAGGAGATCGCGATCGCGGGTCCGGCGTTGCTGGCCGCGACCTGGCCGGTGTAGACGAAGATGCCGGCGCCGATGATCACGCCCACGCCGAAGACCGTGAGGTCGAGCGCGGTCAGGTTCTTCTTGAGCCGGTGCTCCGGCTCCTCGGTGTCGGCGATCGACCGTTCGACGGACTTGGTGCGCAGGACGTTCACAGGAGGGACCGTACGACGCGGGCGGTGAGACCGGCTACGACGCGCCGTGGGGACGGGGGTCGCCCCCGCCGCGCGGGGCCCCGCGGTGTCACCCGAACACGGACACGATGCGGCGCGCGGCCGCCGCCGCGAGCGCGGCGCCGTCGACGCCGAGCACGCGGCGGAGCACCGCGTCACGGTCCTCGTCGGGCGAGGCCGCGTAGGACGCCAGCAGCGACCAGAGCCGGTCCTCGCCCCACGTGCGCGCGACGTGCTCACAGGCCCACCACGCCAGCCCGTAGCTGGCGCCGGAGCGCTCACCCCCGAAGTCCGCGTCGTCCGGGAGGGCCACGACCCCCGATGCGGCGGCGTCGATGGCCGCCCGCGAGATGGCGCGCTCCCCCATCGCCATGCCCCGCACGGACACGAGCTCCGCGACTCCCTCCGAGAGCCACGTCGGCACCCGGTCGTCGCGGTCGCCGAGCGCGACGTGGGTCAGCTCGTGGCGCAGCAGCCGCGCCCGTGCCGGCGACCGTGCGTCCGTCTCCAGCAGCCGCGGGTGCAGGACCACCCGCACGGCCGCCACCGTGCGGTCCTCCGGCCCCGCCACCACCGTGAAGGCCACGCCGTCGAGCTGCGCCGGGTCCCCGGCCGGGAGGCCCTCGACGCCCCGGAGCACGTCGATCGCCGACACCGCGTAGACCATCGCCCGCGCCGTCCACGGCAGCGGCACCTGCGCCGCCACGTCGTCGATCGCGCGCTCGACGTCCGCCGCCAGCGCATCGGCCCGGGCGTCGGCGGCGTCCGTCACGAGCAGGGCGCCGCCGCGCACGACGACGCGGACGGGAGCGAGGTCCCACGGGGCGGCGGCCTCGGTGTCGCCGACCACCCGGTACGCCGTCGTCCCGTCCGGCGCGGACAAGAGCCGGAAGCGGTACGCGGCCGCGGTCTCCACCGGCACGGCGTCCCAGCCGGCGACCTGCAGCACGCGCCGTACGTCGGCGACGACGTCGTCGCCCTCGGAGCGGGCCGAACCGTCCACCAGCTCGTAGCGCGCCACGGCCCGGGGCAGCTGCACCAGGTTGTCGAAGGCCCACCCCTGGCGCTCCCGGTACGCCGCGTCCTCGCCCACGGTGGCGAGCCACGCCGCTCGGTCGTCGCCGCCGAGGGCGCGGGACCGCTCGCCGAGCAGCTCGGCGAGGGCGGGCTCGGCGACCCGGGCCGGGTCGGCCGGGGCGCGCGGCGGCGGGTCGTCACGGCCCGGCACGCCGCAGGTGGTGAGGAGGATGCCGAGGACGAGCACGGCGACGAGCACCGCGCCCCACGGCGTGCGGGAGGGGGCCTCCTCAGCCGGTGCGGTCGACATCGAGGAGGCGGCTGTGGTCAGCCAGTGCCGTGATCTCCTCGACGCACGCCCGGGCGAGCGTCTGCGCGTCCAGACCCACCTGCTCCAGGATCGCCGCGCGCTTCGCGTGGGCCAGGAACTCCTGGGGGATGCCGTGCACCCGCACGGGCGTCGTCACCCGTGCGTCGTTGAGCGCGCTCAGCAGCGACGCACCGCAGCCGCCTTGGCGACCGTTGTCCTCGACGCTCACCACGAGACGGTGGTCGCGGGCGAGGTCGATGAGCGCCGGGGCGACCGGGATGACCCAGCGGGGGTCGACCACCGTGACGCCGATGCCCTGCGCCTCGAGCCGGGCGGCGACGTCCATCGCCGTCGTGGCCATCGCGCCGACCGCCACGAGCAGGATGTCCTGGCTCACGCTGCGGTGGAGGACGTCGACGCCGTCGACGGTGTCGACCGTCGGGATGTCGGCCGGGGGCGGGCCCTTGGGGTAGCGCACGACGGTCGGGGCGTCGTCGACGTCGACGGCCTCCGCGAGGAGCTCGGCGAGACGCGTGGCGTCGCGCGGCGCCGCCAGGCGCAGACCCGGCACCAGCTGGAGCATCGACATGTCCCACATGCCGTTGTGGCTCGCGCCGTCGTCGCCGGTGACCCCGGAGCGGTCGAGCACGAAGGTCACGCCGCAGCGGTGCAGCGCGACGTCCATGAGCACCTGGTCGAAGGCGCGGTTGAGGAAGGTCGCGTAGACCGCCACCACGGGGTGCATGCCCGCCAGCGCGAGCCCGGCCGCGGACGTCGCCGCGTGCTGCTCCGCGATGCCGACGTCGAAGGTGCGGTCGGGGAACCGCTCCGCGAAGGCCTGCAGGCCGACGGGGTGGAGCATCGCCGCCGTGATGCCGACCAGGTCGGGCCGCTGCTCGCCGAGGCGCACGATCTCCTCGGAGAACACGTCCGTCCACCCGCGGCCCTTCGGCTTCTCGACGCCGGTGCCGACGTCGAACGGCCCCGGCGCGTGGAACTGGTCGGCCTCGTGGCGCAGCGCCGCGTCGTACCCCTGCCCCTTGTTCGTGAGGGCGTGCACGATCACCGGGCCGTCGAAGCGCTTGGCCTGCGCCAGCGCGTGCTCGAGCGCCTCGAGGTCGTGGCCGTCGACGGGCCCGACGTACTTCAGCCCGAGGTCCTCGAAGAGGCCCTGCGGCGCGATCGCGTCCTTGAGGCCCTTCTTGATGGCGTGGAGGGTGTCGTACGCCGCGGGTCCGACCCCCGGGACCGCCGTGAGCCGGCGCTTCACGAGGTCGAGCACGTTCTCGTAGCGCGGGCTGGTGCGCAGCGCCGTCAGCGCGGTGGCCAGGCCGCCGATGGTCGGCGTGTAGGACCGCCCGTTGTCGTTGACCACGATGACCAGCCGGCTGTTCGGCGCGATCGCGATGTTGTTGAGGGCCTCCCAGGCCATGCCGCCGGTGAGCGCGCCGTCGCCGATGACCGCGACGACGTGGCGGTCGGCGCCCTGCAGCGCGTAGGCCTTCGCCAGGCCGTCGGCGTAGCTCAGCGCGGTCGACGCGTGCGAGTTCTCGACGATGTCGTGGGGCGACTCCGCGGCGCTGGGGTAGCCCGACAGGCCGCCCTCCTGGCGCAGCGAGTCGAAGGTCGCGGCCCGCCCGGTGAGCAGCTTGTGCACGTAGGTCTGGTGACCGGTGTCGAAGACGACGCGGTCGTGCGGGGACGCGAAGGTCCGGTGGATGGCCAGCGTGAGCTCGACGACACCGAGGTTGGGGCCGAGGTGGCCGCCGGTGCGCGCACAGGTCGCGACCAGCACGTCGCGGATCTCGACCGCGAGCTCCTCCAGCTCGGCGGACGAGAGGTCACGCAGGTGCTCCGGCGTCGTGATCGACTCCAGGTGTCCCATGCGTGCGGTCCTCTCGTTGCGTGGTGCCCCGTGCGGCCGGGGGCCGGTCCGACCGGCCCCGAGGCGTCCGGCCACTCTAGCCGCGGTCTGGTCGGAGCCGGGCCACCGCGGCCTCGTGCAGGCTGCCGAGCCAGACCGTGCCCTCGTGCTCCCGCACCCCGGTCACCATGTGGAAGGCCCGCCGGTCCGCCGGGTCGTCGAGGTCGAGGTCGTGCACCACGCGTCCCTCGGCGTCGATCGCGCGCACGTGCACCACGCGCTTCGGCGCGGGCTGCACGGCCTCCGGCAGCGAGGTGGCCGCGCGCCGGACCCACAGCGGGGCCCGCTGCAGCCGCTCGACCACCGGGTCGCGGGGGCTGGCGAGCGCCAGCCACACGAGGCCGTCGGAGCCGCGGGCGATGTTGTCGGGGTAGCCCGGCAGGTCCGACGCGAGCAGCTCCCGCTCCCCCGCTCGCGGCCCGGTGAGCCACAGCCGCACCACGGTGCGGGCGGCCGTCTCGGCGACGGCGACCCACGACGCGTCCGCCGCGAGGGCGACCCCGTTCGCGAAGGCCAGCCCGTCGAGGAGCACCGTGACGGTGCCGTCGGGATCGCGGCGCAGGAGCCGGCCCGTGCGGGTCAGCCGCACGAAGTCGTGCTTCCACTCGGCGATCCCGTGCCGGGTCGAGGAGTCGGAGAAGTAGACCGTGCCGTCGGGCGCCACGGCGGCGTTGTTGCAGAACCGCATCGGCACACCGTCGACGGAGGTCAGCAGGGTCTCCACCCGGCCGGTCGCCGGGTCCAGCGCCAGCAGGCCCCGGTGGGCGTCGCAGACGAGGAGCCGTCCGTCGGGCAGCTCCTCCAGGCCGAGCGGACGGCCGCCCGTGTGCCCGACGCGCGTCACCCGGCGACCGTCGTGCGACACGCGGAGCACCGCGCCGTCCTCGGTGCCCGTGAAGACCGCCCCCTCGTCCCGGCCGCTCGTCGCGACCAGCACGTCCTCGGCGCCCTTGCCCGGCACCTGGACCACGTCGAGCGGCGACGCCGACCGCGTCACCGGCCGCTCCCGCCGTCGACCAGGCGCTCCTCGACCCGACGCACCTTGCCGTCGAGCTCACCGTCGTGGCCGGGCCGGATGTCGGCCTTGAGCACGAGCGAGACCCGGGTGCCGTGGGCCTGGACGGCCTCGGTGGCCCGCTTGACCACGTCCATCACCGTGTCCCAGTCCGGGCCCTCGATGGTCGTGAACATGGCGTCGGTGCGGTGCGGGAGCCCGGACGCGCGCACCACGCGCACGGCGTCGGCCACCGCGTCGGCGACCGACGCGTCGTCCCGGCCGGTCCCGCTGGGCGCGACGGAGAAGGCGACGAGCATCAGACGGCCCGCCCGTCCGGTGCGAGGCTCGGGGCGAGGCTCGGGGCGAGGGTCCCAGCTGGGGTCCGGTTCGTGGTGGTCATGACGCCCAGCATCCCCCGCGACGAAGTGACCCGCGAGTAGGGTGAGGCCCATGTCACGATCCGTGCTCGCGGCGATGGCCCGGCGGCTCGACCTGCCCGTCGAGCGGCTCGCGCTGCTCGAGGCCTACGACGACGCCGACCTCACCGTGCTCGACGACGCGATCAGCCTGGCGATCCGGGCCGAGGACCGCGCGGTCGCCGACGGACTGGAGCAGGCCGTGCGCTTCGTGCCGCGACCGCTCCGGGGCCGGGCGCGCGCGCTCGTGTTCGGGAGCGGCCGTGGCTGAGACCGCCGCTCCCGACGCACCCCGGGCGGCCAACGCCGCCACCCGGCTCGCCGCCCGCATCGAGCTCACGAAGCTGGCCCACGAGCTCGACCTCGGCCTGGACGAGGTCGCCTTCCTCGCCGACGCCGACCCCGACGAGCTCCGCCGGTTCCGCACGGACGTCGCCGAGCGGCTCTTCGCGCGCCACGCCGACCGGTTCGCGCGCATCGCGCACCTCAGCTCCCTCGTGCCGGTCGCGATCGCCGCCCGGGCGGCGCAGCACGCCGTCGGCCCCCTCGTCAGCGCCCGGATCGCCGGCTCGCTACCGCCCGCCGAGGCCGTGCGCCTCGCGCAGCGCCTGCCCGCCGACTTCCTGGCGGAGGTGTGCCTCACCCTCGACCCCGAACGCGTGCGCGGCATCGTCGCCGACCTCGACGTCGCGCTCGTGGCGCAGATCGGCCGGATCCTGCTGGAGCGCGGCGAGCACGTGGTGCTCGGGCGCTTCGTCTCCGTGGTGCCGACGGAGTCGGCGCTCGCCGTCGTCGAGGACGCCGACCCGGGCGACCTGCTCCGCGCGGCGCTCTTCGCCGACGACCGCTCGGTGCTCCCGGCCCTCGTGGACGGGCTCGACGACGAGGTGCTCGTCGCCGTCGTGGAGCACGCGCACGCCACCGACGCGCACGTCGACGCCCTCACCCTGGTGACGTCGCTCGACCCCGCCGAGCGCGTCCGCGTGGTCGCCCTCGTCGCCGGCCTCCCCGCCGACCGCGCCGCGGGCTTCCTGGCGGCCGTGGCGGAGATCGACGCCTGGCGCGAGCTGCTCCCCGCGCTCGCCCACCTGGACGACGGCGCGCTGGCCGCCCTCGTCAACGTGCCCGCCACGACGGACCCGGCCGTGCTCGACGCCGTGCTGCGCACCGGCCGTGACCTCGACCTCGCGCCCACGCTGCTGCGGGTGCTGCACGCGCTCGACGAGGAGCACCTCGCCGCGCTGCGCGACGCTCCGGGTCTCGGCGACCCCGCGGTGCGGGGCTGGCTGGAGCAGCACGACGACGGCGACGGGCGCCTGTCCGCCCTGCTGCAGGGATCGTGAGCGCACCCCCGCCCCTGCAGCGGGTCGCCGACCGCCTCGGGCTCCCGCCGGACGACCTGGCCTACCTCCGGCGGTTCGACGACGCCCAGCTGGAGGCGCTCGACACGGCGGTCGCCATGGCGCAGCACCGCGAGGACCTCGAGGTACGCCGCGGGATGCGCGACGCCGTACGCCTCGTCCCCGCGCCGCTGCGGCGCCGGGTCGCGGCGACGCTGTTCCCGCGCGGCGAGCCCACGGAGCCGTCCGCGACCAGCGGGACGCCCTCGTGAACGCCGGACGGTCGGTGGTCGAGGTCGCCAAGCTCAAGCACGCCCTGCAGGTGCCCGCCGACGCCACCGACCTCGACTTCCTGGCCGCCCTCGCGCCCGCCGACGTCACCCACCTGCGCCGCAGCGTCGACGCCGCCCGGCACGCCCGCCAGGCCGGACGGTTCGCCCGTCTGGCCGTCATCACCCGGTTCCTGCCGGTCGCCGTCGCGGCGAGGGCGGCCGAGGCGGCGCTCGGCCCCCTCGTCTCGGCGCGGACGGCGTCGGCGATGGAGCCCGAGGAGGCGTCCCGCCTGGCCGAGCGGATCTCGCCGGAGTTCCTCGCGGAGCTGACCGGCCACCTCGAGCCGACGCGGGCGACCGCGATCGTCGCGGGCCTGCCCGCCGACCTCCTCGTCGCCGTGGGACGGCGCATGCTCGCCAACGGCGACCACCTCACCCTCGGCGGCTTCGTGGGCGTCATGCCCGCCGACGCCAGCGTCGAGGTCGTCCGGGACGCCTCGGGCCTGGCGATCCTGGAGATCGCCGTGCACGCCGAGGACCCGGCGGCGCTCGACGAGGTGCTGGCCGGGCTGCCCGACGCCACGCTCGAGCGCGTGCTCGCGGCCGCTGGGGAGCACGACCGGGCCGACGAGGCCGTGCTGCTCATGGCGCTGCTGGGCCTCGAGGCCCGCGCGCGGCTGTTCGAGCTGCTGCCGCGGCTCGACCGGTTGCACCAGCGGCGGCTGGTGCGCGCCGTGGTGCGCCAGGCCGCGTGGGAGCACGTGCTGCCCGTGCTCTCCCGCATCAGCGCCGAGGCCCTCCACCACCTCGTGCGCCTGCCCGAGATCGCCGATCCCGACCTGCTGGCCGGTCTCGTGCACGACGATGGGTGAGTGACCGCTCCCCTCCCCCTCGGCACCGGCACCGCCACGGGCCAGCCCTCCCGCAGCCGGGCCCGCGACCTCGGCATCGACGCGGCGCGCGGCCTGGCCCTCGTGTCGATGTTCGTCGCGCACTTCGCGCCGACGAGCGGTCCCGGCGGGGTCCTCGACCTCAGCGAGTACCTCACCGCGCCGCTGTTCGCGTTCCTCATCGGGTGGGGCGCCCAGCTGGGCCGGGGCCGCCACGGCGAGGTCGTCGCAGTGCTCGTGCGGGCCGCGGCGCTCGTCGGGATCGGCCTCCTCCTCGAGCGCACCGACGCGCAGATCGTGGTCGTGCTCGTCTGGCTCGGGGCGCTGACGCTGCTCTGCCTCGTGCTCGTGCGGCTGCCCAGCCTCGCCCTGCTCGGCGTCGCGGTCGCGCTCTACGTGCTGGAGCCGCGGCTGCTGACGAGCACCTCGACCGCCCTCCGGGACTGGCGCTTCGAACGCCTGATGGCCGGCGAGACGGCCGACGGGCTCTACCCGCGGCTCCTCGAGCTCAGCGTCGCGGGACCCTACTACCGGCTCACCTCGATGCTCGTGGTCGCCTGCCTCGGCATCGTGCTCGCCCGGTACGCCGGCCGGCTCGTGACCGTCGCCAGCCTCGCGGGCTGCGGCCTGCTCGCCGCCGGGATGCTCGGTGCGCAGCGCGCCGGGACGCTCGACATGGCGCCGTACACGGGGACCCCGGCGGTGCTCACGTTCGAGGTGGTGCTCGTCGTGGCCGTCGTGCAGGCGGTGCGGCTGGCCGCGGCGTACGTCCCCGCGGCGGCGCGGCCCCTCGCCGACGCGGGCCGGGTGACGCTCACCGCCTACGCGGTGCAGGTCCTCGTCGCCCACCAGTGGGTGCAGGACCGCGAGCCCGGCTTCCGTGACGACTCCTGGGCGCTCATGGTCGCGATGATCGTGGGCTCCCTGGCGCTCGGGTGGGCCTGGCCGCGGCTCGTGCGGTGGGAGCCGTGGTCGCGCGGCCCGGTCGAGGGGCTCGAACGGGGCCTGGCCCGCGGCATCACCGCCGGTGTCGACCGCGTGCGGCGGTAGTCCCCACCCCGGGTACGCCGACGGCCCGTCCCCGCGGTGCGGGGACGGGCCGTCGGTCGACGGGCTCGGGAGGTCAGCCCTTGAGCAGGCTCCGGAGCACGAACTGCATGATGCCGCCGTTGCGGTAGTAGCTCGCCTCGCCCGGGGTGTCGATGCGCACGACGGCGTCGAACTCGACGTCGCCGGCCTTCACCTTGACGGTCTTCGGGGTGCGGCCCTCGTTGAGCTCGGTGATGCCGGTGATGGAGAAGGTCTCCTCGCCGGTCAGGCCGAGGCTCTCGGCGTTCTCGCCCTCGGGGAACTGCAGCGGGATGACGCCCATGCCGATGAGGTTGGAGCGGTGGATACGCTCGTAGCTCTCCGCGATGACCGCCTTGACGCCGAGCAGCGAGGTGCCCTTGGCCGCCCAGTCGCGGGACGAGCCCGAGCCGTACTCCTTGCCCGCCAGCACGACCAGCGGGATGCCGGCCTCCTGGTAGTTCACCGACGCGTCGTACACCGAGGTGACGGGGGCGTCGTCCTGGGTGAAGTCGCGGGTGACGCCGCCCTCGGTGCCGGGCGCGATCTGGTTGCGCAGGCGGATGTTGGCGAACGTGCCGCGGATCATGACCTCGTGGTTGCCGCGGCGCGAGCCGTAGGAGTTGAAGTCACGCTGCTGCACGCCGTGCTCGGTCAGGTAGAGACCCGCGGGCGAGTCCTTCTTGATCGAGCCGGCCGGGCTGATGTGGTCGGTCGTGACCGAGTCGCCCAGCTTGAGCAGCACCCGGGCGCCGTCGATGTCGGTGACCGGCGTCGGCTCGTCCGGCATGCCGTCGAAGTAGGGCGCCTTGCGCACGTACGTCGACGACTCGTCCCACGTGAAGGTGTCGCCCTCGGGAGTGGGCAGCGCGCGCCAGCGCTCGTCGCCCTTGAAGACGTCCGCGTAGGAGTCGGCGAACATCTCCGAGTTGATGGCGCCCCGGATCGTGTCCTCGACCTCGGCCGGCGAGGGCCAGATGTCCTTGAGGTAGACCGGGTTGCCGTCGGTGTCGTCGCCGAGCGAGTCGTTGAACAGGTCGACGTCCATGGAGCCGGCCAACGCGTAGGCGACGACCAGCGGCGGGGAGGCCAGGTAGTTCATCTTGATGTCGGGGCTGATGCGGCCCTCGAAGTTGCGGTTGCCGGAGAGCACCGAGACGACCGCGAGGTCGTTCTCGTTGACCGCGGCGGAGACCTCGGGGATGAGCGGACCCGAGTTGCCGATGCAGGTCACGCAGCCGTAGCCGACGAGGTTGAAGCCCAGCTTGTCGAGGTACGGCGTGAGGCCGGCCTTGTCGTAGTAGTCGCTGACGACCTGCGAGCCCGGGGCGAGCGTCGTCTTGACCCACGGCTTGCGCGACAGGCCCTTCTCGACGGCCTTCTTCGCCAGCAGCGCCGCGCCGATCATGACCGACGGGTTCGACGTGTTGGTGCAGGAGGTGATGGACGCGATGGTGACGGCGCCGTGGTCGAGCGTGAACTCGGTGCCGTCCTCCAGCGTGACCTTGACCGGCTTGCTGGGACGACCGCCGTCGGCCGGCGCGGCCGACAGGTAGTCGCGCGGCGGGGCCGCCTCGCCGTGGCCGTTGGACGTGACCGGGTCGGACGCCGGGAAGGTCTCGGCGACGGACTCGTCGTAGCCCTCCTCCTCGCCGTCCTCGTCGACGTACGACGCGAGCGCGCCGCGGAACGACTCCTTGGCCACCGACACCTCGACGCGGTCCTGCGGACGCTTCGGGCCGGCCAGCGAGGGGACGACGGTGGCGAGGTCGAGCTCGAGCTTCTCCGAGTAGCGCGGCTCGGCGTCGGGGTCAAGCCAGAGGCCCTGCTCCTTCGCGTACTTCTCCACGAGGGCGACCTGCTCGGCCGGGCGACCGGTGAGCTCGAGGTACTTCGTCGTCTCGCCGTCGATCGGGAAGACCGCGATGGTCGAGCCGAACTCGGGGCTCATGTTGCCGATCGTGGCGCGGTTGGCCAGCGGCAGGGCCGCGACACCCGGGCCGTAGAACTCGACGAACTTGCCGACCACGCCGTGCTTGCGCACCATCTCGGTGATCGTGAGCACGAGGTCGGTGGCGGTCGAGCCCTCGGGCAGCTCGCCCGACAGCTTGAAGCCGACGACGCGAGGGATGAGCATCGAGACCGGCTGGCCGAGCATCGCGGCCTCGGCCTCGATGCCGCCGACGCCCCAGCCGACGACGCCGATGCCGTTGACCATGGTGGTGTGGGAGTCGGTGCCGACGCACGTGTCGGGGTAGGCCAGCAGCTCGCCGTCGACCTCGCGGGTGAAGACGGTGCGCGCCAGGTGCTCGATGTTGACCTGGTGGACGATGCCGGTGCCCGGGGGGACGACCTTGAAGTCGTCGAACGCGCCCTGGCCCCAGCGCAGGAACTGGTAGCGCTCGCGGTTGCGCTCGTACTCGATCTCGACGTTGCGCTCGAACGCCTCGGGCGTGCCGAAGACGTCGGCCATCACGGAGTGGTCGATGACCATCTCGGCGGGCGCGAGCGGGTTGATCTTGGAGGCGTCGCCACCGAGCTCCGCCATGGCCTCGCGCATCGTGGCGAGGTCGACGATGCAGGGCACGCCGGTGAAGTCCTGCATGAGGACGCGCGCCGGCGTGAACTGGATCTCCTTGTCGGGCTGGGCCGTCTCGTCCCACCCCGCCAGAGCCTTGATGTCGTCGGCGGTGATGTTGGCGCCGTCCTCCGCGCGGAGGAGGTTCTCGAGCAGCACCTTCAGCGAGAAGGGCAGCGAGTCGACGTCGAGACCCTCGCCCTTCACCGCGTCGAGGCGGAAGATCTCGTAGGACGTGCCGTCCACGTCCAGGGTGCTCTTGGCACCGAAGCTGTTCTGACTTGCCACAGTCCGTCTCCTCGTCCGCTGGTTGGCCGCGCCCACCCATCTTGCCGCTGCATCCGGAACCGTTCCTAGGAAGGCTCGCCTTACCTGGGTGGCGTCCGGGCGTCACGACACGACGGTGGGCGTCGTCCGGTTTGTCTTGACGTCAAGATACACGATGTCGAGCAACAAATCCCGCGGTGCCGCGCGCACCTCTTCGCGTGTAACGCGGTGTCCGGGTCACTGTGCACGCGATCTACCCCTTCCACAGATGCCCGGACACCGCGTTACACGACCGGGAGCGCAGCGACCGACACCGGCGGACGCAGCAGCGCGACGCACTCGATGTGGTGGGTCATGGGGAACAGGTCGAACCCCCGCACCTCGACCAGCTCCCATCCCGCCGCCCGGAACGAACCGACGTCGCGTCCCAGCGCCGCGGGGTCGCACGCGACGTACGCCACCGCGCGCGGGGCGCGGCGCACGAGCTCCTCGACGACCGCACGCCCGGCGCCCTCGCGGGGCGGGTCGAGCACGACGAGGTCCGGCGCGGCCAGCGCGGGCAGCGTGGGGTCGCCGTCGGCGAGCACGGTCGCCACGTCCCCCCGCACGGCGCCCACCCGCCCGGGTGCCCCGCGCAGGTTGTCGACGGCGTGGGCCGACGCCGTCGCGTCCCCCTCGACGCTCAGCACGGCGCCGTCGGGCCCGAGCGCGTCCGCCAGGTAGCGCGCGAACAGGCCCACCCCGCCGTACAGGTCGAGGGCGGACTCCCCCGGCTGCGGCCGGAGCAGCTCGAGCACCGTCGCCACGAGGGTGCCGGGGGCACCGGGGTGCACCTGCCAGAAGCCGTCGGTGGCGACGGCGAAGCGGTGCTCGCCGGCCCCACCCACCGCGACCCGCTCGGTGGTCGTGCCGGGGTGCGGCTCCCGCGCGTCCGGGTGGGCGATGAGGCACTCCTCGACCGGCACGACGTCGTGCGACCGGTGGCGGCGCATCCCCCGCGTCGGTCCGGGGGCGTTCCCGGGCAGCGCGACGTACCGGACCCGGGTGCGCCAGCGCAGGCCGGCCAGCTGCTCCGGGAGGTCGCCCGCGACGGGCTGCACCTCGCCGTCCCAGGTGACGCCGGCGAGGCGCTGCAGCTGCTCGGCCACGACCGCGGTCTTGAGGGCGCGCTGGTGGGCGAGGTCCACGTGCTGGAAGTCGCAGCCACCGCACAGTCCCGGGCCGGCGACCGGGCAGGGGGCGACCACGCGGTGCGGGGAGGCCTCCCGGACCGCGACGACGTCGCCGCGCCAGAAGCGGTCGCCGTCGGAGCCCTCGGTGATCTCGAGGACGACGAGCTCGCCGGGGATGCCGTGGCGCACGAAGACGACCCGGGCCCGCTCCTCGCCCGCGACGGCCACGCGCGCGACGCAGTGGCCGCCGTGGGCGACGGGGCCGATCTCCGCGTCGTACCGCTCCCCCACGCGCGAGCGTCCGCGCGGTGCGCGGGTGCGGGTGCCGCGGCCGCGCTGCGGACCGGGACGGCGGCGGTCGGGACGCGTCATCGCTGCCTCGGGGGGCGGGGACGCACCCGGTCGGGCGCCTCCTCGCTGGTCACGCGACCACGGCGGAGGTCACCGGGGCGCACACGGGTGAGCTGGCGGTCCTCCCGCTCGAGCGCGACGGCCGACGACTGCAGCTGGAAGGGCACCGAGGTCACCATCACGCCGGGTGTGAAGAGCAGCCGGCCCTTGAGGCGCAGGGCGCTCTGGTTGTGGAGCAGCTGCTCCCACCAGCGGCCCACGACGTACTCCGGGATGTAGACCGCCACGACCCCGCGCGGGTTGGCCTGCCGGATCTCGACCGCGTAGTCGACGATCGGCTTGATGAGCTCGCGGTACGGCGAGTAGAGCACCTTGAGCGGCACGTCGATGCGGCGCTCGTCCCACGCCGCCAGGAGCCGATCGGTCTCCGCCGGGTCGGTCGAGACGCAGACCGCCTCGAGCACGTTGGGGCGCGAGGCCTTCGCGTAGGCCAGCGCCCGGAGCGTCGGCTTGTGGAGCTTGGAGACGAGCACGATCGCGTGGACGCGGGTGGGGAGCACCTTGTCGGTCTCCTCCGCCGCGATCTCCTTCGCCACGCGGTCGTAGTGGCGACGGATGGAGCGCATGACGAAGTACGCCGCGGTCATCGCCAGGATCGTGATCCAGGCGCCCTCGAGGAACTTGGTGAGCAGCACGACGACGAGCACCACGGCCGTGAACGCCAGGCCGATCGCGTTGATGAGCCGCGACCGCTGCATCGTGCGGCGCCGACCGGCGTCCTTCTCGGTCGCGAGGTGGCGCGTCCAGTGGCGGATCATGCCGAGCTGGCTCAGGTTGAACGACACGAAGACGCCGACGATGTAGAGCTGGATCAGCTTGGTGGTCTGCGCGTCGAACGCGACGATGAGCACGATCGCCATCACGGCGAGGAAGACGATGCCGTTGCTGTAGGCGAGCCGGTCGCCGCGCGAGCCGAGCGCCCGCGGGGCGAAGCCGTCCTTCGCCAGGATCGAGCCCAGCACCGGGAAGCCGTTGAACGCCGTGTTGGCGGCCAGCACGAGGATGACGCCGGTCATCGTCACGACGAAGTAGAAGCCCGGCGGGAAGTCGGCGAACAGCGCCCCGGCGATCTGCGCGATGACGGTGTGCTGGTCGTAGCCGTCGGGCATCGGGTCGCCCGCCGCCGTGCGGAGGCGGTCGAGCTCGTGCGGGTCGACGTAGCGGATGCCCATCTCCCGGGCCAGCAGGATGACCGACAGCATCATCGTCACCGCGATCATGCCGAGCATGAGCAGCGTGGAGGCCGCGTTGCGGCTCTTCGGCCTCTTGAAGGCGGGGACGCCGTTGGAGATCGCCTCGACGCCGGTCAGCGCGGCACAGCCCGAGGAGAAGGCCCGGGCCAGCAGGAAGACCATGGCGAACTGGGTCAGCGGGCCCTCGAAGCCCTCCCGCGGGACGACGTCGAGCGCGGCGCTCTCGACCTCGGGCAGGGTGCCCACGGCCCACCGGTAGCCGCCGTAGAGCGCCATGCCGATGATCGCGACCATGAAGAGGTACGTCGGCACGGCGAAGTAGCTGCCCGACTCCCGGATGCCCCGCAGGTTGAGCGCCATGAGGACGACGACGAGCGCGGAGGCGAAGAGCACCTCGTGGCCCGACAGGAACGGGATCGCCGCCGCGGCGTACTGCGAGCCCGACGAGATCGACACCGCCACCGTGAGCACGTAGTCGACGAGCAGGGCGCTCGCCACCGTCGTACCGGCCGCGGGGCCGAGGTTGACGCTCGCCACCTCGTAGTCGCCGCCACCGCTCGGGTAGGCGTGCACGGTCTGGCGGTAGGACGCGATGACCGCGGTCATCACCAGGGCGACGGCCACGCCGATCCACGGGGAGAAGACGTACGACGTCGTGCCCGCGATCGACAGCATGATGAAGACCTCGTCGGGCGCGTAGGCGACCGACGACAACGCGTCGCTGGCGAAGACCGGGAGCGCGATGCGCTTCGGGAGGAGAGTTTCCCCGAGCTGGGAGCTGCGGAGCTTGCGGCCCAGCAGGATCCGTTTCGAGGCGTCGGCAAGACCCACGAGGCGCGATCGTACGCGCACGGGACGGCGCGCGGGTGCTGGCGGCGGTGATCCCCCGCACGGACCGGTGCTGGGCTACCGTTCCGCACGTGCATGTCGTGATCATGGGCTGCGGCCGCGTCGGTTCCACGCTGGCGCGCAGCCTCGAGGACCGCAACCACACGGTGTCGATCATCGACGTCGCGTCGGAGGCGTTCCGACGGCTCGGACCCGAGTTCAACGGTGACAAGATCACCGGCGTCGGCTTCGACCGCAAGGTGCTGGTCAAGGCCGGCATCAAGCGCGCCGACGCCTTCGCCGCGGTCTCGAGCGGCGACAACTCCAACATCATCGCGGCCCGCGTCGCGCGCGAGTCGTTCGGGCTCGAGCAGGTCGTGGCCCGCATCTACGACCCCGGGCGCGCCGAGGTCTACCAGCGGCTCGGCATCACCACCGTCGCCACGGTCAAGTGGACGGCCGACCAGGTGCTGCGTCGGCTGCTGCCCGCCGGCGCCGAGCCCGACTTCCGTGACCCGTCCGGCACCATCCGCCTCGACCAGGTGCCGGCGCCCGCCGCGTGGGTCGGCCACCGCACCGTCGCGTTCCAGGAGCAGACGCGCACGCGCATCGCCTGGATGGACCGGCTCGGCGAGGGCGAGCTGCCCCACCGCGAGAGCGTCATCCAGGAGGGCGACCTCCTGCACCTGGTGATGCGCGAGGAGAACGCCGCGCACGCCTACCGCACCATCGACCGCGGCCCGGAGGAGAGCTGATGCGCGTCGCCATCGCCGGAGCGGGCGCCGTCGGGCGCTCCATCGCGGCCGAGCTGATCCAGAACGGCCACGAGGTGCTGCTCATCGACAAGGCCGCCGACGCGATCCGCCCGGAGCGCGTGGCGGAGGCCGAGTGGCTGCTCGCCGACTGCTGCGAGCTGTCCTCGCTCGAGGAGGCGCGGCTCGACAAGTGCGACGTCGTGATCGCCGCGACCGGCGACGACAAGGCCAACCTCGTGACGTCGCTGCTGGCGAAGACCGAGTTCGCGGTGCCGCGCACCGTCGGGCGGGTCAACCACCCCGACAACGAGTGGCTCTTCGGCGAGGCCTGGGGCGTCGACGTCAGCGTGTCGACGCCGCGCATCATGTCGGCCCTCGTCGAGGAGGCCGTGGCCGTCGGCGACCTCGTGCGGCTCTTCACCTTCCGCCAGGGCCAGGCGAACCTCGTGGAGCTGACGTTGCCCGAGGACTCGCCGTACGTCGGCACCCCGTCGGGGCTCGTGCCGTTCCCGGACAACTGCGCCCTCGTCACGATCCTGCGCGACGGCCAGGTCTACACGCCCGACGCCGAGCAGCCGCTCGAGGCGGGCGACGAGCTGCTGTTCGTCATCCCCACCGAGCTCGAGGACGACCTCGAGCGCCTCCTGGCGCCCTCGACCCACCCCTGAGGCGCGGCTCCCTGCCGCGCCGAGTTGTCACGTACGCCGCGACGAACGCGTCGTACGTGACAACTCGGCGAGGGATCAGGCCTCGGGCTCGGGCTTCGGCTCGGGCTTGGCGTCGACGCCGGCCTCCTTGCGCTGGGCCGGGGTGATCGGCGCCGGGGCCGCGGTCAGCGGGTCGAAGCCGCCGCCCGACTTCGGGAACGCGATGACCTCGCGGATCGAGTCGACGCCCGCCAGGAGCGCCACGATCCGGTCCCAGCCGAAGGCGATGCCGCCGTGCGGGGGCGCGCCGTACTTGAACGCCTCGAGCAGGAAGCCGAACTTCTCCTCGGCCTCCGCCTCGTCGAGACCCATCAGCGCGAACACGCGCTTCTGCACGTCCTCGCGGTGGATGCGGATCGAGCCGCCGCCGATCTCGTTGCCGTTGCAGACGATGTCGTACGCCCACGCCAGCGCGTTGCCGGGGTCGGCGTCGAAGCCCTCGGGGTCCTTCGGGGACGTGAACGCGTGGTGCACCGCGGTCCACGCGCCCGCACCGACGGCGACGTCGCCGCTCGCGACCGCGTCGGAGGCGGGCTCGAACAGCGGGGCGTCGACGACCCACAGGAAGCTCCACGCCGACTCGTCGATGAGGCCGCAGCGACGTCCGATCTCGAGGCGGGCGGCGCCGAGGAGCGCGCGCATCGGCTTCGTCGCACCGGCGCTGAAGAAGATGCAGTCGCCGGGGACGGCGCCGACGTGCGCGGCCAGGCCGGCCTTCTCGGTGTCGGACAGGTTCTTGGCGACGGGCCCGGTCAGCTCGCCGTCCTCCTGCACCAGCACGTAGGCGAGGCCCCGGGCACCGCGCTGCTTCGCCCACTCCTGCCACGCGTCGAGCTGCTTGCGGGGCTGCGAGGCGCCGCCGGGCATCACGACCGCGCCGACGTACTCCGCCTGGAACACGCGGAACGTCGTGTCCTTGAAGTAGTCGGTGCACTCGACGAGCTCCTGGCCCATGCGCAGGTCGGGCTTGTCGGAGCCGAACCGGGCCATCGCCTCGGCGTACGTCATCCGCGGCAGCGGCGTCGGCACCTCGTGACCGACGAGCGCCCACAGCGCGGTGAGGATCTCCTCGGCGAGGGCGATGACGTCCTCCTGCTCGACGAAGCTCATCTCGATGTCGAGCTGCGTGAACTCGGGCTGGCGGTCGGCCCGGAAGTCCTCGTCGCGGTAGCAGCGCGCGATCTGGTAGTACCGCTCCATCCCGGCGACCATCAGCAGCTGCTTGAACAGCTGCGGGCTCTGCGGCAGGGCGTACCAGCTGCCCGGCTGCAGGCGCGCCGGCACGAGGAAGTCGCGGGCACCCTCCGGCGTCGAGCGCGTGAGCGTCGGCGTCTCGACCTCGACGAACTGGTGCCCGGCCAGCACCTCGCGCGCGGCGCGGTTGACCTCGCTGCGCAGGCGCAGCGTGCGGCCCGGACCCGTACGGCGCAGGTCGAGGTAGCGGTGCCGCAGGCGCGCCTCCTCGCCGACGTCCACGTGGTCGTCGATCGGGAACGGCAGCGGCGCGGCGGCCGACAGCACCTCGACCTCGGTCGCGATGACCTCGATCTCGCCCGACGCCAGGTTGGCGTTGGCGTTGCCCTCCGGGCGCAGGGCGACCTCGCCGGTGACCTTCACGCAGTACTCGTTGCGGAGCCCGCCGGCGACCTCCTCGTCGCGCACGACGACCTGGGCCACGCCGCTCGACTCACGGAGGTCGAGGAACGCCACGCCACCGTGATCGCGCCGCTTGGCCACCCACCCGGCGAGGGTGACGGTCTGGCCGACGTGCTCGGGGCGCAGGGCCCCGGCGTCATGGGTGCGGATCACGAGCTTGTCTCCTCGGTGGTGGGGCTGACGACCTGCGGACGCAGGTCCTCGGTCGATGGTGTCCAGGCCGCCGGGTCGGCGTCCACCTGGTTTCCGTCGCGGATGTCCTTGACCTGGTGGGTCGGTGCGCCCTGCTCGTCGGCGCCGACGAACCAGACGTACGGGATGCCACGCCGGTCGGCGTGCTTGATCTGCTTGCCGAACTTGGCCGCCGTGGGGGCGACCTCGCAGGCGATGCCGCGGGCCCGGAGCGCGTCGGCGACGGCGTCGCTCGCCGGGCGGGTCGCCTCGTCGGTGAGCGCGACGAGCACGACGCTGGGCACGGAGCGGCTGCCCGTCAGGACGCCGCGGGACAGCAGCGGCACCAGCACGCGGGAGACGCCGAGCGAGATCCCGACGCCGGGGTACGTCGAGCGCCCGTCGGAGGCGAGCGCGTCGTACCGACCGCCCGAGCAGATGGAGCCCATCGACTCGTAGCCGTCGAGGCGCGTCTCGAACACGGTGCCCGTGTAGTAGTCGAGGCCCCGGGCGATCGACAGGTCGGCGGTGATCCGTACGTGCTCGTCGGCCAGGGGGGCGGCGCCGCGCACGAGGGTCGCGAGCTCGTCGAGCCCCTCGTCGAGCAGCTCGTGGGTCACGCCGAGGGCGCGCACCTGCGCGACGAAGGAGTCGTCGTCGGACCGGATGGTGGCGAGGCGGAGACAGGCCTCGGCCTGCTCGGGGGTCGCCCCGGCCTCCGCGACGAGCAGCTCGGCGACCTTCTCCGTCGGCAGCTTGTCGAGCTTGTCCACGAGGCGCATGACCTCGTCGACCTGCGTCAGGCCGAGGCCCAGGTAGAAGCCCTGGATGAGCTTGCGGTTGTTGACCTGCAGCCGGAAGCCCGGCAGACCGATGACGTCGGGGTGCGCGAGCCGGCGCAGCGCGTCGAGCATCACCTTGGTGACCTCGACGTCGTGGTGGAACGGCAGCGTGTCGCGGCCGATGACGTCGATGTCGGCCTGCGTGAACTCGCGGTAGCGCCCGTCCTGCGGCCGCTCGCCGCGCCACACCTTCTGGATCTGGTAGCGCCGGAACGGGAACTCCAGCTTCCCGGCGTTCTCCAGGACGTAGCGGGCGAACGGCACGGTCAGGTCGAAGTGCAGCCCGATGCCGGCGTCCGAGCCCGCCTCGTCGGCCTGCAGGCGCCGCAGCACGTACACCTCCTTCGAGGTGTCGCCCTTGCGCAGCAGCTGGTCCATCGGCTCGACGGCGCGGGTCTCGATGCCGGCGAAGCCGTGGAGCTCGAAGGTCTGGCGCAGGGTGTCGACGACGAGCTGCTCGACGACCCGCTGGGCGGGCAGCAGCTCGGGGAACCCGCTCAGCGGGGTGGGCTTGCTCATGGGGTGGGGATCTCCTGGGACGGTCGAGCGCTCAGAGGCCGCGGCGCACCGGCGGGGTGCCGTCGCCGTCGTCCTCGAGGAGGTCGAGCAGGTAGGGGTTCGTCGCGCGCTCGCGACCGATCGAGGTCTGCTCGCCGTGCCCGGGGAGCACGACGACGTCGTCGGCCAGCGGGAGCACCTTGCTCGCGAGGGTGCGCAGCATCGTCGGATGGTCGCCGCCGGGGAGGTCCGTGCGTCCGATGGAGCCCTTGAACAACAGGTCCCCCGCGAACATGACCTCCGAGATCTCCGGCTGGCCCGCGGCCGCGCCGTACGGCGTGCGGAAGGTGACGGAGCCGGCGGTGTGGCCCGGCGTGTGGTCGACGGTGAAGGTGAGGCCCGCCAGCTCGAGCGCCTGGCCGTCCGCGAGCTCCGCGACGTCGTCGGGCTCGACGAACTCGTGGCGACCGCCGAGCAGCATCGCGGCGCTCTCGCGGGAGATGCCGGCCATCGGGTCGCTCAGCAGGTGCCGGTCACGCGGGTGGATCCACGCCGTCGCGTCGTAGGCGCCCGCCACCGGCGTCACCGACCACATGTGGTCGATGTGTCCGTGGGTCAGCAGCACCGCGACGGGCTTGAGCCGGTTCTCGGCCACGACCTGCTCGACACCCGCGGCCGCGTCCTGGCCGGGATCGACCACGATGCACTCCGTGCCCTTGCCGGTCGCGACGACGTAGCAGTTCGTGCCCCACGAGCCTGCGGGGAATCCGGCGATGAACACCCGAGCACAGTACCGAGTGGGTTCGTGCCCCCGCACTTCGGCGCATCTGACTAGCATGGCCCCCGGTAGTCGCACGGACGGGCACACCCCCGACGCATGCGGCTGCGGCCAGCGGCCAGCGAGCGAAGAGGACGACCACGTGACGGGTCATGAGTGGGGACGGGTCGACGAGGACGGCACGGTCTACGTGCGCACCTCCGACGGGGAACGTGCCGTGGGGCAGTACCCGGAGGGCTCGCCCGCGGAGGCGCTGAAGTTCTTCACGGACCGGTACGACGCGTTGAAGTTCGAGGTCGACCTGCTGGAGCAGCGGATCTCGAGCGGCGCGGTCGGTCCCGAGGACGCAGCCGCCTCCGTGCAGAAGGTCCGCGCGGCCGTGACCGACGCCAACGCCGTCGGCGACCTCGCCGCGCTGCTGACGCGGCTCGACGCGCTCACCTCCACGATCGACGCCCAGCGCGAGGTGAAGAAGGCCGAGCGCGCCGAGAAGGTCGCCGCGGCCCGCGGCGAGAAGGAGCGGATCGCGAGCGCGGCCGAGGCCATCGCCGAGGGCGACGACTGGCGCAACGGCGCCAACCGCCTGCGCGACCTGCTCGAGGAGTGGAAAGCGCTCCCCCGCCTCGACCGCAGCTCCGACGACGCGCTGTGGCGGCGGTTCTCGGGCGCGCGGACGGCGTACACCCGCCGACGGAAGTCGCACTTCGCCCAGCTGAACGAGAAGCGCGAGGGCGCGCGCGCCGTCAAGGAGCGGCTCGTGGTCGAGGCCGAGGCGCTCGCGACCTCGACGGAGTGGGGTCCGACCGCCGGCCGCTACCGCGACCTCATGCGCGACTGGAAGGCCGCCGGGCCCGCCCCCCGCGACGTGGACGAGGCGCTGTGGCGTCGCTTCCGCGCCGCTCAGGACGCGTTCTTCGGCGCGCGCGACGCCGCCAACTCCGAGCTCGACGCCGAGTTCGCCGCCAACGCCGAGGTCAAGGAGCAGATCCTCGTCGAGGCCGAGGCCCTCGTGCCCGTGCAGGACCTCGAGGCCGCCAAGCGCACCTTCCGTGACCTCGCCGAGCGCTGGGACGCCGCGGGCAAGGTGCCGCGCGAGCGCATGAAGGACCTCGAGGGCCGGATGCGCCGCGTCGAGCAGGCGCTGCGCGGCGTGGAGGACGAGCAGTGGCGCCGCTCCGACCCGGAGAAGTCCGCCCGCGCCAACGACGTCATCACCAAGCTCGAGTCGGCGATCGCCGAGGTCGAGGCCGAGCTGGAGCAGGCCCGCGCCGCCGGCAACCAGAAGAAGGTCACCGAGCTCGAGGGCAACCTCGCCTCCCGCCAGATGTTCCTCGACGCCGCGCGCCGCGCGTCGGAGGACTTCGGCTGATCCGTCGGCACGTCGCACACGAGCCCGGCCCCGCACCCGTCCTGGGTGCGGGGCCGGGCCCGTCACGGGGTGCGGGGTGCCCTGCCGGGCGGGCGGCGACCTACTGCGTGACGCGGTAGGCGTCGAAGACGCCCGGCACGGTGCGGACGGCGCGGAGCACGGTGTCGAGGTGCTTCGCGTCGGCCATCTCGAACGTGAACCGGCTCTTCGCCACGCGGTCGCGCGTGGTGCTGAGGGTCGCGCTGAGGATGTTCACGTGGGCGTCCGAGAGCACCATGGTGATGTCGGAGAGCAGCCGCGCACGGTCGAGCGCCTCGACCTGGATGTTGACGAGGAACGTCGACTGCGCCGTCGGTGCCCACTCCACGTCGACGAGCCGCTCCGGCTGGCCCTGGAGGTTGCCGGCGTTGGTGCAGTCCTGCCGGTGCACGGAGACCCCGCCGCCCTTGGTGACGAAGCCGAGGATCGGGTCGGGCGGCACGGGCGTGCAGCACTTGGCGAGCTTCACCCACACGTCGGCGACGCCGCGCACGATGACGCCCGACTCGGTGCTGCTCGGCGTGACCTTCCGCGACCGCCGCGGCGACGTGATCGTGACGCCCTCGGCGGCGTGCTCCCGTGCGCCCTCCTCGCCGCCGTGGAGGTCGATCACGCGGCGTACGACGGCCTGGGCGGAGAGGTTGCCCTCGCCCACCGCGGCGTAGAGCGCCGTGATGTCGTCGAGCTTGAAGTGGACCGCCGCGAGCCGCAGCGTCTCCGCGGACATGAGGCGCTTGAGGGGCAGGCCCTCCTTGCGCATCAGCTTCGCGAGCTGGTCCTTGCCGCGCTCGATCGCCTCCTCGCGACGCTCCTTGGTGAACCACGCGCGGATCTTGGAGCGGGCGCGGGGCGACTTGACGAAGGTCAGCCAGTCCTGAGACGGCGCGGCGGTCTGCGCCTTGGAGGTGAACACCTCGACGACGTCGCCGTTGTCGAGCGTGGACTCGAGCGGCACCAGCCGGCCGTTCACGCGGGCGCCGATCGTGTGGTGGCCCACCTCGGTGTGGACCGCGTACGCGAAGTCGACCGGTGTCGCGCCGGTCGGGAGCGCGATGACGTCGCCGCGCGGGGTGAAGACGTAGACCTCGGCGCGGTTGATCTCGTAGCGCAGCGAGTCGAGGAACTCGCTCGGGTCCTCGACGTCGGACTGCCAGTCGAGCAGCTGGCGCACCCAGTTCATGTCGTCGGGGTCGCCGAGCCGGTCGGTGTCGACGCCGGCGCGGTTGTCCTCCTTGTACTTCCAGTGCGCCGCCACGCCGTACTCCGCCCGCTTGTGCATGGCGAACGTGCGGATCTGGATCTCCACCGGCTTGCCCTGCGGGCCGATCACGGTGGTGTGGAGCGACTGGTACATGTTGAACTTCGGCATCGCGATGAAGTCCTTGAACCGGCCGAGCACCGGGTTCCAGCGCTGGTGCACGGTGCCCATCACCGTGTAGCAGTCGCGGTCCTCCTCGACGAGCACGCGGATGCCGACCAGGTCGTAGATGTCGGTGAACTCGCGACCGCCGACGATCATCTTCTGGTAGATCGAGTAGTAGTGCTTCGGCCGCCCGGTGACGGTCGCCTTGATCTTGGCGTCCTTCAGGTCGGCCGTGACCTGGGCGATCACCTCGGCGAGGAACTGGTCGCGCGAGGGCGCCCGGTCGGCGACGAGACGCACGATCTCGTCGTAGATCTTCGGGTGCAGCGTCGCGAACGCCAGGTCCTCCAGCTCCCACTTCAGCGTGTTCATGCCGAGGCGGTGGGCGAGCGGCGCGAAGATGTCGAGGGTCTCGCGGGCCTTGCGCTCCTGCGTCTCCTGCTTGACGTAGCGCAGCGTGCGCATGTTGTGCAGCCGGTCGGCGAGCTTGATGACGAGCACGCGGATGTCGCGCGACATCGCGACGATCATCTTGCGGATGGTCTCGGCCTGCGCCGAGTCCCCGTACTGCACCTTGTCGAGCTTCGTCACGCCGTCGACGAGCAGCGCGACCTCGTCGCCGAAGTCGGCGCGCAGCTCGTCCAGCGTGTAGGGCGTGTCCTCGACCGTGTCGTGGAGCAGGGCCGCCACCAGCGTCGGCTCCGTCATGCCGATCTCGGCGAGGATCGTCGTCACGGCGAGCGGGTGCGTGATGTAGGGGTCGCCGCTCTTGCGCATCTGCGTGCCGTGCATCCGCTCGGCCGTCAGGTACGCCCGCTCCAGGAGCGCGAGGTCGGCCTTGGGGTGGTTGGCGCGGACGGCGCGGAACAGCGGGTCGAGCACGGGGTTGCCGGGCTGGCTCCGCGTGCCGATCCGCGCGAGCCGCGCCCGCATGCTGCGGGCCGACGTCACCGACTCCGTGCTGCGCGTCGGGGCGGTAGCGACGTCGCGACCCGGCGTGGGGCGACGGGCGCGGAGCCAGGCGGCGCGCCCTGCGTCGTCGGCGGGGGCGCCGGAGGCTTCGGAGGCGTCGGAGTCGGTCGCGCCGGGGCCTACGACGGGGGCGGTCTCGCCGCCCGCGGGCACGGCGTCGTCGTCCCGCGAACGGACCTCTGCGCCCGTGCTGCCCGCTCGCTCGTCGCTCACCTTCGCCAGTCTAGGCGCTGGCGCCGACACCGTGTCCGCGGACCCGGCACGGACCGCGGTGCGCCGGGTCGCCGCCCTCAGACCTGGTGGAGCGTCAGCACGGGCGTCTCGCCGAGCGCCGCGCGGCCGGGCAGGAACGTGAGCTCCAGCAGCAGCGCGAAGCCGACCACCTGGGCGCCGCAGCGCTCGACCAGCGCCCGGGTGGCGACGGCGGTGCCGCCGGTGGCGAGCACGTCGTCCACCACGAGCACGCGCTCCCCCGGCGCCACGCCGTCGACGTGCACGGCGAGCGTCGCCTCGCCGTACTCCAGCGCGTAGGACTGCTCAAGCACCTCGCGCGGCAGCTTCCCCGCCTTGCGGACGGGCACGAAGCCCACGCCGAGGGCCTGCGCGACCGGCGTGCCGAACAGGAAGCCGCGGGCCTCCATGCCGACGACCTTGTCGACGACCACGGAACCGTCGTCGCCGCGGCCCGCCTCGGCGAGCGCGGCGACCGTCGCGGCGAAGCCCGCCGCGTCGGCGAGCAGCGGGGTGACGTCCTTGAACACCACCCCCGGCTCGGGGAAGTCGGGCACGTCGACGAGGAGCGCGGCGACCGCCGCGGCGCCGGCCGCGATCCGCTCGTCGCGGGTGGGGGTGGAGCCGGGGACGGGGATCACGGGACGGGCACCTCTCGGTCGGGGCGGGACGGGGGTACGGCGGGACGTCCGCCGGGTGCCGGGACCTGCGTCCCGGCGGCCGCGGCCGTCAGGCAGAGCGCGCTGGTGAGCGCGACCGCCAGGCCGGCGAGCACCACGGCGAAGGGTCCGCGGACCGAGGGCGCGGCGACCACGACGGCGGCGAGGGGAAGGAGGTGCAGCAGGCTGCCCGCGACGTACCGCGGCGCCAGCCGCGCCCCGCTCGCGCGGTCGGCGACGACGGCGAGGTGGGTGGTCACGCCGACCACCGCGACGACACCGAGGGCGGCGAGCGTGGCGGGAGACCAGGTCACGCCGACCCAGGACGCGAGGCCGAGCCCGAGGAGCAGGTCGACCGCGGTCGCCGCCAGCACCACCGGCACCAGGCGCAGCGGCGCGGCGATGAGACGGCGTCCGAGCACCACGCCGCCCAGCAGCGCGAGGGCGAGCAGCGCGGCCCCGACCTGCCAGGCGCGGGTCGACCCGGCGGCGTCGAACCCGCCGGTGGTGACGGGGCCCGTGACCACCGGTACGGCGCGGAGCGCGCCCACGAGGTCGAAACGCTCGGCGTCCGTGAGCGTGGGTGTGGTCAGCAGGACGGTGCGCTCCCCCGCGTCGCGGAGCGAGGACACCGGGACCCCCGCGTCCCGCGCGGCGTCCCGCACCGCGCCCCGGGCGTCGACGGGGTCGCCGCTCACGGTGACGAGGTGCTCCTCCCCCGCGGTGAAGGCCGGGTCGGAGGCGACGCCCCGCACCACCAGGCCGGTGACGGCGACCAGTCCCACCAGCGCGAGCGCGGCCAGCACGACGGGCGTGGGTCGCGACGCCCCCGGCGGGGACGCGGTGGATGCGGCACCCGGCGTGCTCGGGACGGCCGGCGCCGGCGCGACGGCGTCGTCCCCCGCGCCCCCGGCCAGGAGCACGGCCCCGGAGCGCACCAGGGTCCCGCCCGTCACCAGCGCGGCGAGCAGGACGGTGCCGACCGCGACGGCGACGTCGCCGACGAGGTCGCCGGCGGACAGCCGCACCAGGCCCGCACCCAGGACGCCCGCGGCGACCGGCGGCCACCACCGGCGCCAGACCTCGGCGCCGGCGCGGGACGCGGCCGACGACGGCGTGCGGCCGGGCAGCTCCCGCTCCTGCACGACGAGGATGCCGACCGCCAGGAGCGAGGCGACGCCGAGGGTGCCGAGCGTCGCCACCGCGACGGGCAGGGACAGGGCCAGGCCGAGCACCTGGTCGGCCACGAGCAGCCCCGGCGCAGCGAGTGCGCCGGTGCCGACGACGGCCGCCACGGGCAGGACCGCGCGGCGGCGGAGCAGCGCCAGCGCCACGAGCACGGCACCGAGGAGACCGAGGAGCGCTGCGACCGCCGCGTGCGAGCCCTCGTCGCGGTCGAGCGTGGAGCCGAGACGCACCTCGGCGACGGACCCGACGGCGGCCGGCAGAGCGCCGTCCCGCACCCGGGCCGCGACGTCCGCGGCGGAGCGTTGGTCGAGCGTGGGGTCGGCGACCGCGACGACGGCGACCGCGACGACGGCGCCCGCGCCGCCCTCCGCCCCGTCCGGCGCGTCCCGCTCGTCCGGGTCCGCAGCACCCTCCTCACCGTCCGGCGCGGTGGGCAGGTCGATCCGGGCGTCCCCCACGGCGGCGAGGTCGGCGTCGAGCGTCACCGCGAGCACGCGGAGCGGGGGGCGCTCGTCGTCCTCCGGGTCGACGGATCCCTCCGCCTGGTCGTCGTCGGGGGCCGAGGAGGGCTCGGCGGGCTCGTCCTCGGCCGCCACGGCGACGCGCTCCTCCGCGAGGGGCATCAGGTCCTCGACGGCAGCGGCGACCGTCCCGGCGGCGGCGGGCTCGAGGTCGAGGTCCACCGCCCAGGTGCCGGTGTCCAGCTCGGCGCGGGCGTCGTCCACGGCGGTGCCGGTGGCGAGGGCGGGCCCGAGCAGCAGCGGCACACCAGTGGTGTCGCACGCCAGCAGCGGACGTCGCGGGTCGGCGTCCTGCTCGGCCAGTGCCGCGGCGGTCGCCGGGTCGTCGCACCGGAGGGCGGCCAGCGCTGCGGACCAGGCCGGGTCCGGGGCGAGGGTCAAGTCCTCCGCGGCCCCGTCGGGCGTCGGCAAGTCGGTCGTCGGCGCGGGCGTCGGGGCGCCCGACGGGGGCGGCGGCAGGCTCGGGAGGGTGAGCCCGACAGCCGCCACCCCGCGGAGCGCGACCTGGTCGTTGGACCGGAGCGCGTCGAGCACCCGCTCGTCGGGTCGTCCGGGGAGGGCGACGAGGAAGGCGCCGTCGCCACCCCGTCGCACGGTCGCGCCGGGGGCGCCGGCCGCACGGGCACGCGCCTGGAGCTCGGCCGCCGTCGCGTCGAGGTCGGCGTCGGAGGCGTCGGGGTCGGCCGGGGTCACGACGACCCGGGTGCCGGCCAGCACGTCCACGCCCCACCGGGGCGTCCAGGTCGCCGTCAGGAGCAGCAGACCGATGGTCGTGAGGAGCAGCAGCGCGTAGAGGACCGCGCCACGGGAGCCGCGTGACGCGACCGCGCTCATCTCAGCTCTCGTCGGCCCGCTTGTCGAGGTCGACGACCGCGTCGGCGTCGGTCGGGGCCGCCTCCGGCTCGTCGGCAGCCTCGGGGACCACCACGGCGATCGCGCCGCGGACGACCTCGACGACCACGCCGGGAGCGAGCTCCACGGTCACGTTGTCGCCGGACTCGACGTCCACCAGGGTGCCGAAGACACCGCTGGTCAGCATGACCCGCTGGCCCGCCTGCAGCGACCGCTGGAGCTCGAGCTGCGCCTTCGCCCGGCGCTGCTGCGGGCGGATCAGCACCAGCCAGAAGAAGAAGACGATGACGACAAGGAACAGCAGCTCGTACACGAGAGAAGGGTCTCTTCCGATCGGCGACGTGGAGCCCGGGGGCTGCGGCGATCCTATCCGGACCCGGCGCCGGGGCGCCGACCCGGCGGGGTCAGCCCTCGAAGAGCGGTGCGTCGACCGGGTCGGCCCAGGCTCCCGCCGGCGCCCGCAGCCCGAGGTGGGCCCAGGCGGCCGGCGTGGCCACGCGGCCCCGCGGCGTACGGGCGAGGAGGCCCTGGCGCACCAGGAACGGCTCCGCGACCTCCTCGACCGTCTCGCGCTCCTCGCCGACGGCGACGGCGAGGGTCGAGACCCCGACGGGGCCTCCCCCGAACCGCCGGCAGAGGGCGTCGAGCACGGCGCGGTCGAGGCGGTCGAGCCCGGACGCGTCCACCTCGTAGAGGTCGAGCGCGGCCCGGGCCACCGCCCGGGTGACGACCCCGTCGGCACGGACCTGCGCGTAGTCGCGCACGCGGCGGAGCAGCCGGTTGGCGATGCGCGGCGTGCCGCGGGAGCGGGAGGCGATCTCCGCCGTGCCGTCGAGCTCGACCTCGCAGCCGAGCAGGCCGGCCGAGCGTCGGACGATGCGGTCCAGGTCGTCCGGCTCGTAGAACTCGAGGTGCGCCGTGAACCCGAAGCGGTCCCGCAGCGGCCCCGGGAGCAGGCCCGCGCGCGTGGTGGCCCCGACGAGCGTGAAGGGCGGGATCTCGAGGGGGATGGCCGTCGCCCCCGGGCCCTTGCCGATGACGACGTCGACCCGGAAGTCCTCCATCGCCATGTAGAGCATCTCCTCCGCAGGGCGCGACATGCGGTGGATCTCGTCGACGAAGAGGACGTCGCCCTCGTTCATGCCCGACAGGATCGCCGCGAGGTCGCCGGCGTGGGTGATCGCCGGGCCGCTGGTGAGGCGCAGCGGCGCCGACATCTCGGCGGCGATGATCATGGCGAGCGTCGTCTTGCCGAGCCCCGGAGGTCCGGACAGCAGCACGTGGTCGGGCGTCCGGCCGCGGCGGCGGGCCGCCTCGAGCACGAGGCCGAGCTGCTCGCGCACCCGCACCTGGCCGACCACCTCGTCGAGGGTCCGCGGGCGCAGCGCGGCCTCGACCGCCCGTTCGTCGCCGTCCGCCTCGGCAGCCACCAGCGACCGCAGGTGCATCTCCTCCGCGGCGTCGAGCTCGTCGTCGTACGACATCTCCGCGCCGCTCACGCCCGGCTCAGCGACTGCAGCGCGGCGCGCAGCAGCGCGCCCACGTCGGGGGTGTCGCCGGCCTGCGGGGCGACGCCCTCGACGGCCTTGTCGGCCTCTTTCGCGGTCCAGCCGAGACCGACGAGACCGCCGTGGACCTGCTCGCGCCAGCCCGCCGCCGGCGCCGTGGTGCCATCGGGCAGGGCGGCGGACGTGCCGGCGACGCCGACCTTGTCCTTGAGCTCGAGGATGATGCGCTGCGCTCCCTTCGGGCCGATGCCGGGCACGCGGGTGAGCGTCTTCACGTCCTCGTCGCGCACCGCCCGCCGCAGCTCGTCGGGCCGCAGCACGGCGACCATCGCCTGCGCGACCTTGGGCCCCACCCCCGACGCGGTCTGCACGAGCTGGAAGACCTGCTTCTCGTCATCGTCGAGGAAGCCGAACAGCGTCAGGGAGTCCTCGCGCACGACGAGGCTCGACGGCAGGGTGACCTGCTCGCCCCGACGCAGCGTGGCCAGCGTGCCGGGCGTGCACTGGAGCTCCAGCCCGATCCCGCCGACGGCCACGACCGCCGAGGTCAGTCCGACGGCGGCGACCTCGCCCCGCACGAACGCGATCATCCCTGCTTCCTCCCGCTCATGCCCTGCCTCCCGTGTGCGGCGACGGCCGCGGCGTACCTGTTCGGTGCGGTGCTCCCGGCGCCCGCGGCGGTCGCCGCCTCCAGCCGCTGCTGCGCCCCGCCCCGCCAGATGTGCGTGATAGCGAGGGCCAGCGCGTCGGCCGCGTCGGCGGGCTTGGGCATCGCGTCCAGCCGCAGGATCCGGGTGACCATGGCGCCCACCTGGGCTTTGTCGGCCCGGCCGCTGCCGGAGACGGCCGCCTTGACCTCGCTCGGCGTGTGGAGCGCGACCGTGATGCCCCGGCGCGCGGCGACCACCATCGCGATGCCGCTCGCCTGCGCCGTCCCCATCACCGTGCTCACGTCGGACCGGGCGAAGACGCGCTCGATGGCGACCACGTCGGGCCGGTGCTCCTCGATCCAGGCCTCGACGCCCCGCTCGATCGTGACGAGGCGCTCCGGCACGGCGACGCTCGCCGACGTGCGGATGACGTTGACGTCGACCAGGGTCAGCGGACGCCCGAGCCGGCCCTCCACGACACCCACGCCGCAGCGGGTCAGACCGGGGTCGATCCCCAGGACGCGCATGCCACCCTCCCTCGACGTCGAACGTCTGTTCTAGCCGCGCACGCTATCCGGCGCGGCGCCCGTCGCGGGCGCCGACGCGCCGGGGCGGCGGGAGGAGCCGGATCAGGCGTCGACCTGCTCCATGACCTCGTCGGGGATGTCGGCGTTGGTGAACACGTTCTGCACGTCGTCGAGGTCGTCGACGACGTCCACGAGCCGGAATACCTTGCCGGCGGCCTCGGGCTCGGTCACCGGGATGTCCATGGTCGCGACGAACTGCACCTCGGCGGAGTCGTAGTCGATGCCCGCCTCCTGCAGGGCGGTGCGCACCGCGACCACGTCGCCCGGCTCCGACTGCACCTCGATCGTGTCGCCGTGGTCGGCGACCTCGTCGGCACCGGCGTCGAGGGTGACCTCGATGACCTCGTCCTCCGAGACGACCTTGCCGTCCTGCTCCTTGGCGACCACGACGACGCCGCGGCGCTGGAAGAGCCGGGAGACCGAGCCCGGGTCGGCCATGGTGCCGCCGTTGCGGGTCACCGCGGTGCGCACCTCCATCGCGGCGCGGTTGCGGTTGTCGGTGAGGCACTCGACGAGGAGCGCGACGCCCTGGGGCCCGTAGACCTCGTACATGATCGTCTCGTAGTCGACGCCGCCGCCGTCGAGACCGCCGCCGCGCTTCACGGCCGCGTCGATGTTCTTGTTGGGGACCGACTGCTTCTTCGCCTTCTGCACGGCGTCGTAGAGCGTCGGGTTGCCGCCGAGGTCGGGGCCGCCCATCTTGGCCGCGATCTCGATGTTCTTGATGAGCTTGGCGAACAGCTTGCCGCGCTTGGCGTCGATCGCGGCCTTCTTGTGCTTCGTGGTCGCCCACTTGGAGTGGCCGGACATGCGCTACCTCTTCTTCTCAGCTGCCTCGAGCGGCGCTCGCCGCCTCGTCGATCACGTCCAGGAGCAGGCGGTGCACCACCGACCCGCCGACCGCCCCGATCTCGGGGTGGAACGACGTCGCGAGCACGGCGCCCTGCCGGACCGCGACGATCCTACCTGCGGCGTCGCCCTGCGCCGGGGACGCCTCGACCCGTCCCAGCACCTCGACCCCCGGCCCGACGGCCTCGACCCAGGGGGCCCGGATGAACACGCCCGGCACGGACACCTCTGCGCCGTGGAGCAGGATCGGGGTCTCGAACGAGTCGACCTGGCGCCCGAACGCGTTGCGCCGGACGGTCACGTCGAGGCCGCCGACCATCTCGCTGCCGTCCTGCTGGGCCGGGGTGCCGTCGAGCACCCGGTCGGCCAGCAGCACCATCCCGGCACACGTGCCGAGCACCGGGCGGTCGGCCGCGACGTACGCGCGGAGCGGCGCGAGCATGTCGAAGTGCCGGGCCAGCCGGCCGATGGTCGTCGACTCCCCGCCGGGCAGCACGAGCCCGTCGCACCGGTCGAGCTCCGCGGGCCGGCGCACCGGACCCGCGTCGACACCGAGGGCCGTGAGGGCGGCGACGTGCTCCCGCACGTCCCCCTGGAGGGCGAGGACGCCGACGTACGGCGCGGTGGGGCGGGACACGAGGGGTGACGCTAGCGGGCGGTGCGCGCGCCGTCGGCACCGTCCGCATGACGGCGGGGCTCAGAGGAGCGTCGAGAAGCTGATCGACGCGTCCGTGCGGTTGCCCGCCGCGTCGGTCAGCCGGATCGCGAGGGTGTAGCTCGTCAGCGCGTTGTAGGCACCGTTCACGCCGCCCGGTGTGCCGGGCACGCGCCAGGTGGCGGTGGTCGTGGGCGACGTCCCCTGCTGCACCGTCCCGGCCTGGTAGACCCCCGCCGCGCACGCGGCGTTGCTGCCGGCGACCCACGCGGAGCCGTTCCAGCACTGCGTGCCGCCCCGGACGAAGCGGTACTGCGCCGAGGCGGTCGTCGAGGAGTCCGACGCGGTGCCGCAGGCGACCGCGCCGGCCCCGCAGGACGTGGTCACGTTGCTCGCGAGCACCCCGGCGAGCAGGCTCAGCCCGTTGGTGGGCTGGGTGAAGGACGCCGTCGGCGCCACCGTGTCGACCCAGGCCGCGCGGGCCGAGTCCCGCGCCCAGGCGCCACCGATCCGCGCGCGGACCGCGAACCAGGCCGCGCCGCTCGTCGGCGCCGTCGTGCTGCAGGTGACGGCCGTGGTGGTCGTGCACACCGTGGTGGCCGTGCCCCCGGTCGCCGCGGACCAGCGGAGCACCTCGTAGCCCGACGGCGTCGCGCCCGTGCCCCCACCGGTGACGCTCGCGGCCGTCCAGGTCAGGGTGAGGGCGCTGGTCGGTGTCGCCTGGGCCGCGACCACCGGCGTGCCCGGGGTTCCCAGCGAGCCCGACGTGAACGCCGTCGCGCTTCCGGTCGCCGACCCGGCCCGGACGGTCGCCGTGTCGGTGAAGACCGCCCACGCCGCGCTCACCAGGGACAGGACGAGCGCGACCGTGCCGGCCACGAGGCCGAGGCGCCTCATGGCAGGGCCTGGGTCGCGTCGAGCCGCACGGAGACCGAGCCCGAGGTGCGCGCCTGGTAGGCGTCGCCGACCGACGAGGGCAGGGCGACGCGGATGCACAGCGTCTGCCCGGCGGTGCCGACCGCGCCCGGGTCGAGCCGGGTGGCGGTCGTGCCGCTGACGACGGGCGTCGTGGTGGTCGCACAGCCCTCGGTGCGCGGGTACGTGGTGTCGTCCCCCGTGGTGGCCGAGCCCAGGTAGAGCTGCACGTCGAGGGCCGGTCCGAGGTCGCCGCCCGGGGTGACGGTGGCGGTCCACCGGAAGGGCGCGGA